>NZ_JBSTYL010000008.1:0-189293 GCF_054052465.1 Aeromonas enterica | reverse complement strand
GTTCTCCTGCACCCGCTTGAGGCGGTTCTCGTCGGCATCGACAGCCACCACGCCGGCCAGCTTGGGTTGACGCTCCAGCAGGTGAGCCGTCGTGGCGCCCGGGGGGGCGCCCCCCCCCCCCCCCCCCCCCCCCACGGCGACTATCGTCTGCAAGCCGCCCCGCCCATGACATTGGCCAGGATGTGGATCAGCCTGCGCTTCAACGACTACCCCAACCTGTTTGCCATGGACAGCTACCACTCAGACCGTGACATGACCGGCATCGACTATGTGCGCTTTCCCATCCATCTCGGCATCGTCAGCTACCGTATCTGCTTCGTCAGCCCCCAGCAGAAAAACGCCGTCGCCAGGGTGACCAGCCTGGCGCAGTTGAAAAAGTTCGACCTGGGTCAGGGCAAGGGCTGGCTTGATGTGAAGATCCTGCAGCAAGCCGGGTTCCGGGTGCAGGAGGTGGAAGGCTACGAGCAGCTGTTCAAGATGGTGGCACGTGGCCGCTTCGATCTCTTCTGCCGCGGGATCAACGAGTTGCCTCAGGAGAAGCTGAACCACAAGGGGATAAAAGGGCTGGTCATGGATGAGAACATAGCCCTCTACTACCCCCTGCCCCGCGTCTTCTTCACCCACAATGCCAATCGGCAGGCGATCCAGCGGGTACAGGCCGGGCTCAAGGCCGCCTGGCGAGACGGCTCGCTGCAGGCGCACTGGCTCAAGACCTTCAAGCCCTCACTCACCTTCGCCCACCTCAACACCCGCCGCCTGTTCCGGCTGGAGAACCCCTTCATCAAGGACATAGATTTCGACTACCAGGCCTATTTCTACGACCCCGTCCACGGCCGTTTCGGCCCGGGCGAACCCTGAACGGACCTTGCCCGGGCAGCGACATCCTCGGCCGACAGCCCCAGCCCGCGCCTATTGAAGCACGCCTCAGCAAAAAGCCCGGGTCACTGACCCGGGCTTTTTCATGGCGGACAGCTGGCAGAAGCCGCGCCTACTCCTCGATAAAGGTCCACTCGTCCCGCACCCGGCTGATGGCATCGAGCCGGCGCTTGGCGAGCTGCTCGCGAATGGCTTCGCCCTTGAAACCGGCTGCAACTATCTCCTTCACGGGCACGACCTGGGCTGCGCCGAGCGCCTGGGCCACATAATCGGGCTCGGCATAGACCCGCTCCTCAAAGCCGGTTCGGCCGTGGAAATCGGCGCGGCAGGCGTCCAGCAGCTGGGCGAAACGCTCGGGTCTGCGCCAGGCATCCGCCTTGTCGAACACCTTGAGCAGGGTCGCGGGCTTGAGTTCGAAGGCGATGTGGATATGAGTGTGCAGATCGCTCACCAACAGCGCCAGATCGCGGCAGTCGTTCGGCACCCGAAAACGCTCGCAAAAGTCGCGGATCAGCGGCAGTCCCTTCTGGCCGTGACCGTGGTGGCTCGGCCAGAAGGCGGGCGGGGTCAGCCCCTTGCCAAAGTCGTGGCACAGGGCGGCGAAGCGCACCGCCAGCTCGGGGGAGAGGCGACACGCCTGCCCCAGCACCATGAGAGTGTGGATGCCTGTGTCTATCTCCGGGTGCCACTTGGCGGGCGCCGGCACACCGAACAGGGCGTCCAGCTCCGGGAACAGCGCCTTGAGGGCGCCACATTCACGCAGTACCTCGAAGAAGATCTGGGGGGTCTCGCCCAGCAGCACCTTCTCCAGTTCCTTCCAGACCCGCTCCGGGGTCAGGTGGGCCAGCTCGCCGGCATCGGTCATCTCGCGCATCAGCGCCAGCGTCTCGGAAGCCACCACGAAGCCCTGGGCATGGAAACGGGCGGCGAAGCGGGCGACCCGCAGGATGCGCAGCGGATCCTCGGCAAAGGCCGGGGAGACGTGACGCAGCACCCGCCGCTCCAGATCCTGGATGCCGCCGTAGGGATCATGCAGCCGACCCTCTTCATCCTCGGCGATGGCATTGACGGTGAGATCCCGGCGCAGCAGATCCTGCTCCAGCGTCACCTCGGGGGAGGCGTGGCAGACAAACCCGGTATAACCGCGGCCCTGCTTGCGTTCGGTGCGGGCCAGCGCGTACTCCTGCTGGGTCTTGGGATGGAGAAACACGGGGAAGTCGCGGCCAACCTGGGTGAACCCAAGCGCCAGCATCTGCTCCACGGTCGCCCCCACCACCAGGTGATCCCGATCGCCCTGCGGCAATCCCAGCAGGCGATCCCGCACCGCGCCCCCAACCAGATAAGTCTGCAATCTCTGTCTCCCTTGATAAACCTGCCTCGATTATACCGGTTTTGTCTGGCGGGCACGATGACACCGCCACTCCCCCCCAATCACGCTACCGTGATCCCCCGACAGGCGCTGTACCCCCTCCTCACGACAACCAGATCACACTCGATAAAAACAGCGGTTGTGGCTGCCAGCCGCGCCAGCCCCCCTTATGGCATCCGGGTCTTTGACATCCCAGTGGGGAGGCTTTAACCTGCCGCCCATAACAATGGAATGGATCCTTATGTACACACAGTTCTTCGGTCTGTCGGAGCCCCCGTTCTCCATCTCGCCCAACCCCAAATACCTCTATATGAGTGAACGTCACGGGGAGGCCCTCGCCCACCTAAACTACGGGTTGCAGGATGGGGGAGGCTTCGTGTTGCTGACCGGGGAAGTGGGAACCGGTAAAACCACCGTCTCCCGCTGCCTGCTGCAACAGTTGCCGGCCGAGACCGAGATCGCCTACATCCTCAATCCATCCCTGACCGAGCGTGACCTGCTGGCGGCCATCTGTGACGAGTTCCAGCTGCCGTACGACAAGGACGCCGGTCTCAAGCTGCTGTTCGATCTCATTCGCGATCACCTGCTGGCCAACCTGGCGGCGGGCAAGCGCAGCGTGGTGCTGGTGGATGAAGCCCAGCATCTGCTGCCCGGCGTGCTGGAGCAACTGCGCCTGCTCACCAATCTGGAAACCGACGAGAAGAAGCTGCTGCAAGTAGTGCTTATCGGTCAGCCAGAGCTGCAACAGATGCTGCGCCAGCCCCTGCTGCGCCAGCTGGCCCAGCGCATCACGGCACGTTATCACCTGCTGCCGCTGTCGCATCAGGACGTGGATGCCTATGTCCGCTTCCGGCTGCAGGTCGCGGGCTGCGTGCAGCCCATCTTTACCCCCAAGGCGCTCCAGACCCTGCATCGCCTCTCCGGCGGCATTCCCCGCCTCATCAACCTCATCTGCGATCGCGCCCTGATCGCCGCCTTCGCCCGTGGCAGCCACAAGATAGTGCACGGCGACATCAGCCTGGCGGCTTATGAGGTGAGCGGCATTCGCGACGAAGGCACCTGGCAGTCCGGCCTCATGGTCGCCCTGGCAGGGGCCTTGCTGGTCGCGACCGGCTGGTGGGGCTGGCAGTTCTTCGGCTTCTTCCCCGAGCGCCCCGTGATCAAGGTGGAGGTGCCGGTCAAGGTGGACGACACCCCGGAGCAGCAGGAGCAGCTGACCCGCGCCATCAATCAGGCGCTGGAGCCGGATAGCGCCATGCAGAATCTCTACAAGGTGTGGGGCTACCAGACCGAGCTGGAGGAGGCGACCTGTGACAACGCACCGCGCGCCGGCTTGCGCTGCCAGGAGGGGGACGCCTCGCTGGCGGAGCTGCAGGCCCTGCAGCACCCGGCCCTCATCAGCCTGACCGACGAGACGGGCGGCATCTATTACGCAACCCTGGTCAGCTTGGGGCCGGACAAGGCCAACCTGCTCATCGGCAACCAGAGCTGGCAAGTGGACAGGCAGTGGCTGTCCGACTTCTGGGGCGGCAGCTACACCCTGCTCTGGCGCATGCCCAAGGGCGGCGTCGCCCTGATCGGCAACAATGCCGGGGCGACCCAGGTGCAGTGGCTGGACAACGCCCTCAGCCGTGCCCTGCAACAGCCGGATCGCAAGGTGCGTCGCTTCGACGCCGAGCTCAAGAGCAAGTTGCAGCAGTTCCAGCGCGAGCAAGGGCTCAACCCGGACGGCATCGCCGGCAGCAATACCCTGCTGCGCCTCAACGTGATGGCCGGTGAACCCATGCCGAAGCTGGAAGATGAGTCCCAGCGCGCCAGCACACCGGCCAAGCCGGATACCATGAACGATGAGCCCATGGCCACATTGTCGGAGGAGGCTTCCTGATGTCTACCCTGCTCAAGGCACTGCGCCGGGCCGACCAGCCCCAGTTCACCCCCCATATTCCGGCGATGGGGCTGCCCGTCACTCAGGAAGAGGAGCAGAACCGGCGCTGGATCTGGTGGCTGCTGGCTCCGCTTGCCCTGCTGATGGGGGCGGGCGCCAACTATGGCTGGCACCTGCTCAACAACCGCCCCATCGAGAAGACGGTGGAGGTGAAAGAGGTGGTCACGCCGCCATTCGTGCGGGTCGAACCCAGGCCCATGATCACCCGCCCGCTGCCCCCGCCGCTGCCGGAACCCGTGGTGCGCCCCAGAGTCGCCCCCAATGACAGTGCCCCTGCCGCCAACGCCAGTCAGGGGCTGGCCGAGCGCATTTTGAATGCACTCAACAGCACACCGCTGATGGAGGATACGGCGCCACAGGCCCAGAACGAACCTCAGGCCATGCCAATCAGCGCCCTGCCGCAGGAACTGAAGCAACGGATCCCCGCCCTGGCCTACGGTTCCCACGTCTTCTCGTCCAACCCGGCCAAACGGGCCGTGATGCTGAACGGACGTGAGTTTCGCGAGGGCAGCGAAGTCGCGCCCGGACTGACCCTGATCGCCATCGCCCAGGATTACATCATCCTGCAGGTGGCGGGCCAGAACGTCAGCCTCAAGGCGCTGCAGGACTGGCGTGGCTGATCCCATTGCGACCCAAAGGCCAGATCAGCCACGCTGATTTGGCGGCCATTTCAAGAGGGAGCCTGAGAGCTCCCCTTTTTAATCAATAACATGAGAGCCATGTGAGCAATTCAGACAACACCACCTTCGCCACCCGGATCCTGGACTGGTACCAGATCCACGGCCGCAAGACCCTGCCCTGGCAGCAGGACAAGACACCGTATCGGGTCTGGGTCTCCGAGATCATGCTGCAGCAGACCCAGGTCGCCACCGTGATCCCCTATTATCAACGCTTCATGGCTCGCTTCCCCGACGTGCAGGCCCTGGCCCATGCCCCCATCGACGAGGTGCTGCACCACTGGACCGGGCTCGGCTATTACGCCCGCGCCCGCAACCTGCACAAGGCGGCCCGGCAGATCTGCGAGCTGCACGGCGGCCTGTTCCCGGAGCGGCTGGAAGAGGTCATGGCGCTACCGGGGATCGGCCGCTCCACCGCGGGTGCCGTGCTCTCCCTTTCTCTCGGCCAGCCCCACGCCATTCTGGACGGCAACGTGAAGCGGGTACTCACCCGCTGGCTGGCGCTGCCGGGCTGGCCCGGCCAGAAACAGGTGGAGAACGATCTGTGGGAACTGGCCATCCGCCTCACGCCCAAGCTCGGTGTAGCCCACTACAACCAGGCCATGATGGACATGGGGGCCACCGTCTGCACCCGCAGCAAACCCGCCTGCGAGCGCTGCCCTGTGCAGGCAGATTGCCAGGGACTGTCGCAGGGCAAGCCCACCGCCTATCCCAACAGCAAGCCCAAGAAGAGCATTCCGGCCCGCACTGGCATCATGTTGCTCATTCGTCACGGCGACCAGCTGTTGCTGGAGAAGCGGCCGCCACAGGGGATCTGGGGCGGGCTCTACTGCTTCCCGCAGGTGGAGTCGCTGACGGAGGTCGAAGGGCTGATGCAGCGGCTCGGGCTGAGCGGCCATGATTATCGGGAACTCAGCGGATTTCGGCATACATTCAGCCACTTCCATCTCGATATTCAGCCTTTCCTGATTGAAATGGATGCGCCACCGGCCCCCCAGCTCATGGAAGCGGATAACCGACTCTGGTATAACTTACGCCATCCTGCAGAGGTGGGTCTGGCTGCCGCCACGGCCCGCCTGCTCGCCTACCCGGACTTACAACCATAGAGGTCAACATGAGCCGTACTGTATTTTGCCAACGCCTGAAAAAAGAGGGCCCGGGCCTGGATTTCCAACTCTATCCCGGTGAACTCGGCAAGCGGATTTTTGACAACATCAGCAAGGAAGCCTGGACCGAATGGCAGAAGAAGCAGGTGATGCTGATCAACGAGAAGAAGCTGAACATGATGAATCTGGAGCATCGTCAGCTGCTGGAAAAAGAGATGGTGAGCTACCTGTTTGAAGCGGGTGAAGTGGCCATAGACGGTTATACCCCTCCCAGCCAGTGACCGGCCTATGAGTTGTACCTGTGAGCAATCAACGACGATGCGTCTCTCGGTTCACAGACTGACCTATGAGTTGTATCTGTGGGCCATCGACTGCGGTACAGCTCGCAGCCAATGAATGACGGGCGGCCCCGCCGCCCAGTTTGAGGATCCTATGGGCCGAATTTTTTGGCTGCTGTGTACCCTGCTGTTTCTCTCTGCCTGCTCATCCTCCCCCAAGCCCAGCGGGAGTGAGGATGATGATCTGGTCAACGGCAAGGACATTCGCGGTTTCGAACACATGATCAGCGCACTCTCCCATAACGTGAACGAGATATGGGGGCGCGAGGCGCTGTTCGCCGGTAAATTTGACTACGTCAAATACACGGATCAGTACAAGAGCCGGGCTCACATCGACTTCTCCAGCGGCCATATCATGGTGGAAACCGTCTCCGGGATCGACCCCCGTGCCCACCTGCGCCGTGCCATCATAGAAACCCTGCTGACCCCGGACGACCCGGCAGAAGTGGATCTTTACTCAGACCGTGAAATCCTGCCCGGCGGCGAACCCTTCCTCTATGGTCAGGTGCTGGACAACCTGGGCCAGCCGATCCGCTTCGACTGGCGCGCCGAGCGCTACGCCGATTACCTGCTCAGCACGGCGATGAAGAAGCGGACCCTGGGGATACGCACCATCTTCTTCGTCGATATCCCCATGGTGGCCAACCACGAGGACAGACGGGGTTACAAGTATGCCGGCATCATACGGGAAGCGTCCCGCAAGTACGGGGTCGCCGAGAGCCTCATTTACGCGGTGATCAAGACCGAGAGCAGCTTCAACCCCTATGCGGTCAGCCACGCCAACGCCTATGGTCTGATGCAGGTGATCCCGGCCACCGCCGGACGGGACGTCTACGTGCGGGTCAAAGGCAAGAACGGCCAGCCGACCCGGGAGGACCTGTTCAATCCTGCCTACAACATAGACGTGGGCACTGCCTACCTGCACCTGTTGCAGACCGTCTATCTGGTGGACATTCAGGATCCGCTCTCTCGCCGCTATGCCGTCATCTCGGCCTACAACGGCGGTGCCGGCGGAGTGCTGAATACTTTCTCCAGCGACCGCAAGGCCGCGCCCGGCATGATCAACCAGCTCTCCCCCGAGGCTGTGTACCAGATCCTGACCGAACAGCATCCCAAGGCGGAGGCCAGACGCTATCTCTACAAGGTCAATCAGGCCGAGAAGGGATTCAAGCGCACGCTGGCCCGCACCGGCTAAACAGACAAACAGCAAAAGGGCGCCTCCATGGAGGCGCCCTTTTTTACGTCTGGCGTGCAAGTTCAAGCCTTATTTGGCGATGAACCCGCCCTTGCTCTGCGGTGCTGCACCGACCTTCTCCAGGCTATCCACCTCTACCTCGGTCTTGTTCCAGCTGTGGTCCACCTCGCCACGAATACGGATCAGATCGTCCGGGCCCACTTCAATACCGCGCCACACATCCTGATCCACTTCGACTTCCACCTCGCCACTGGCGTCACGGAACATGTAGTTCTCGCCGCCCAGGTGCTTGACCAGCTTCCCTTCCAGGGTGGCCCAGCTGTCATCGGCCAGATCCTTCAACTGAGTGACGGACACCTTGTTTTGCTCCTGCGGGCCGGTATAGGCCGCCATGGCAAAAGAAGAGATGGACATCAGGGTCAACAGACCGATTACGCTTGCCTTGTTCATTTCATGCTCCTGTCATTGGGTACGGGAGCAGTGTGCACGCCGGGGCGTGAAACAAACGTGAAGCCTCCCCATCTGGGTGAGGGGATGTGAGCGTAATCGATTTAATCATCCCCGCCTGCTGCGAAATTTAATTCGGCTGGATACCCTGCAAGATGGCAAAACAGCTTCCCAGCCCGTTTGCCTATCGAGGAATAGCCTGCAGGCACCACCTGCTTTCAAATCAACGAGAACAACAAGATGAAAAAATGGTTTGTGTGTTTATTGGGATTGGCCGCGCTGACAGTTCAGGCAGCCGACAGCCGTCCCGCCTTCTCCCGGATAGTGATGTTTGGCGACAGCCTCTCCGATACCGGCAAGATGTACAGCAAGATGCGCGGTTACCTCCCATCCAGTCCCCCGTACTATCAGGGCCGCTTCTCCAACGGACCGGTCTGGCTGGAGCAGCTGACCAAGCAGTTCCCTGGGCTGACCATCGCCAACGAGGCGGAAGGCGGAGCCACCGCAGTGGCTTACAACAAGATCTCCTGGAATCCCAAGTATCAGGTCATCAACAACCTGGACTACGAGGTCACCCAGTTCCTGCAAAAAGACAGCTTCAAGCCGGACGATCTGGTGATCCTCTGGGTCGGTGCCAACGACTATCTGGCCTATGGCTGGAACACAGAACAGGATGCCAAGCGGGTGCGCGACGCCATCAGCGATGCGGCCAACCGCATGGTGCTGAACGGTGCCAAGCAGATACTGCTGTTCAACCTGCCGGATCTGGGCCAGAACCCGTCGGCCCGCAGCCAGAAGGTGGTCGAGGCGGCCAGCCATGTCTCCGCCTACCACAACCAGCTGCTGCTGAACCTGGCACGCCAGCTGGCCCCTACCGGCATGGTGAAACTGTTCGAGATCGACAAACAGTTTGCCGAGATGCTGCGTGATCCGCAGAATTTTGGCCTGAGCGACACAGAAAATGCCTGCTACGGTGGCAGCTATGTATGGAAGCCGTTTGCTTCCAGCACTGACAGCCAGCTCTCCGCCTTCAACCCGCAGGAGCGCCTCGCCATCGCCGGCAACCCGCTGCTGGCACAGGCCGTCGCCAGCCCTATGGCCCGCCGCAGCGCCAGCACCCTCGACTGTGAGGGCAAGATGTTCTGGGATCAGGTCCACCCAACCACGGTCGTGCACGCCGCCCTGAGCGAGCGCGCCGCCACCTTCATCGAGAGCCAGTACGAGTTCCTCGCCCACTGATGACAAGGGGCCGACACTCGGTCGGCCCCTCTTCTGCCTCGTCACGACAACCTCCATCAGCGACAGCGCTGCACGATACCGCCGCCTGATGATGGTCAGCGCCAAGCACAGCCCTATCTCTTGCCCTTCATGCCCACCTCGGTGCGATCCTGCCTATTGCTTGCCACCTCGTTCCAGAGATCAAATTACACCACCCAACTGCGGCAATAATAATCACAATATGTTTTATATCAGTTGCTTGAGAACCCATGAAAAGCGACTACCTTTAATCTGTTGTGGCTGTGCTATAAGCCCCGACCCATAAGGAGAGGCGACCTCAAAACAACCTCCCCCCCAATATGAAATTGCAGAGGCTCAACATGAATAAAACACTGATTACCTTGCTGGTTTCAGGTTTGCTTGCGGCCAACGCCCAGGCTGCCGGACAAGACAACACCTGGTATGGCGGCGCCAAGCTGGGTTGGTCCAACTTCTATGGTATTGATGAAAGCAATAATTTTGCTTTGGACAATGAAACAAATGATGCATTGGGGGCCGGTTTGTTTGCCGGATACCAAGTCAACCGCAATCTAGGCATCGAATATGGTTATGATTATCTAGGTAAATATAAATATGATGCCTTCACAACAACTGGAGTAGCTTTCCATGATGAAGTGCAGGCTCAACTTGTTCATCTGACCTTGAAGTTGGGACTCCCTGTCACTGATAACCTAGATCTATACGGTCGTGTTGGTGGTGGATATGCTGCAGCCAACAGCGACCTAAAGGGGGGGGATGGTCGATTTAACTTTGTTGGTGCATTAGGCAGTGAGTATGCCTTCAACCGCGAGTGGGCTGCCCGTCTTGAATATCAATATTCCACACCATATGGCAGTCGTGATGATACTGGGCTGCGTATGGACAACGGCCTGCTGGCGGTCGCCGTGGTCTACCGCTTCGGTCAGGTCGCTCCCGTGGTCGCGGCCCCGGTGCCAGCCCCCGTACCGGAACCCGTGGTGGTCGACAAGCAGTTCACCCTGAGTTCGGACGTGCTGTTCGACTTCAACAAGGCGACCCTCAAAGCGGAAGGTGGGCAGGCGCTGGATAACCTCTACGGCCAGATTGAGCAGGCCCGACCCAAGGATGGCGTTGCCACCGTGATCGGCTATACCGACCGTATCGGCTCGGATGCCTATAACCAGAAGCTTTCCGAGCAGCGTGCCCAAACAGTCGCCGATTACCTGGTCGGCAAGGGCCTGCCGGCAGGCAAGGTCAATGTGGAAGGACGTGGCAAGGGTTCCCCTGTCACCGGCGATAGCTGCACCAGCAAATCCAAGCGTGAGCTGATCGTCTGCCTGGCTCCGGATCGTCGGGTCGAGGTCAAGGTGGAAGGGGTATCTGAAGCCCAGCAGTAAGTGCGTGACACCGCGTTCGCGGTGTCTGGATAAAAAACGGGAGGCCTCTGGCCTCCCGTTTTCATTCATGACTGCGGCCTCAGGCGCCCTTTCGCACCTCTGCCGCAATCTGGTCGAGCAGTTGCTGCCAGCCCTGTCCCAGTTCGCTGACCAGGGAGCCATAACCATCCTCTGGCAACACCCGCACCTGCTGGAAGGGAACATCACGCAGGACAGTGCCCTCCTCCGTCAGCAGTCGCCAGCGACCACTCAGCACCGCGCGCCCGTCGTGGCGCCCCTGGAAACGTTCGACCGAGATGGTCAGCACAGGCCCCTTGCGAGCACCGTCCTGACGCACCACCCAGCCGGGCAGCCGGCTGGAGAGGCCGTTCAGGGTCAGCTGATTGAGCTGGGCATCGAGAGAGCCGGCCCAGCGATGGTACTCGGCGAAGTGCAGCTCCTTGCCTTCCAGCTGATAGACCAGGCTGATCCTGTCCAGCTGGCCGGACAGGGTGACGGGGCGCAGCACCAGCTGATGCTGCGGTTGCGCCGTCATCGTGGTTGGCTGCTGCGCTTCGGTGTCGAGGGAGTAGTAGTGCAGCGCCGTCGGGGCCGAACTGCAACCCGCAAGCAGGCCCAGCAAGACCAGCGTCATCATAGGTTTTTTCATCATTGGCCTCGCTTGGGCTCGGGATCACGGGGACGGGCGCGATCGAAGATCAACGAACTCGGCTGCTCGTTGAGCGAATGCACCAGTGGCTGCAGCTCACGCATCAGCTGATTGAGCGATTGTACCGACTGACGCAGATCCTGATTGGTCTGGGAGTTGGCATCGTACTCTTGCAGAGTGCGCTGCAACTGCTTCAGACTGTCGTTCAGGGACACCGGCAACTGCTGGGTCGCGCTCTGGCCGGTAAACTTGTCCAGATTGGCGCTCACCGCGCTGACGTTCTTGAGGGTCTGGTCCAGAGTGGCCAGGGTATGGTTGACCTGGGTCAGGGTCTGGGACGTGTCCATATCGACGAACTTGTCGAGGATCTGGTTCACCTTGCGCTCGATCTGGTCCAACCCGGCCTGTACGGTCGGGAACACCTGATAACCGGCCAGCTTGATGGTCTGATACTTGGGTGCATCCGGATAGAAGTTCAGATCCACTACCTTGCCACCGGTCAACAGGCTGGACGTTTTGAGCGTCGCCCGCAACCCCTCCTGGAACTGCTTGCCGAACAGGGCGCGCCACTGCTCCTTCTCCGCATTGGCGTAGCGATGAGAGAGGCGCTGCACCTCGATACGTGCCAATACCGGTATCTGCCGGTTCTGGAATATCTGCACCCCTTTCTCGTCAATGAGATAGGGGGCCGAGATGACGGTACCGACCCGAATGCCGCGATACTCCACCGCCGCCCCCGGATGCAGGCCGCCGACGCTGTCTTCAAACAGGAAAACGTAATCGATGAACTGATCCAGACTACCGGCCAGTACGCTGGCCTGATCCTCAAACAGAGTGAAGTCATCCATCTGCCTGGCTGGCTCGCCAGGTGCCCAGCCCGGAGGCAGGCCCATGGTGATGCCGCCGTCGAGCAGGCTCTCCAGCGAATCCATCTTCACCTTCATCCCCTCGCTGCTCATGGAGACCTCGAATCCTGGCGTCATCCAGAAGCGGGAGTTGCTGCTCACCAGCATGTCATAGGGGGCGTTGATGAAGATCTGGTACTGCATCTCACTCTTCTCGGGCAGGAATTTCGCCTCTTCCACCTGACCTATGGTGAAGCCCTGGTAGTTGATGGGCGAGCCCACCCCGAGCGCACGGGTATCCCGGCTGCTCAGGGAGAGCCGCAACCCCTTGGCATCCAGGGAGGCCAGCGGTGGCTTGTCCAGCATCGCGTACTCGTCCCGCGCCTTGCCCTTCTTGCCGGGAGCCAGTTCGATGTAGGCGCCGGAGAGCAGGGTGCCGAGACCCGACACCCCTTCCCGGCCAATCCTGGGCTTGACCACCCAGAACTGGCTGTCTTTCTTGAGCATGCCGGCGGCGGCATTGGTCAGGCGAGCCTTCAGCACTGCATGGCTGTAGTCCTTGCTGAGCTCCACCGCCTCAATACGACCCACTTCCACCTCGCGGGAGCGGATCACCGTCTTGCCCGCCACTATGCCTTCGGCGGTGGCCACGGTCAGGGTGAAGCTGGGACCTTGCGAATACCAGTGCTGGAACAACATCCAGATGCCGATGAACAGCGCCAGCAGCGGCACCATCCAGATTGCGGCGGCCGAGCTCAGAAAATCAGAGCCGGGTTTCCACCTTTTCTTACGCTCACTCACGTTCGCGTTCTCCTTGTTGTAAATCCCAGATCAGGCGGGAATCGAAACTCATTGCAGCCACCATGGTGATCAGCACCACACCCGCAAATGCGACGGCCGCGGGGCCCGGATAAATGGTCATCAGGTTATCGAGCCGGATCAGGCCCGCCAGAATGGCCACCACGAAGACGTCGATCATTGACCAGCGTCCCACAAATTCAGTCATGCGATAGAGTTTTAGCTTGCCAAGGGGTGAGGCCCCATGACCGCGCTGTACCATATAGCAAAGCCACAACAGCGCCAGGATTTTCACCAGCGGAACCACCACGCTGGCAAAGAAGATCACCGCGGCTATAGGGTAGGAGCCCATGGCCCACAGCAAGACCACGCCGCCGAGAATGGTGGAGGGGCTGTCATCCCCCAAGAAGACGGTGTCCATGATGGGATACAAGTTGGCGGGCACATAGAGGATCACGGAAGTAAAGAGCAGGGCCCAGGTCCGGTTCAGGCCGCCCGGCTTGCGGCTGTGCAGCTTGCCGCCGCAGCGCGGGCAGCTGTGTTCACCCGCTTCGCTCAGGGCGCCGCAGATGTGACAACTCACCAACCCGGACGCCATGGCCCCCGCCTCGGCATCCACATCCAGCTCGCGGACCTCGGTCGGGCCGAACAGCCGTTGCCACAGCCACATCCGGTCCAGCGACGAGATCATCTTGATGAGCAGCACTGTATAGCCGACGAAGGCCCAAAACGACAGCCCCATCTTGATGTCGGCCATCCCCATCAGTTTGACCAGCGAGATGAGCACCCCGATCAGGAACACATCCACCATCAGCCAGGGCTTGATCCGGCACAGCAGCCGGCCAAGAGAGCGCAGGGCATTGCTGTGCAAATCCTTGTCGACCCGCCACAGCACCAGCATGATGGAGCCGATGTAGACCAGCGGCAGGCCGATCAGGGTCAGACTCAGTACGGCGCCCAGAAACAGATAGCCCTGATCCACCAGGGTGGTGATGCACTGCAGAAACGTCATCTCCTGCCCCACCCCCTTGGCCGAGAAGGACATGAAGGTAAAGGCGTTGGAGAGCACGAACATGATGATGGCTGCAAAGCCATAAGCGATTGGCCTGCGCTCCTGCTCCGGCAGATGGCAGCTCAGGGTATGACCGCAACGCGGACAGCTGCTCGCCTCCCCCACGGCCAATGTGGTGGCCGGCACCAGCAGGTCACACTCTTCACACGCGGTCGCGTCATGGGTATAGGTGGGTTGGTGTTGGTTTGAAACCGGATGCAAAATGAAACCCCAGCATGAGGTCCGCCACGGGACCAGAGCCGCCAATTATTGCAGCAGCAGCCCCCGCCGACCAGCCCTGTCGTTGCACCATCCTGACCCGGTGTGAGAATGACTTTGACAAGCAAGTGACCATTTAGCACAATCAAACGCCACTTTTTTTCCGCGGGACAATAATTTATGACAACTGAATCCCCAAGCTACTCCACGATCGAGCAAGCCTTCTCCCTCGGGAACGGGCAAGATTCTGCCCTCAACTGGTTGCGCAAGAATCGCAGTCAGGTCGCCATCTTCCTGGTGAGCGGCATCAAGCTGGAGGGGACCATCAGCGGTTTCGACCAGTACAGCGTGCTGTTGACCGATGCCCATGGCAACCAGCAGCTGGTCTACAAGGCCAAAATCTCCACCATCGCCATGCACTCCGGCCGTCCCCAGGTCAGCATACAGCGTGCCCGCAAGCCACGCGTTTCCATGGCGCCACGTCCCCATGGCGCCCCTAGTCGTTACGATGACAATCAGGGCGGCGGTAGCAGCGAGCAGTAATGCGCTTGCCTGAATCACCCCCCACGCCAGCGCTGCGTCAAAGGGTGACCGAGTCCATTCTCATTTATCATGTCTGTCCCGTATGAGAATGGACTCCACTCTTCCTCCGAGTGGATCCGCCAGCTTCACCTTCCTTCTCCTCAATACTGCAAGTCGACCGGTTTGCCATCCCTGACCATGCAGGTCCGCATGCCCGCAGCCTGACCGGCCTGTACGCCGATCCCGGTATCCTCGAACACCAGACAGGTCGCCGGCTCGACACCCAGTCGACGTGCAACCAGCAGAAACGTATCTGGATGGGGCTTGTGCAGCTCCACATCGTCGGCGGTCACTACCACGGGAAAGTAACGATCCAGCCCGGTATTGCGCAGCACGGCCTCGGCATTGATACGGGGCGACCCTGTTCCTATTCCCATGGGGATGCGGCCATGGTAGCCCTGAACCAGTTCCAGCATGGCCGGAAAGACGGTGACCTTGTGCAGGTTGGCCACGTAGTGATCCGTCTTGCAACGGGTCACTACCAGCGGATCCAGGGCTATCTGTTGCTGCTCGGCGACCAGCAGGGCAATTTTGCGGCTCGGCATGCCACCGAGCTCATAGAACCAGTCGGCATCGAAGTGAAAGCCAAACTCCCGGGCCGTGTGTGCCCAGGCGGCAAGGTGCAGTGGCATGGAGTCCACCAGGGTGCCATCGAGGTCAAATACCAGGCCTTGAAATCCGGAGAGGGTCATGGTGCGGGAGTCTATGTCTGAAAATGGGTCCCCATTCTAGCCAGAGCCGCACCCCGTCGCCATGACCTAGGTGGCGAGAAACGCTTGCCCCCACATTTGTGCCTGAAAATAGATGGGGGTCAGCTTGGCGGGATCCAGCTGGTAGTTCGGCGCCAGCTGGGCAAGCAACGGCCAGTCCCCCTGCTCATAGGTCTTCACCAGCTGAAACAGATGAAAGAGTGGCCCCTCACTGGACTCGAGCGCCCGCTTCACATCCTTGGGCAGATGGGCCTTGAGCTGTTCGGAGAGCAGAGAACCATCCAATACCAGCCCCACCAGAAACGCCCAGCTGGCGGCTGCCTTGCCAAGCGCAGTCACGGCGATCAGCTCGCAGAAACGGCCACGGGCGATGGCCATGCGGGTACAAGCCTCCGGCATGTGCTGACTGACCCGCGCCAGCCCGTAGATGAGCACGAACTTGCGGATCTCCTGCTCCCCCAGATAGGAGAGCGCCCGCGTGACCGAGACGATGGGGCTGGCGTGATCGAAGCCGGGGGCGTTGACATAGGTCATCAGCTGGCCCGGCAGCCAGGCGTCCTGCTCCAGCAGGCTGGCGACCCTGGCAAAGGAGAACTCTTCATGGCAGATGATTTGCAGTATCTCCTGCACCAGCTTCATGTCCGGCTGGGCGGCGCGCTGATTCACCAGCTCGGGACGAGCCAGGAAACCGCCGGCAAAGAAGTCCACCCCCGCCTCCTTGAGCGGCAGAAAATCGCCCCAGGTCTCGATGTCGAGCGCCATCCGCTTGTGCTCGGTCGGCTGGCTGATCCCCTCCTCCCCCATCCAGAACACCAGCAGCCGGGAGGCGTTGAACCAGCGGGGCTCACGCTGGGCGCCATGCACGGCCAGGCGGCGCCGATAGTCGCGCCACTGGGCCAGTACGGGAAACGAGGCGGGCAAACGCTCGGTCGAGGCCTCGACCAGTGGGATAGTGTCCTGATCGAACAGCAGGGGACGTTGCTCATCGAGTTGTTCGTGGCTGAAGGGCAGCAAGTATTGGCGCCCCTGGGCCAGCAGACGGCATTGCGTAGCGAGAAGAGTCCATTCAGCGGGGTCGGCAAGCTGATAGTCCATGCCATAGGCAACGAGGGCGAGACGACGATTGAAGATGGGATAACGACGTAACAACATGGGCTCACCGATAGGCTAGCGTACACGCCCTCCCCTGCGACTTGGCATGATAGAGCGCCTGATCGGCCTGTTCGGTCAAGCTCTGCCATGTTCCATCCAGCGAGGGAACCAGATAGCTAAAGCCTATGCTAACCGTAATGAAATCAGCAACTCGGGAAGCCGGATGTGGGATCTTTAATTCACTGAGCCCCCCGTGAATCCGCTCCGCCAACCGCTCGGCCTCTTCGGGTTGTGGGCCGCACAGCAGGATCACGAACTCCTCCCCGCCATAGCGGGCCACCAGATTGGTACGCCGGCGCTCCGCCTCCTGCAGCAGGCTGGCCACCTGTTGCAGACATTGATCCCCCTTGGCATGGCCGAAGTGATCGTTGTAGGACTTGAACTCGTCCACGTCGATCATCAACACCGCCAGCAGGCTCTGGTGACGACGGGCCCACTCCCACTCCCGCTGCATGGTGAGATCCCAGTGGCGACGGTTGGCGATACCGGTCAGGGGATCTTCCAGCGACAGCAGCGACAACCGCTTGTTGGCCTCCTCCAGCGCCCGGTTGGTCTCAGCCAATTGCATGGTACGCTCGCTGACCCTCTGTTCCAGCTCCCGGTTGAAGCGCTCCAGCGCGGCCTGGGTGCGTTGACGGATCAACAGCTGGGAGAGCATGGCCGCATACTGCTTGAAGATCTCGCTCTGGTACGCCTTGAGCGGCCGCCGCCACAGCAGGTTGTCGGCCGCGATCCAACCGATGGGAGTGGCACCGTCCCACAGCGACACCATCGCATTCCAGCCGCGCCCCACCTCCTGCTTTTCGTAGTAGAGCGGCGCATCTTCCAGCACCAGCACATAGTCCTTGCGACGCAGGGCCTCCTGCACAGTGGGGTGCTCCGGAATCGGGCTGACGAAGTGGTGCTCGTCGATGAGTTCACCCGCCTCGTTGGTACCCCAGGTGCCGTGCATGGTCTTGAACTCGGCATCGACCAGGAAGATGGCGATGCGGTCGAATTGCAGATCCTGACGGGCCAGCGCCACCGCATCGTGCAACAGTTGATGCTCGCTGTCGCAACGGGAGAGTTTGACCCCCACTTGATGCAGCGCCTGCAACAGGCTGAGGAAAGAGTCTTGCAGCGCCTGGCTGCGGATGAGATCGGCCTGGGTGTGCCTGCGCTGATCCCGCTCCTGATCGATCTGGCTGGCGAGCAACCGGCTCTCCAGCTCGGCGGCCAGGTAGTGCATCAGCAGCTGGATGCTCTGCTGCTGGCGTCGGGAGAGACGATCGAGACGACGGCGGGTCTCCAGATAGACCACGGCCTTCAGCCCCTTCTGGCGTTTGAGCGGGAAGCAGGCTCGCAGACGCGGGATTTCGGGTTCAACCGTCTCCCAGACATCGGTTGTCGGGGCTATCTGCTCGACTACCAGCTGGCCCTTGTCGAAGGCGTGTTCGATGAAGATGACGGGGAGTTTGAGGGACGCGGCAATGTCCGCATTCAAGCAGATCAGCCCCTGATCGAGCTGAAAACTGTAGAGTTGGGACTCGGGTGCCCGCAACCACAGGTAAATCAGTTCGGCTTCGGTTTTTTCCCTGACCGTTGCCAGCGTCACTTCACAGAGGTGTTCAAAACTGGTGAAGTGCTCTGGATCCCATTCCTGCATGCCTGCCATCCTTGGTTGTATCCAAGCGAGTATATCGGCAAACATTGCACATTAATTGACTAGGCAGTCAAAAGCGCGATCCAGAGCCCACTTTTTATAACAAATTCAATGCCTGCATCGCACTGCGGATGCGTTCGCGGGTCGCCTCGGAGAGCGGCATCACCGGCAAGCGGCACTCTTCGCTGCAAAAGCCCAGCAGGGAGACAGCATACTTGGCGCCCGCCGGGCTCGGCTCGGCGAACATGGCCTGATGCAGCGGAATGAGCGTGTCCTGCAACTCACGGGCAGCCTGCCACTCACCGGCCAGCGTCAGGTTCTGTACCTCAGCCACCAGCTTGGGGGCCACGTTGGCAGTGACCGAGATGCAGCCCTGACCGCCACCTATGTTGTAGGCCACCGCGGTGGCATCTTCACCGGAGAGCCAGGCAAAGGGCTTCTTGATCAGCTGGCGCTCGGTCCAGGGGCGGGCCAAGTCGCCGGTGGCATCCTTCACGCCAGCGATGCGCGGCAGTTCGGCCAAGCGGGCCAAGGTTGCCGGTTGCACGTCAACGATGGCGCGCGGCGGAATGTTGTAGATGATGATGGGCTTGGCAGTCGCGTCGTGCACCGCCTTGAAGTGGTGGTAAAGCCCCTCCTGATTGGGACGGTTGTAGTAACCGGCCACATGCAGGGTCGCATCGGCCCCCGCCTGCTCGGCGTGGCGGGTATATTCGATGGCTTCTACCGGGTTGTTGGAGCCGGCGCCAGCGATCACAGGAATGCGCCCCGCCACCAGCTTGACCACCAGTTCCACCACCCGGCAATGCTCATCGTGGGTCAGGGTCGGACTCTCGCCCGTGGTACCGACCGGCACTATACCGTGGGTCCCCTGCGCTATGTGCCACTCTACCAGGCGGGCCAGTGCGGCCTCATCCAGCTGGCCCTGTCGAAATGGGGTGATCAGGGCAACTATCGAACCTTGAAACATGGGATCTCCTTCTCCGTTGACTCGCATATGGCAATAAAAAACCCCGGTACGGGCTGCGCAACCGGGGTTTGAATCTTCATCAGGGATGAGAGGTTACGCGCGAACGTCGGCAGGCCCGAATGTCAGGCTTTTCTTGTGCTTTCGTTTCAACCCGTTGAACCGCATTTCATCATCTCTGGTCAAAAAATGGTGTCTGGGCATATTTCGGGAACACGGCATAAATGTCAAGGCGAAAGGGGCTATGTATAATGGCCGCCCAAAATTGTGTGGAGAGACCCGATGAGCCGCCCTGTCAGTGCCGTCAGCCAGATGCTGGAACGAAACCAAGCCCTCTTTGTCGGCAAGCGGCTACTTGTCTGCGGGACGCTGGAGGATGACTATCCCCGCCAACTGGCCGAGCTGGCCCAATCCCTGACCGTGTTCACCACGGATTATTGCTACTACCGCAGCCAGCAGGCCGTACTGGGGAACGCCATCCTGTTCGATCACCAGCTCGGCGGCGCGCCCCGCTTCGACGCCCTGCTGCTGCTGATGCCCAAGGCCAAGGCCGAGGCCCAATACCTGCTGGCCATGATGGCTCCCCTGCTGGAGGCGGGCGCCGACCTGTTTCTGGCCGGTGAGAATCGCGGCGGCATCAACGGCGCCGACAAGCTGCTGGTCCCTTACGGCGCCAAGCCCGTCAAGCGCGACTCGGCGCGCCGTTGCTCCCTCTATCACGGTGAGCTGAGCAAACCGGTAACGCCGTTCGAACTGGACGCCTGGTTCAGCCGATATGAATGCAAAGCCGGTGAGACGGAACTGACCGTGCTGGCGCTGCCGGGGGTATTCAGTGCAGACGAGCTGGATCTGGGCAGCCAGATGCTGCTGGCCAGCCTGCCGCCGATGCGAGGCAAACTGCTCGATTTTGGTTGCGGCGCCGGTGTCATCGGCTCGGTGCTGGCCAAGCGTAATCCGGGGCTGGAAGTCAGCATGGTGGATATCAGCGCACTGGCGCTGGAGTCGAGCCGTCGCACCCTGGCCGTCAATGGCTTGCAGGGAAAGGTCCATGCCTCGGACGTTTACTCCGACATCCAGGAAAAGTTTGACCAGATAATATCTAATCCCCCCTTCCACGCGGGGCTCAAGACCTTTTATGCCGCCACCGAAACCTTCCTCGCCAAGGCGCCGGAATATCTGTCAGCGAACGGTGGCCTGACCATAGTCGCCAACGCCTTCCTGCGATATCAACCTATACTGGATACGCACTTCAAACGGACCGAAGTGATCCGCAGTGACAACAAATTCAAGGTGTATCTGAGCAAAGGATAAATAAGTCTAACCTGTCACAGGAAACAGGTAGAGAGCCCCATACGGGATCTGATAAGGTAATTGTTACACTTCAAGCCACCCCTTTAGGGGTGTTTTTTTGCAGCGAGCTGAAAACCTTTTCACAGTATGAATTCAGGGAGAGAAATACGATGGCAGGCATACTCACCATGATACTGGCTGGCGGCGAAGGAACCCGTCTCCAGCCGCTGACCACCACTCGCAGCAAGCCCTCCGTCCCGTTCGGCGGCAGTTACAGGTTGATCGATTTCGTCCTCAACAACTTCGTCAACGCAGACTTCCTGCGCATCTACGTATTAACCCAATTCAAGTCCCAGTCCCTCTATCTGCACATGAAGAAGGGCTGGAACATAGTCGGCATCACAGACCGCTTCATCGATCCCATTCCGGCCCAGATGCGGATGGGTAAACGCTGGTATGACGGCACGGCCGATGCCATCTACCAGAATCTGCGCTTCATCGAGATCTCTGACCCCGAGCACGTCTGTATCTTCGGCTCCGACCACATCTACAAGATGGATGTGAGCCAGATGGTGACGTTTCACAAACAGAAGGCAGCCGCCCTGACCGTCGCCGCCCTGCGCATGCCCATCGAGGAGGCGAGCGCCTTCGGGGTGATCGAGGTGGATCAGGAGGGGCGCATGATCGGCTTCGAAGAAAAGCCCAAACGCCCAAAGCACATCCCGGGGGATCCCACTCAGGCACTGGTCTCCATGGGCAACTACATCTTCGAGACCGAGGCGCTTTCTCGCGAGCTCAAGCGTGACGCCGCCGAGGAGAACTCCAGCCACGATTTCGGCAAGGACATTATCCCCAACCTGTTCCCGCGCGCTCCCGTCTATGTCTATGACTACAGTACCAACGTGATCCCGGGCGAGAAGCCCAACGTCTACTGGCGCGATGTGGGGACGCTTGACTCCTACTGGCAAGCTCACATGGATCTTGTTGCCGACGATGCCCCCTTCTCTCTCTACAACCGCAAGTGGCCCCTGCACACCCATTATCCACCCCTGCCACCCGCCACCTTCGTCGATACCGATGACTGCAAAGTCAAAATTGCCAACTCCTTGATCTCCGGCGGCTGTTTCATTCAGGGCAGCCAAATCCAGCGCTCCATCCTGGGTTTTCGCTGCAACATAGGCCCTTGCAGCCACATCAGCGAGTCGGTACTGCTCGGGGATGTAAAGATTGGCGAGGGCTGCTCCATTCGGCGTGCCATCATAGATAAAAACGTTGAAATTGCGCCCGGCACCGTGATCGGTGAAAATCTGGACCATGACAGAGAGAGATTTACCGTATCCGAAGGCGGTATCGTCGTGGTACCTAAGGGAGCAAGAGTTGGCTATTAACCCACTGAAAATCCTGTTTGTTGCCTCGGAAGTTGAGGGGCTTGTGAAGACTGGGGGCCTGGCCGATGTGGCCAGAGCCCTGCCGCTGTATCTGGCCCAGAAGGGGCATGATGTCAGGATCATTCTGCCATTCTACAAGACGATAAAACGGCGGGATGAGGCCAAGCTGCTGGTCTCGCGCTGGCTGCCAACCCATCCAGGTTTGCCAGATATCGGCTATCGCATCTATCAGATGGCGCTGGAAGGCGTTTGCGTCTACCTGCTCGACTGTCCGCAATATTTCGATCGGCCCCAGCTCTATGCCGAGAATAACCAGGCTTATCCGGACAACGGAGAACGTTTCGCCTTTCTGGCTGCTGCGGCACTGCATGCTTGCGAGCAGCTCGACTTCGCACCCGACATCGCGCACTGCAACGACTGGCATACCGGCTTGCTGCCACTGCTGCTGAAAACCCGTCATGCCCACAACCCTTTCTTCCAGCACACCCGCAGCGTGATCAGCATTCACAACGCGGCCTTTCAGGGGGTGTTCGATCGCCAGCAATTTTGGGCCGTGCCCGAGATAGCCGACTACGAACAGCGCATCAGCTATGACTACGGCCACGTCAACCTGCTCAAATGCGGGGTGATCTATGCCGACAAGATCAACGCCGTCAGTCCCAACTACGCCAGCGAGCTGCTGACCCACCTGGGCGCACATGGCATGGCCAGCATCTTCCAGCAACGAGCGGCCGATCTGCGCGGCATTCTCAATGGCTGCGACTATCAGGACTGGGATCCGGCCTTCGACGACTTGTTGCCCGCCACCTATGACGTCGACAACCTCGCCGGCAAACAAGTCTGCAAGCAGACGCTGCAACAGGAAACGGGCCTGCCGGTGACGGACGTGCCCATCTACGGCATGGTGTGCCGACTGACCGAACAGAAAGGGGTGCACCTGCTGCTACCGGTGCTGGACAAGTTCCTGCATCACAAGGTGCAGGTGGTGATAGTGGGCTCGGGGGATCCCTCCCTCGCCGCCCAGTTGCAGACCATGGCCCAGCAATATCCGGACAAGTTTGCCTTCATCAACACCTATGACGACCGGCTGGCCCACCTGGTAGAAGCCGGCGCCGACTTCTTTCTCATGCCCTCCCTGTTCGAACCCTGCGGCCTCAACCAGATGTACAGCCTCGCCTACGGCACCCTGCCGCTGGTGCGCGCCGTGGGGGGGCTGAAAGATACCGTGGTGGACTGGGATGCCGATCCTGAGCACGCCACCGGCTTCTGCTTCAACGATCCGACCGCCAACATACTGCTCGATGCCATGCGCCGCAGCCTGCTCTATTACCTGCAGGATCCCGAGCAATTTGCCAAGGTACAGCGCAACGCCATGAACACCCGCTTCAACTGGCCGGACTCGGTCACCCAGTATGAGCAGATGTATCAGGACGCCCTGGCGCGTCAATGACGCTAATTGCTGAAGTTTTGTGCCCTTAGCACTGCTTTGAACGTCAACAGCGAAAAAAGTCCCCTTTGGCTGTTGACGCTCTTCCAAAACTCTATAGAATCCCCCACCGCAGTGATGCGAAGGTGGCGGAATTGGTAGACGCGCTAGCTTCAGGTGTTAGTGTCCCACGGATGTGAGGGTTCGAGTCCCTCTCTTCGCACCAATACTGCCATGCTGATTCAGCAGCATGTAAATCCAACTGGAACCCGAATGTGCGAAGGTGGCGGAATTGGTAGACGCGCTAGCTTCAGGTGTTAGTGCCCCCCGGGTGTGAGGGTTCGAGTCCCTCTCTTCGCACCATGATTCTGACATGTAAAAACAGAGCAATGCGTTCCAACCGCATTTAAAAACCAGCTGGAGAAAATCAGTGTGCGAAGGTGGCGGAATTGGTAGACGCGCTAGCTTCAGGTGTTAGTGTCCCACGGATGTGAGGGTTCGAGTCCCTCTCTTCGCACCATTCCTTACATAAAAGGCCCATCACGCAAGTGATGGGCCTTTTGTTTTTACTCCTTGTTATGACTATGCTTTTGACGACTTACCGCCCATCGTCATGCCAAGGAACGCATATGATACTGGATACCGACATTCACAACTTCTACGAGCATCTGGTGCTCAAGGAGATTGAGAGACAGGGTCTGAACCTGACGCTGAACGCCAACCAGATGGCCGATCTCTGCTGCCTGACCCTGAACCAGCTGCCCTCCCACTACATACGTCACGATGTCGACATGATCTACTTCCTGACCGATGCCAAGCGTACCGAGATGGAGAAAAACGTCGTGGAGTCACTCAAGCTGGCACAACAGAAGGTCCAGAGCGCCCCCATTCCCTGATCATCACCAGGGCTGCTGCCAGATCAGGGTCGCTATGCCAGTCATCCCGGCCACCGGCAGCAGAATAAGGGCAGGCCTCAGCCTGGGTTCCAGCATGACCCAGGCGGCCAGCACAAAGCCAAGACTCCAGATGCCATACTCCTTCTCCTGACCCCAGCCCAGCACGGCCAGCAGCCCGACCAACAGCATGACTCTCACAATCCAGATCATGGTGACGCATCCTTCCTCATTATTTGATAACGATTATCATTTGTATTTTAGGAGTGTGCAATCGGACTTTTCTATCAGAGTCGAATGTCCCATCGGGGCAAACAGAGCACTCAAAAACGGGTTATGAGATCAACTAATTTGTAAGTTTTTCAATCAAAACTGCATTTTTGCTAAATCTGTTGGGATTTGCCCCCCCAGGTTTGTGGTAGATTGCGGCCTCTTTTTGGGTTGGCCCCTCGGGATACGTGTATCCACAGGACGAGAGGGACTGACCTTGGCGAGCAAGAGTTTAGGAAGTATCTATGCAAAACCAACAAAACCACATCCGACTACCGGGCATGTCGCAGGTATTTGCCTGCCTGGCCATTTTCCTGGCCCTGGCCTTCTCGTTTACCAGCGTGCTCGACCTGCCAATCCAGTTGGCTCTGTTTATCGCCTGGTTCGTCATCATGGGGCTCGGCATCAAGCTCGGCCATGATTACAAGTCCCTGGAGCAGGCCGCCGTCGATGGTGTCTCCAAGGGGATGGGGGCCATCCTGATCCTGGTCTCCGTCGGTGCCTTGGTCGGCACCTGGATCGCCGGCGGCATAGTGCCCAGCATCATCTACTTCGGTCTCAAGGTGATACACCCCTCCATCTTCCTGCTGGCGACCCTGATCATCTGCTCCCTCACCTCCCTGGCAACCGGTACCTCCTGGGGCTCTGCCGCCACGGCGGGGATCGCCATGATGGGCATTGGCCACAGCCTGGGCGTTCCCGCGCCGCTGGTGGCCGGTGCCGTGCTCTCCGGTGTCTATTTCGGTGACAAGCTGTCCCCCCTCTCCGACTCCGTGGTGCTGGCGTCGACCATGTCCAACGTCGACGTGGTGGAACACATCAAGGGAATGTTGCCCATCAGCCTGCTCTCCTACGTCATCACGGCCGTGCTGTTCACCGTGGTCGGCATGCAGTACTCCGGCAACGTCAGCCTGGAGCAGGTCAATCTGGTGATGGAGGCGCTCGACAAACAGTTCAACATCACGCCGCTGGCCATAGTCCCCGTGGTGCTGGTACTGGGCCTGCTGGCCAACCGCAAACCCGCCTTCCCGGTGATCAGCTTCGGCGCCCTGCTGGGCCTGATCTGGGCCATCGCATTTCAGGACATGGATCCGGTCAAGGCGATGCACTCCGCCTACAGCCCTTTCCCCATCGTCTCCGGGGTCGGCTTCATCGACAACATCCTGGGCCGTGGCGGCATGGAGTCCATGCTGGGCTCGGTGGCCGTCATCATCTTCGGTTTAGGGTTTGGCGGCCTGCTGGAGAAGGTAGGCATCCTGGAAGCGATTGCCGGCGCCTTCGAGAAGCGCATCAACAGTGTCGGCAGCCTGACCAGCCACACCATAGGCACCGCCTTCCTGGCCAACGTGTTCGGCTCGGCCATGTATGTGTCGCTGATCCTGACCCCCAAGATCATGGCCAAAAACTACGATCGACTGGGACTGGCGCGCAAAAACCTCTCCCGCAACGCCGAGTTCGGCGGCACCCTCACCTGCGGCATGGTGCCCTGGAGCGACAACGGCATCTTCATGGCCGGGGTGCTGGGGGTAGCCACCCTCGACTACCTGCCCTACATGTGGCTCAGCTTCACCTGCATCATAGTGACCATCACCCTCGCCTATCTCGGCAAGGCGGTGAACCGGGTTCCGCTGGTGGCCGCTGCCAGCTCCCGCTAATCGTTGCGAGATCAATGACAAAGGCGCCATCACGGCGCCTTTTGTTTGAGCGGGATTCGAGGTTAAGCTGGCAGCCACCCCAGTCGCGAGTGGCAGGATGCCCAGATGAACTTTACCTTTCGCCAGATCCGCTATTTCGTCGCCGTGGCCGACAGCTTTTCGGTCAGCCGCGCCGCCGCCGAGCTGCACATCTCCCAGTCGGCTGTCACCAGCGCCATCCGCGAGCTGGAGACCGAGCTGGGTGCCGCTCTGTTCGAACGCAATCCGCGCGGTGTCAGCCTCACCACCCAGGGCCACCAGTTCCTGCTCCATGCCAGGCGCATTCTCGGCGCCATGACCGAAGCCGGCCAGTCCCTCAAGGCGGTGGCCCAGCAGGATCAGGGCCAGCTCACCATAGGCGTGACTACCCTGGTGGCCGGTTACTACCTGTCGGAGGCGCTTGGCCGCTTTCGCCGCGCCTTTCCGGCGGTGCGGATCGAGGTGAAGGAGGATGAACAGCCCTATCTCGAGCACCAGATAGTCAACGGCGAGGTGGACGTGGGGATCCTGATGACCAACCGCACTATCCGGCAAGAGGCGTTCGATACCGAGCTGCTGACCCGCTCGCCGCTGCGACTCTGGCTCGCAGCCAATCATCCCCTCTGCGCCGAGTCGACCCTCTCCCTCAAGGCGCTCGGTGAAGAGCCCATGATTTCACTGACCGCCGATCAGCTGGACCAGATCATAGGAGCCGGCCTGCGTCGCTATGGCGTGGCCCCCCGCATCGTGGGGGGGGGGCCCCCCCCCGGGGGGGGGGGGGGGGGGGGGGGGGGGCCGCCCCCCCAGCCTGGTGGCCAGCCAGCTCGGGGTTGCCCTGTTGCCCGATTTTGCCTATCGCCCCTGGTCACTGGAGCAGGAGCGGGTCGAGGCGCGCCCCATCAAGGAGCCCATTCCCGCCATCGATATCGGGCTGGTGTGGCGCCGTGGTTCTCGGCTGGATTGGACGGCGCGGGAATTTATCGATATTGCGCGGGATCAGAGCCGGTTGCGGGCCCGTCAGGCGCTCCCTCGCTAGCCATCTCTTGCTGGGTTGCCACTAAAATTCAGATTCATCTGCACTCGATATCGATTTAGTTGATACCTGAGCCACCAAAAATTGAAATATTCATCGTATTGCCACTCCCCTAAGCTCATTGCTGGTTAACAGGATGTTAACGCCCATGGCGGCGTTCCTTCACCTGATGCAAGTCAACACAATGCAAGGAGTGCATGATGAAATTGACCCCTCTGATGCTGGCTCTTGTTCCGGCGCTGCTGGCAGGCCAGACCCAGGCTGCCCCGACCGAGCTCGGCAAGGGTGAAGGCCAGCTCAATATCGTGGCCTGGGCTGGCTACGTCGAACGTGGCGAGACCGACAAGAACTACGACTGGGTGACCGGCTTCGAGAAGGAGACTGGCTGCAAGGTCAGCGTCAAGACGGCCGCCACCTCGGACGAGATGGTGGCGCTGATGAACGAGGGGGGCTTCGATCTGGTGACCGCCTCCGGCGATGCCAGTCTGCGTCTGATTGCCGGTGGCAAGGTTCAGCCGCTCAATCTGGCGCTCATCCCCAGCTACAGCAAGATTGATCCCCGGCTGCAGAATGCCCCCTGGCACACGGTGGATGGCAAACACTACGGCGTGCCCTACCAGTGGGGCGGCAATATCCTGATGTACAACACCAAGGTGTTCCCCAAGGCGCCGGACTCCTGGAACGTGGTGTTCGAGGAGCAGACTCTGGCGGATGGCAAGTCCAACAAGGGGCGGGTGCAGGCCTTTGACGGCCCGATCCACATCGCCGATGCCGCCCTCTATCTGATGACCCATCAGCCCGCGCTGGGCATCAAGGATCCTTACGAGCTGAACGAGGAGCAGTACAAGGCCTCCCTCGATCTGCTGCGCAAGCAGCGCCAGCTGGTGGGACGCTACTGGCATGATGCCTTCGTCCAGATCGATGACTTCAAGAATGAAGGGGTGGTTGCCTCCGGCTCCTGGCCGTTCCAGGCCAATACCCTGATCGCCGACAAGCAACCTATCGCCACCACTGTGCCCAAAGAGGGGGTCACCGGTTGGGCCGATACCAGCATGGTGCACAGCGATGCCAAGAACCTCACCTGTGCTTACAAGTGGCTGGAGCACTCCCTGAACAACAAGTTGCAGGGGGATCTCGCCTCCTGGTTTGGCTCGGTGCCTGTGGTGCCAGCCGCCTGTGAGGGCAATGCCCTGCTGGGCCCGACCGGGTGCAAAACCAACGGTATCGACAACTTCGATCGGGTTCGCTTCTGGCGCACTCCGGTCTCCCAGTGCAAGAGCCAGGGAACCTGTGTGCCCTATTACCGCTGGGTTTCCGACTATATCGCCATTCTGGGTGGTCGCTAAGGCGGCGTGAGCAAGGTGGTCGGAACCACTGCCACCTTGCCAACAGCAAGGGAGCTGCGCCTCCTCTGCACGACTGCCTAGACCGGATAATCAAGCGGGCCGGACAGGAGTCCGGCCCATCCCAGCACAGACAAGGATGCCCCATGAACGCCGTACAATTTGACCGGGTCAGTCGCCACTATGGCGAGGTGAAGGCGGTCGATGACATCTCTTTCCAGATCCCCTCCGGGGAATTCTTTACCCTGCTGGGGCCGAGCGGTTCAGGCAAGACCACCTGCCTGCGGATGATCGCGGGCTTCGAGTACCCGAGCGACGGGGAGATCCGCCTGTTTGGCGAACCCTGCTCCACCGTGCCGCCCTATGATCGCAACCTCAACACCGTGTTTCAGGACTATGCCCTGTTTCCCAACATGGATGTGCGCGACAACATCGGCTATGGCCTGATGCTCAAGGGCGTCGCCAAGGCGGAGCGCTACCGCAAGGTGGACGAGATGCTGGAGCTGGTGCGGCTGCCCGGAATCGGCAAGCGCCGCCCGAGCCAGCTCTCCGGCGGCCAACGCCAGCGCATCGCCATCGCCCGAGCGCTTATCAATCAGCCACGCATCCTGCTGCTGGATGAGCCGCTGGGGGCCCTCGATCTCAAGCTGCGCGAGCAGATGCAGCTTGAGCTCAAGGCGTTGCAACGCCAGCTTGGCATCACCTTTATCTTCGTCACCCACGACCAGCAGGAGGCGCTCTCCATGAGCGACCGGATCTGCATCTTCAGTCAGGGCAAGATTGAGCAGATCGCCGCACCCGATACCATCTACGACGCCCCAGCGACGCCGTTTGTGGCCCGCTTCGTTGGCACCGTCAATTTGTTCGAAGGGGAGCAGGCCAGACGGCTGTGCGGCGACGGCAGCCAGATGATGGTGCGCCCGGAGCGGATCCGGCTCGCTGAGGCGGGCACGCCGGGCTGGTCGGGGGAGATCCGCGAGGTGGAGTATCTGGGTCCCTTTGTGCGCTACCGGGTCGATCTGGGCGAGCAGATCGAGCTTATCGTCAATCACCCCAACGAGGGTCAGGCCCGCCTGCCCCGTGGTGCCCACGTCAGTCTCAGCTGGCCGGAACAGGCCATTCATCGCCTGAATGGCTCCGAATCCGGGGCTCAGCCATGAACCTCCCCCACAGTGCGAGCCTTGCCATGAGCCACATCACCGAACCTGCACGCTTGCGGCCGCTACGTCGCCTCTCCACCCTGCTCTACGGTCGCCCCGGCCTGTTGCTGGGGATACTGCTCGGTCCGCCTCTGCTCTGGCTCGGCATCATCTATGTGGGCTCCCTGCTGATGCTGCTCTCCAATGCCTTCTTCGGACTGGATGAGTTCAGCGGCCAGGTGCGCCACGAGCTGGGGCTGCAAAACTTCGTCGCCCTGCTGCGGCCCGAAAACCTGGACGTCATCAGCCGCACCGTCGGCATGTCGCTGCTGGTGACCCTGGCCTGTGCCCTGCTCGGCTTCCCCATCGCCTACTACATGGCGCGCTACACCAGCGGCAAGACCCGGGCCCTGTTCTACGTGGGGATCATGCTGCCACTCTGGTCCAGCTATCTGGTGCGGGTCTATGCCTGGAAGCTGATTTTGGCCAAGGAGGGGGTGGTGAGCTGGCTGGCCGACAGCATGGGGCTGGAGTGGCTGCTCGATGCCATCCTCTCGCTGCCGGTGATTGGGGGCCCGTCGCTCTCTTTTTCGCGACTCGGCACCTTTATCGTGTTCGTCTACGTCTGGCTGCCCTTCATGATCCTGCCCATTCAGGCGGCGGTGGAGCGTATTCCGCGCTCCTTGCTGGAGGCGAGCAGCGATCTGGGGGCGACACCCGCCCAGACCTTTCGCAACCTGATCCTGCCGCTGGCGTTGCCCGGTGTGGTGGCGGGCTCCATCTTCACCTTCTCGCTGACCCTCGGTGATTACATCATCCCCGGCATTATCGGCAACTCGACCATGTATATCGGTCAGGTGGTCTACATGCAGCAGGGAACGGCGGGCAATCTGCCCTTCGCCGCCGCCTTCTCGCTGGTGCCGATCCTTATCATCGCCATCTATCTGGCGATTGCGAAACGGTTAGGAGCTTTTGATGCGCTTTGACCATCTCGCTTTGAACCGGCAGCAAGGAGGCCGTCATGTCAGCTAGCTCAGTGATCAGTCAGGGACAGCGCCCTTCGGGCCTGCTCAAGTACGCCGCCATCGGCGGGCTCTTGTTCCTGCACTTTCCCATTCTGTTTATCTTCCTCTACGCCTTCACCAGCGAGAGCAAGAGTTACCAGTTTCCGCCCCCCGGGCTCACCCTCAAGTGGTTTGAGGTGACCCTCAATCGCCCCGATGTGTGGCGCGCCATCCAGCTGTCGCTGGAGGTGGCAGGGCTGGCGACGCTGGCGGCCATGATCCTCGGCACGTTGGCGGCAGGGGCCATTGCCCGCAGCCGATTCTTCGGTCAGGAGGTGGTGTCACTGTTGCTGGTGCTGCCCATCGCGTTGCCCGGCATCGTCACCGGTATCGCGCTGCGTTCGGCCTACGGTCTGCTGGAGATCCCGTTCAGCTTCTGGACCATCGTTATCGGCCACGCCACCTTTTGCGTGGTGGTGGTCTACAACAATGCGCTGGCCCGTTTTCGCCGCACCAACCAGTCGCTGATCGAGGCGTCGATGGATCTTGGCGCCGACGGCTTCCAGACCCTGCGCTACGTGATCCTGCCCAACCTCGCCACCGCGCTGCTGGCGGGGGGTATGCTGGCGTTTGCGCTGAGCTTTGACGAGGTGATCGTCACCACCTTCACCGCGGGCCAGCAGACCACGCTGCCCATCTGGATGTATCAGGAGCTGATCCGCCCCCGTGACAGACCTGTCACCAACGTGGTGGCCCTCATCATAGTGGCTTTCACCACTATCCCCATTCTGCTTGCCTACTACCTCACCCGTGACGGCCAGGACGTCGCCGGCAGTGGCAAATAATGACTCAACGCGTGCGCAAGGATGCAACCATGAAACTCTCTACCCAACTCTTGATCGATGGCCAGTTCGTGACCGGTGACGGCCAGCCTGAGCCCATCCTCAACCCCGCCACCGGCGAGCTCATCGTCTCCGTGCCCGAAGCCTCGTTCGAGCAGGTGAACCGGGCGGTAAACGGTGCCCAGCGTGCCTTCGCCCAGTGGGGCCGAACCACCCCGGCTCAGCGCAGCAACCTGCTGCTACGTCTGGCCGATCTCATCGAGCGCCACGCCGAAGAGTTCGCGGCGCTGGAATCCCTCAACTGCGGCAAGCCCTATCTGGCGGTGCTCAATGACGAGCTGCCGGCTGTGGTTGACTGCTTCCGCTTCTTTGCCGGGGCCGCCCGTTGCCTGCAGGGGCCGCTGGCGGGTGAGTATATCGAGGGGCACACCAGCATGATCCGCCGGGATCCCATCGGAGTGGTAGGCAGTATCGCCCCCTGGAACTACCCCTTGATGATGGCCGCCTGGAAGATGGCACCTGTGCTGGCGGCAGGCAATACGGTGGTGCTCAAACCCTCCGAACAGACGCCGCTCACCGCCCTGCGCCTCGCCGAGCTCGCCAGCGAGCTCTTCCCACGTGGCGTCATCAACGTCATTTGCGGGCGGGGCGAGAGTGTAGGAGCGCCGCTGGTGGAGCACCCGCTGGTACGTATGGTGTCGCTGACCGGCGATATCGCCACCGGCCAGAAGATCCTGCAAAGCGCTGCCCGCACCATGAAGCGCACCCACCTTGAGCTGGGCGGCAAGGCGCCGGTCATCATCTTCGACGATGCGGATCTGGAGGCGGTGGTGGCGGGCATTCGCACCTTCGGCTTCTACAACGCAGGGCAAGATTGCACCGCCGCCTGCCGCATCTACGCCCAGGGCAAGATCTACGACAAGTTTGTCGCAGCCATGACGGATGCGGTGGCCTCCATCAAGGTGGGCAGCCAGCATGAGGAGGGGGTGGAGATGGGGCCGCTCATCTCTGACCGCCAGCGCAACCGGGTCGCCAGCTTCGTCGAGCGGGCCCAGAGCAGCGGCCATGTGGAGGTGACGGCGGGGGGCAAGATCCGCCCCGGCAACGGCTTCTTCTTCGAGCCGACCCTGATTGTCGGGGCCCGTCAGGAGGATGAGATCGTGCGGCGCGAGGTGTTCGGCCCCGTGGTGTCGGTGACCCGTTTCAACGACGCCGAACAGGTGGTGCAGTGGGCCAACGACTCGGACTACGGCCTCGCGTCATCGGTCTGGACCCGGGATTTGAGCCTCGCCAGCAAGGTGGCCAGCCACCTGCAATATGGCTGTACCTGGATCAACACCCACTTCATGCTCACCTCCGAGATGCCCCACGGCGGCATGAAGATGTCCGGCTATGGCAAGGATCTCTCCCTCTACGCGCTGGAGGATTACACTGTACCGCGCCACATCATGATCAAGCTCTGACACGGGCTTGCTCACCGTGCAAAAAAGCAGAAGGCCCCGCAATGCGGGGCCTTCTCTCTGAGCACTCTGCATGTTCACGCCGCAGCGGCGGACCATGGCCGGGGGCGTGCCGGTTGTTGCCGGCGCGGCCTGCGGCCATCGTTTTCTGCTTGCGTATGCGACTTAGCGCTGTTTGCCGCTGCCGATACCAAACGGGATGCGGTAATCGCTGCTCTGCTCACCCAGGCTGACTGTCAGGTTACCCTGGGTGCGGCTCGGGATCTGCACTTGCTGGGTGCCCATCAGGTTGGCGTGGACGGAGGCCACCACATCGCCAGACTCGTCACGCACTTCCAGCATGGGGTTGGCCTTGCCTTCAACGGCAGCGGTTGCATGCCAGTTTACAAACAGCACGCCCGGGGCGGCGTTGAAGTCAGCGGGGACGGAAGCCTGGGCGAAACCGGCGGTCATCAGGCCTGCAACGGCCAGCATCTTGATTACGTTTTTCATGTTCATTCACTCTCTTGGTTTTTATGTCATTGCCAAGGCCGTTTCGGCCTGAATCAATGCATCCGTGCAAGAGGTTATTCAAATAGTGTGTTGTTCTTTCACCGATATCCGACACCACAGGTTAGCGGTGTCACAGCCCTGAACGACCTGTTATTTGGCCACTTGGCGTTCCTGCCTAAGCGTTGAGTGAATATTAAACTCCTCACTTCCCCATTGTTAGCGAGATAAACTGGCCTATATGTTCAAAAAATCTGATGGGGATTCCCGGTATCGTCAATGCCGCAACGAGCACTGCTCCTTGGCGGGGAAACGACAGGGTGTCGCTCTTGGTTTGGCGAGCGCAGGAGGCATGCTTTGCCCCCTCTCATTCGGTGGGATAAGGGTTGGAACATGTTCACAAGCGGACAACACAAAGGGCAGGCTCTCCTGCCCTTTGACACTCATATGCCTGCCAGTTCCTCTGCCGTCATGGGCCGCAGCACCTTGCAGGGATTGCCGACGGCAACCACGTTGGCCGGAATATCCCTGGTGACCACAGAGCCCGCGCCAATCACGCTGTTGTCCCCTATGGTGACGCCCGGGCAGATAACGGTGCTGCCGCCGATCCAGACATTGTGGCCGATGCGCACCGGCTTGCCGAACTCGACCCCCTTGATGCGCGGCGCCACCGCCACCGGGTGAGCGGCGGTGTAGATCTGCACCCCTGGCGCCAGCAGCACGTTGTCACCGATATGTACCTCACAGACATCGAGGATGGTGCAACCCACGTTGGCGTAGAAGTTCTCGCCCACATGGATGTTGGCGCCATAGTCGCAAAAGAACGGCGGGTTGATGGCACACTGCTGGCCACGGCTGCCGAGCAGTTCCAGCAGCAAGGCGTCCCGCGCCGCTTTTTCCTGCCAACTGGTGTTGAAGGTATGATAAAGGAAACGACAGCGCTCGCGCGCCGCCTTCAGCTCGGGGTCGCCCGCATCATAGGGCTGACCCGCTACCATCTTCTGCCACTCGGCACCAAGCTCCGCCTTCTTCATTGCCTACTCCATCAACCAGATCAGGGATTCATAAGGGCGCAGCATACAGGGTTGCGGCCGGACCGGGCTATCCGGGTAGTTGCCAAGCAGCAGCCGACCTTCAGCAGCTTGCAACTCGGCAGGCAAGGCAAACTCAACCGGCTCGCCGTAGAAGTTGCTCACCACCAGCAGGGTCTGGCCGTTGGCACTACGGGTATAGGCCCAGATCTGTTCGTGCCCAGTCAGCAGCTCCTGATAATCCCCTTGCGTGAAAATGGGGTGTGTCTTGCGAAGACGGATCAAATCCCGATAGTGCCAGAACACCGAGTTCTGGTCGGCCAGCGCCGCCTCGGCGTTGATCACTGGGTAGTTGGCGGCGGGCTTGAGCCAGGGCGTTCCGCGGGTGAAACCGGCATTGGGTGTGGCGCTCCACTGCATGGGAGTGCGCGAGTTGTCACGAGACTTGGCGCCGAGAATGGCCAGGATCCCGGCCTCGCTCATCCCTTCGGCCTGCTTGATGGCGAAGATGTTGCGGCTCTCCACATCCTGATAGTCGTCGATGCTCTGATAGCCGGGGTTGGTCATGCCGATCTCCTCCCCCTGATAGATGTAGGGCGTCCCCTGCAGACCGTGCAAGGTGCTGGCCAGCATCTTGGCGGCCACCACCCGCTGTTCGCCCTCGTCACCGAAGCGGGAGACGATGCGCGGCTGGTCGTGGTTGCACCAAAACAGCGCCGACCAGCCCTTGCCATGCATGCCGCTCTGCCAGTGGTTGAAGATGCGCTTGAGTTCGAGGAAATCGAACGGCGCCTTGGTCCACTTGTCGCCGTTGGGGTAATCCACCTTGAGGTGGTGGAAGTTGAACACCATGGAGAGCTCGGAGCCATCGAGCGCGCCATAGCGCTGACAATGTTCCAGCGAAGTAGAGGACATCTCCCCCACCGTCATGGCGCCCACCGGGGCGAACACGTCGCGGCTTATGTCCTGCAGGAATTCGTGGATGCGCGGCCCGTCGGTGTAAAAGCGGCGGCCATCGCCCACCTCGTCGTTCGGGAATGCCTGATCCTTGGAGATGAGGTTGATGACGTCGAGGCGAAAACCATCGACCCCCTTGTTCGCCCAGAAGTGGATGATGTTTTTGACCTCGGCACGCACCGCCGGGTTTTCCCAGTTCAGATCCGCCTGCTCGCGGGCGAACAGGTGCAGGTAGTACTGACCGGTAGCGGGATCCAGCTCCCAGGCGCTGCCGCCAAATTTGGATTGCCAGTTGTTGGGCACGCCACCCTCCACCGGATCGCGCCAGATGTAGTAGTCGCGGTAGGGACTGTTTTTGTCCCCCAGCGCCGACTTGAACCAGGCGTGCTCGGTGGAGGTGTGGTTCACCACTATATCCATCACGATGCGGATGTCGCGTTCATGCGCCGCGGCCAGCAGCGCCTCGAAGTCGGCCATGGTGCCGTAGGCCGGGTCTATGGCCAGGTAGTCGGCAATGTCGTAGCCGTTGTCCACCTGCGGGGAGACGTAGACCGGGGTCAGCCAGAGGGCATCGACCCCCAGGGTCTTGAGATAGTCGAGGCGGGCCATGATCCCCTTGAGATCGCCAGTGCCGCGCGCGCCACTGTCCTGAAAGCTCTTGGGATAGATCTGGTAAATCACGGCGCTCTGCCACCAGGGTGTTTGGCTCATGGGTCTTGCTCTTGTCTCGAATGAAAAAGGGAGAGGGCGACCCCTGCGGGTCGCCCTGATACGTGGAGTCAGGCGCTGGCCTGGGCCAGCTTGCCGGCCGCCTGCTGGCGCTGGTAAACCAGCAGGGTCAGCACCACAGGCACTACGATGGCCACCAGCATGGCGACTGAGTAGACGGCCCAATATTGGGGCTGGATGGAGAGGATGCCCGGCAGGCCGCCCACTCCTATGCCGTTGGCCATCACCCCGGCGAAACCACAGATGAGCGCCGCGAGGCTCGAGCCCACCATGGCGCACAGCATGGGGAACTTGTACTTGAGGTTGATGCCGTACATGGCCGGTTCGGTCACCCCCAGGTAGGCGGAGATGGCGGCAGGCACGGAAATCTCCCGCTCGTTCTCCTTGCGGCTGATAAGTATGATGCCCACCACGGCAGACGCTTGCGCTATGTTGGAGAGGGCGATCAGCGGCCAGATCGGGGTGCCACCCATGCTCTGCATCAGCTGCAGATCCACCGCGTTGGTGGTGTGGTGGATACCCGTGATGACCAGCGGTGCATAGAAGAAGCCGAACAGGGCAGCGCCTATGGGAGCGAAGGAGCCGGTCATGGCGGCCTTGGCGGCGAAGCCGACACCGTCACCCAGCCAGCGACCGAACGGACCGATAAAGGCGTGGGCCACGATCACCGCCAGCAGCAGCGAGACAAACGGCACTATGACCAGATAGAGATAGGCCGGAATGATGCGCTTGAGGTTGGTTTCCACCCAGGCGAGGAATACCCCCGCCAGCAGGGCCGGAATGACCTGGGCCTGATAACCCACCTTCTGGATCACGAACAGGCCGAAGTCCCACACCTCGGGGGTCTGCTGGCCGATGCCGTAAGCATTCATCAGCTGCGGCGAGACCAGGGTGATACCCAGCACTATCCCCAGGATCTCGGAGCCCCCCATCTTCTTCACCGCTGACCAGCAGACGCCCACCGGCAGGAAGTGGAAGATGGCCTCGCCCAGCAACCAGAGAAAGGCGTGTACCTGAGCCCAGAACTGACTGATCTCGACCAGGGTATGAGTACCATCATCGAACATCTTGATGTCGCCGATGACGTTGCGAAAGCCCAGGATCAGACCGCCGGTGATGATGGCGGGCAGCAGGGGCACAAAGATCTCCGCCAGATGGGAGATGCCCCGTTCCAGCGGATTCATGTTCTGACGGGCGGCCAGCTTGGCGGCATCCTTGCTGCCACCGCTGACGCCGAGTTCTTCAGTCAGCGCCTTGTACCACTGATCCACCTCGTTGCCGATCACCACCTGGAACTGGCCGCCCTGAGTGAAGCTCCCCTTCACCGCAGGTATGGTCTCGATGGCCTTGCTGTCGGCTTTGGCCGGATCGTTCAGGACGAAGCGCAATCGGGTCAGGCAGTGGCTGACGGTGGCGATGTTCTCCTTGCCGCCGATCTTGTCGATCAGGGTGGCAAGCTGCTGTGCGTTGATCTTGGACATGGGTCTTCCCTCTGTGACGCCATTGATATTGGTCTGCATCGCCTTTTTGAACCAGTTTGCTGGCCTAAGCGTTTTTGGTATCGTTCCCATTTAGCATGCAGCCAATTTGTCCGGATCAAAATGGGAACGTTCCCATTTCGTGGTCAAGGTCACAAAAAGCGCGTTTTTTGTGCAGAGCTAGGTGATGGGGCTCACAGCGACTGGCAGGGGGCTATGGTCGCCAACGGACGGTGATCCAGCTCAATCTGGCCGAGCAGCTGGCGAGCCGCCTGCTCCCCTGCCCCCTTGTAACCCAGATCCAGGCTGAGGGCGTTGGGAAAGAGGAAGCTGAGCATGGGGTTGTTGCCAAGGCCGGTCACCAGCACTTCGCTACGCCCTTGTTCCTGCAGGTATTTTGCCGCACCGATGGCGAGGGTGTCACTGGCGCAGACCAGCGCCTGGGTGGCGGGGGTGAGCAGCTCGGCCGCCAGCCGGTAGCCGCTCTGCAGGCTGAGATCGCCGAGGGCACTGCGCGCCGTCAACCCCTGTTCGGCGCAGTAGGCGAGATAGGCATCGAGCCGGCGCTGGCCGGTGGTGAGATCGGAAGCATCTACCCCCAGATAGGCGATGTCGTGGATCCCCCGAGCAGCGAGCTGGCCCAGCATGGTGTGCACAGCCCCCACATCGTCGAAGCAGACCGAGGAGAAGCCGGGATAATCCCGGGCCACCAGCACCAGCTTCTCTTTCAGCGGCGCCATGGCGGTGTAGTCCAGATCGTTGAAGGCGAACAGAATGATGCCATCCACCCCGCGCCGCTCCAGCACCGCCAGATGCTCCTGCACCTTGGCGGGGGAGAACTTGCTCTCCATCAGCACGGCGTCATAGCCGCGCTGGTAGAGGGTCTCCAGCATGCCGCGCACCGCCTGGTTCTCGGAACTGGAGTTGAGCCGGGAGACGATGATCCCCACCACTTGCTGGCTCTGGTTGCGCATGGCCCGCGCCGATTTGCTCGGCACGAAGCCGTGCAGGGCAATGATCTGCTCCACCCGCTCGCGGGTCACCTGCTTCACCTTGGGATCCTGGTTGAGCACCCGGGAGACGGTCGACTTGCCGACACCCGAGAGGCGGGCGATATCGAGGATGGTCAGTTTCTTGTCCATGAAGTGGCTCACAGGGGCTCGGCGGTGGAATTGCCCACATTGTTGTGATTAAGCCCTGTGAATACAAGCCCATGGCGTTAGAATGCCTTTTTTGCCCCGGCGAACGCCGTGCCGCTCGCCATTGCACAGGATGCGCATCATGGATCTGCTGGCCAGTCTGCACTTCTCCCTCTCCATCACGGGCCCCATCTGCGTGGTACTGCTGCTCGGCATCTGGCTCAAGCAGCTGGGTCTGTTGCCCGACAGCTTCGTCGAATCCGCCTCCCGCCTGGTGTTTCAGGTCACCCTGCCCGCCCTGCTGTTCCTCAGCATGGTGCGCACCGATTTTTCCACCATGCCGAGCCCCTGGCTCATCCTCTACGGCTTGCTCGGCACCCTCACCGGCTTTCTGGTGCTGGAGCTGCTGGCGGCTCGCTTCGTCCCCGAGCGGCGTCAGCGCGGCATCTTCGTGCAGGGCAGCTTTCGCGGCAACATGGGGATCATGGGGCTGGCCTATGTACAAAACGCTTATGGGCCGGAAGGGATAGGCGCCGCCGCCCTGTTGGTGGGCTCGGTCACCGTGCTCTACAACATACTCGCCGTGATCACCCTCACCCGCAGCCTGGGGGGCAGCAAGGGGATCAAGCCGATCCTCAAGGGGATCGCCAAAAACCCGCTGATCATCGCCATCCTTTCAGCCCTGCCGTTCGGTCTGCTTGGTATCGAGCTGCCCCAGCTGGTGATCACCACGGGCAACTACTTCGCCAACATGACACTGCCGCTGGCCCTGCTCTGCACCGGCGCCAGCCTCAACCTCAAGGCCCTGCGCGGCGGCGCCATGCTGACCGGCTGGGCCACCGCCAACCGGCTGTTCTTTATCCCTGTGCTGCTGGTGACGGGGGCTTGGGCGCTGGGCTTCAGCCCGCAGGCCCTCGGCATACTGTTTCTCATCAGCTCCACCCCCACGGCCGCCGCCAGCTATGTGATGACCCGCGCCATGGGCGGCGACAGCGTACTGGCCGCCAACATCATAGCCACCACCACGCTGGGTTCTCTGGTCAGCACCAGCCTGGGCGCCGCCCTGATGAACTACCTCGGGTTGATGGGCTAGCCAGCAGTGACAACGAAGCGACGAGTGACTTGACCTTGCCGCGGGCGGCAGCTTTAGGCTGATAACACATCAACAGAGGAGATATCCCATGACCATCGAACTCACAGTGTCCGGCATGTCCTGTGGTGGTTGCGCCGCCAGCCTGCAAAAAGCCCTGCTGGCCCAACCTGCCGTCAGCACCGCCAGCGTCGATTTCACCAGCAGCAAGGCCATCATCGAAAGCGAACTGAGCAAAGCCGAGCTGATCGCCCTGATTGAAGCCAAGGGTTTCTCGGCAAGTTAAATTATCTCCATAGAGGTATAAAGCGGGTTAATATTCTGTATCCAGCTGTTTTTTGGTGAGAGTCATCACAGACCCCCTCAACAGAAAGCGCAAACTTGCTGCAATCTTTATCACTCAGAAGGATTTGCAGCATGACTCTCCCTATCCGCAAGACCCTGCTCGCCGCCGTCGTTGGCCTGACCCTCTCCCCCCTGGCCATGGCCCTGCCGCAGGTTCATATCCTGGCGACCGGTGGCACCATAGCCGGTGCGGGACAGTCCGCCACCCAATCCAACTATGAAGCGGGCAAGGTGGCCATCGAGACGCTGATCGCCGCCGTACCCGAGATGAAGAACGTGGCCGAGGTGAAGGGGGAGCAGGTAGTCAAGATTGGCTCCCAGGACATGAACGACGAGGTGTGGCTCAAGCTGGCCAAGCGGGTCAACGAGCTGCTGGCCAAGGATGACGTGGACGGCATCGTCATCACCCACGGCACCGACACCATGGAAGAGACCGCCTACTTCCTCAACCTCACCGTCAAGAGCGACAAGCCGGTGGTGCTGGTGGGCGCCATGCGTCCCTCCACCGCCATGAGTGCCGATGGCCCGCTCAATCTGTATAACGCAGTGGTCACCGCCTCCGATCCCAGCTCCAAGGGGCGTGGCGTCATGGTCGCCATGAACGATACCGTGCTGGATGCCCGCGACGTCACCAAGACCAACACCACCGGGGTGCAGACCTTCGCCGCTCCGAACTTCGGCCCGCTCGGTTACATCCACAACGGCAAGATCGACTACCAGCGCAGCCCGGCCCGCCTGCACACCAGCAAGACACCGTTTGACGTGAGCAAGCTCGACAAGCTGCCGCAAGTGGGCATCGTCTACAACTATGCCAACGCCACCGATCTGCCGGCCAAAGCCATGGTGGATGCCAAGTTTGACGGCATCGTCAGCGCCGGGGTGGGCAACGGCAACCTCTACCACACACTGTTCGATACCCTGGCCAAGGCGAGCAAGGATGGCATCCGCGTGGTGCGCTCCGCCCGCGTGCCGACCGGCGCCACCACTCTGGATGCCGAGATCGATGACGCCAAGTACGGCTTCGTGGCCGCCGGCACCCTGAACCCGCAGAAGGCGCGCATCCTGCTGATGCTCTCCCTGACCCAGAGCAAGGATCCGGCCCAGATCCAGCGCTGGTTCCAGCAGTTCTGATCCCGGGGCTCAACCCGCTAACCTAACCCCATGAAAAAAGGGCAGGATCAGATCCTGCCCTTGCTCATGGCGTCATCTTCGCGTAGCGCGCCGTCAGCTCACCATCAGCCAGCCGCAGAACCCCAGATATACCAGCCCCACGCAGGCAAGCCTGCCCGCCGTCATCCGCCCACGGCTGAAACCCCACCACAGCAGTGCCACCGCCAGCAGGGTCACCAGCGAAGAGACCATCATGGTGCTGTCGAGCAGCCAGGGGGTGAACAGCAGGCAGAACGCCTTGGGAATGGTGCCCTGGATCATCATGGCGCCGGAGATATTGGCCAGCGCCAGTCGGTTCTTGCCCTGGCGCACCCAGATCAGCACGTTCATCAGCTCCGGCATTTCTGTCGCCACCGGGCTCAGCAGCAGGGCCGCCAGCACGGGAGAGAGGCCGAACAGCTCGCCCATGCTCTCCAGCTGATGAACGAACAGCTGCGCCGCCAGCGCGACCACCACCAATGCCACCAGGGTCTGCAGCAGCACCTTGCCGAGCGCCGGGATCTCGGCCTTGGGATCCAGCTTGAGGGGCTCTGGCAACTCGACCTCGTGGCTGTCGGTCTGTTTCAGCTCGCGCCGCACATAGACCAGATAAACCAGCACGAACAGCGGGGCCAGCCAGGTTTTGCCGGTGAAGGCCACCATGCCGAGGGCGACCGCCACCAGGAAGATACCGACAAACCAGGCCTGATCCCGGCCTATCTCGCGCTGCACCTCGCCATCTATGACCCTGTGCTCACGGCTCATGCACAGCAGCAGGGTCACGCCGACGGCGGCATAGCCTATAGTGGAAAGCACCAGGGGGCCACCGAGGGCGGCGCCTATCCCAATCTGTTGCTGGGCGGGGGCATCCCCCATCAGCAGCGCGGTCAGGGTAACTATGCATTCGGGCAAGGCAGTGCCGAGGGCCGCCAGCAGGGAGCCGGTGGCACTCTGGGAGAACTTGAAGTGATGGCCGGTCCATTCGATACCGTTGACGAAATATTCGCAGGCCAGGTAGATGGTGACGGCAGAGAGCAGAAATAACAGCAGGGTGATCAACATAATAGGCAACCGCCAGGCGAGCAGAACAACCAATGGACCCGATACGGCTCGCCCGGCTGGCTTGCGTATCGAGGCCAAAGGTCTTGCAGAGCGATAGATGCTATCGCCGCTCATGCCATGGATCTGAAGATCCAAGAATGTTGACATGAGCCCTGCCCGGATCACGGGCGGGTTGCTACTCCCCAATGACAGTGCGGGCTTTTTACCAAACCGGCGGCCAGCTCACAAGGCAAACTAATGATCATCAACTCAGTAAGTTGTAAGAGAATGTAACTCGTCACTCGGTCAGTACCCTCGATTTCTCCGTCCGGATCCCCACTCTTTCCACCGGCATCCACGCCTTGGCACAACGATTGCTATGAGTTGTCTACTGTCCACAATAGTTTGGGAAGGATGAACGATGAAACGGTGGATCCAACATTTCTATCAACTGAACCGCCTCAACTGGCTCATGGTCTGGTTGCTACTCTGCTGCAGCATCATATTGCTGTTTCCGGCCGGCCTGATGAAGGGTGCCGTCAGCCAGTGGGCCACGACCCACGCCGCCTGGCTCGGGGTCGGCATGCTGATCGCCATCTCCTACTTCTGCAGCCAAGGCTTCCTGATCGCCTGGGAGTGGGCCTGTGACGAATGGCAATCCCGCCGCCAGCAGGATCAGCTGGCCCAGATGATCGCCTTCCTCGATTTCAACGAGAAGGCGGTGCTGCGCGAGTTCGTGCTGCAACGCAAAAGCGTCATAAACTTGCCGATCACCGAGCCTGCCGTCAAAAACCTGATGGATGCCGGCGTACTCACCTACGCCTACGGCAAGCCGGTGCGGGAGAAAGAGGACGAGAACCAGATCCGGGCGCTGATGATAGCGCTGCCGGCGCGGCCGCTGCTCACCTACAAGGTGCTTGGCCTCTCCCGTGGCAAGATGAGCGACGAGCAGGTGGAGCAGATCATGAGCGCCAGACCCAAGTTCGCCCAGAAGGGCTTCCAGCGCTAACTTGCTGCCACCCTAAAAATAAAAGAGCCGGACTGTGTCCGGCTCTTTGCTATCTGCTTGTTTACATTCGGTCCTGGCTTTCAAGTAACCAGCACAGAGTGATGGATCTGCCCTTATTCGGTTCTGGCCTTCAAATAGCCAGCATAATCCGGGATCTGCACGCTGAACGCCTGCTGCATGTGAGGGCTGTCCATGAGGAAGTCCGCGGTGGCCTCGTTGGTGGCAACCGGAATGTTCCACACGGCCGCCAGGCGCAGCAGCGCCTTCACGTCCGGATCGTGAGGCACCGCATTGAGGGGATCCCAGAAGAAGATCAGCACGTCTATCTTGCCTTCGGCAATCAGGGCACCGAGCTGCTGGTCGCCACCCATGGGGCCGGAGAAGAGACAGGTGATGGGCAGTTGCGCCTTCTTGCCGAGCATGGTGCCTGTGGTGCCGGTCGCATAGAGATGGTGGAGCTTGAGCTCCTCCTTGCGGCGCATCACCCAGTTCAGCAGAGAGGTCTTCATGTTGTCGTGAGCCACCAGCGCCACCCGCTTGTGGGGTGCCATCTCACGTGCAATCAGTTCCATGGAATTCATCCGTAGCATTGTGATGGGAAGAGAGCCGTATCCTAATCGAAAGCGGCGCCCGCTGCCTGGCCGGGCGCCGTAACTGTGATCACTTCGACTGTTCAATCCACTGCTGGTTCTTCTGCTCCAGCACAGAGATGGGCAACATGCCGTATTCCAGCACATGGTGGTGGAACGCCTTGAGGTCAAACCGGCCGCCAAGGGCCTGTTCGGCAGACTCCCGCATCCGGATCAGCGCCAGCTGGCCTGCCTTGTAGGAGGTTGCCTGGCCGGTATAGGCCATGTAGCGCGGCACCTCCGAGCTGATGTCCCCCGCCCCCAGCGCCGAGTTCTCCTTCATGTAGCCGACGGCCCTGTCGTGGCTCCAGCCGTACCAGTGAATGCCGGTATCCACCACCAGCCGCATGGCCCTGAGCATCTCCTCGTTGAGGCGGCCGAAGTACTGCAGCTGGTTGTTGAAGGCGGACGAGCCCTCGACCTTCACATCCCCCACTGCCGGGTCATAGAGGCCGCGCCCCTGATAGAGCCCCATGTCATGATCCGCCAGGTATTCGGTGTAGAGCGCCCAGCCCTCCGCATAGGCGGTATAGGAAGCATTCGCCACGTACTGCGGGAAGTCGGGATCCTTGGCCGCCAGCTCCTGGGCTATGGTGATCTGGAAGTGGTGGCCCGGCGCCGCCTCATGGGCCAGCAGGGTACTGATGTTCCAGCTCTGCAGGCCATAGGGGTAGTAGGTGTTGAGAACGAACTGCCCCTTGCGGCCGGTCTGCGGGTTGCCGTCCTGATACCAGGCGACCCCACCATAAGGCGCCTCATCATAGGAGACGGGCACCACCTCGTAATCCAGCTTGGGAATGGTGCGCTCGGCATCGAAGAAGTCCGGCAACACCAGCGCCGCCTTGCTCTTGAAGCCGTTGTACTCCCGCAACGCCCGCTCATGCTCAGCCAGCGCCTGCTGCTGCGGCTCGCTCAGGGCCGCACCGGCCGCATTGCCCGGGTTGAGATTGGCGGACCAGACAGCCAGCGGATTCTGGTAGAAGAAGGCCGGCTCGTTGAGATAGCGGAAGAAGTCATAGATCTGGCCGCTCTGCTTGCTCTGTGCCACCTCATCGCTGTCGCACTTGCCGACGGTATGGCACACCTTGACCATGGCACCGAAGATCCGCTCCACCTCGCTCAGCCCCAGCTCATGCACCTGCTCCGGCGTCATATTGGTGGTGGTGTGCTTCTTCAGCAGCCAGCGATACCAGTCGCGGCCATTGGTCATGCCGCAGAAACCGTCGTCACACTCGCCACTGCCAAGGCGCACCGCATAGGCGCCGCCATGCTGGTAATCCAGATAGTCCCGCAGTGCCAGATAGCGGCCGTTGATACTGTCCAGCACCCCCTTGTAATCGGTGCGCAGCGCCTCGTCGGCCTCCCCCGGCAACTGCAGCCAGCCGAGGTAGGCACCGGAAATGGCTTCGCCATCCAGTTTGCTGTTGAGCTGGGCCAGCAGCCGGTCCACCAGCTCGTCCGGCAAGGTATTGCCCTGGGCGCTGCCAAGCTCGAACTGGTGCTTCACCTCGGCCAGATAGGCGTCATAGGCCTTGAGCCAGACAAGGTGCTCCTGATACCAGGCCAGCGGGGCCGTCGTTGCCCTGGCCTGAGTGGCCAGCACCGGGGCCTTGGCCGGGCGGTCGAGATCCCGCCGCCAGGCGGCATCTCCCGGCGCGACCCGCTCGGCCGAGCTCTGCTCGAAGTAATCGAAGCCGCTGCTGACAGTGCGGGCGGCCTTGCCGCTGGCGGGCGCAGCCCCCACGTCATCGGCCAGCTCCACCACCCGGTTGCGAAAGTGGTGGATCGGGATCTGGGACTGGGGCAGCTCATAGCCCGCCAGATTGATCTGCAGATCCCAGCGGATCATGTCGTAGAACAACCGGTCCCGCTCGCTCAGCACGCTCGGGTCCAGGGCGTCCAGCCGGGCGAGCAGCGCACTGTCGAGCGCCTTGCGTTTAGCAGTGCTGGACGCATCGATGGCAAAACCGTAGGGATCCAGCGCCTGACTCTCGCGCAGGGCCTCGTCCATGGTTTGCATCAGGGAAGCCTTGGTCGCGGCGGGATCCGCCGGCGCGTTGGAGCTGTTGTCGTTGCAGGCAGCGAGGGAGAGTGCGATGGCGCAGGCAAGCGCCAGCTTGTTGGGCAAGAAGTGCATGGTGTAGTCCTTTAACCTGTTGTTATTGTGTGCCCCCGATAAGGGGCTCCAATAGTGCATCTCTCCCGCCCGCATTTTTGCGACCTGATTAACAAAAATAAGCTTGTTTTTCATACAGATGACAGCGATGAAAAGCTATGCAGCCGGACATGAAAAAACCCGCCTGAGCGGGTTTTTGAATCGGCTTTTCATGCCATAACTATTCAGGATGAGCCGTGATGCAGCTGTGACTGCTGGTAGTTCTCCAGCCCGATGCGATCGATGAGATCTAGCTGGGTCTCCAGCCAGTCCACGTGCTCCTCCTCATCTTCCAGAATGTCCTGGAACAGATCGCGACTGATGTAGTCCTGCACCGACTCGGCGTAGGCGATGGCCACTTTCAGATCCGGGATGGCATCCATCTCCAGCGACAGATCGCAGCGCAGCATCTCTTCAACGGTCTCGCCGATGCGCAGCTTGCCGAGATCCTGCAGGTTGGGCAGCCCTTCCAGAAACAGCACCCGCTTGACCAGCTCGTCGGCGTGTTTCATCTCATCGATAGACTCGTGATACTCCTTGTGCCCGAGCGCCTTGAGGCCCCAGTCATCATAGATGCGGGCGTGCAGGAAGTATTGGTTGATGGCAATCAGCTCATTGGCCAGCACCTTGTTGAGGTGGGCAATGATCTTGGGATCTCCTTTCATCGACAGTGCTCCTTGGTTCGTGCCTGAGGCTTCGATCATTAGAGCTTAGTCCAGAAAGGTGACAACAATAGGCTTGGCGAGCCAGCTCGCCTGAGAGACAGGGGACCCTGTTGGCGGGTCAAATCAGAAAGAGATCGGTCCGGGTCAGGCCACCTCGTAGTAGAGCGGGGCTTGTTCCAGCTCGGCCTTGTCGAGTTCGGCGGCGATGATATCCATGGTCATGCGCACACATTTGCCACACTGGGCCCCCACTTCCAACGACTGCTTGAGCTGACGAAATTCGGTCTTGCCTGCCTGTACCGCCTTGCGGATCTGGGTATCTGTGATGCCGCGACACAAACAGACGTACATAGTGTTTACCTCATGCTGGAATGCCATGAAATCTAAATGAGAATAGTTCGTAGTGCAAATAACAATTAGTAATAAGATCCCCTGCTTGCCAGCCATCAACCCCTTGGGGACAATGTCCCGTCACAGAGGGAAACATCATGCTCAAGAAACTGTTCACTGCCCTGTTCGCAAGCAAGCCCGCCCCTGTCGTTGAGGTGACTCCCACCGAGTACGCCGGCTACCTCATCTACCCCGAGCCCATGGCGGAAGGGGGCCAGTACCGGCTGGCGGGCCGCATCACCAAAGAGGTGGATGGCATGCTGCAGACCCACATATTCATCCGCTCCGATCTGTTCGCCAATCCGGCCGATGCGGAGCGTTTCATGGTGCAGAAGGCCCACACCTTCATCGATCAGATGGGGGATCGCATGTTTGAACCTCGTGTCAAAGCGGGCGACAGTTCAGCCTCATGAGCCCTGCCGAGGTGAAAGCCCTGCGCCAGGCCCTGGTTCGTGCCGGTGAACGGCGCCTGGTCTGGCTGGAAGGGAACGAGGCCGATTGCATCGCCCGTGCCGAAGCATTGCTGGGCGGCGTCATCTATTGGCTAGGAGAAGGTCCGACCTGCCATGGGCCAGTTCCCGCCGCCAAGGCGCTGCAACGGCTCGGTCAGGAGTGCGACACCCTTGTCTTCAACGCTTTCAGCGGCTTTCATCCCGACGCCTTCGGCGCGCTGGCGGGCACACTGCGGGCGGGCGGCCTGCTGCTGCTGCTGACGCCCTCCAGGGCGCAGTGGCCCGAGTATCCGGATCCGGACAGGGTGAGGCTGGTAGCCCAGCCAGAAGAGGCTGAACGGGCTGGCCACGGCTTCATCGCCCGACTGGTGCACCTGCTGGCAGGCGATCCTGCGCTCTCCCTGCTCCCACCCACCAGCCCCGAGCCCTGGCAGCCGATCGGTGCACTGCGGCGGCTGAGTCATGATCAGGCCGCGGCCCTGCCCGCTATTCACAGGGTGTTGCACGGCCATCGTCGCCGCCCGCTGGTGCTGAGCGCCGATCGGGGACGCGGCAAGAGCAGCCTGCTGGGGTTAGCCGCCGCCGAGCTGCTGCGCCAGCAACCCGACCTCAAGATAGTGGTGACAGCCCCCTCCCTAGCCACGGTTGCCACCCTGTTTGCCCACGCGGCACAGTCGCTGGGTACAGAGGTGGAGCGACTGGTTGGCCTCGAGTTCTGCTCACCGGCCCGGCTGGTACAGGACACCCTGCAACCCGATCTGTTGCTGGTGGACGAAGCTGCCGCCATTCCGACACCGTTGCTTGAGGCCATGCTGGCCCGCCACAGCCGCATCGTCTTCGCCACCACGGAGCACGGCTACGAGGGCACGGGACGCGGTTTTCACCTGCGTTTCAAGCGAGTGCTGGACCGCCAGACGCCGGATTGGCAGGAGATCCACCTGGCCGAACCGATCCGCTGGAGCCTTGGCGATCCGCTGGAGCCGCTGGTATTCCGGCTGCTTGGCCTCAATGCCGAGGTGGATCCCCCCCTGCCACCGACCAGCCCGGGCTGGCGGCTGATCGGGCAGGATGCGCTGGTGAACGACGAGGGGCAGCTCAATCAGCTGTTCGGCCTGCTGGTGCTGGCGCACTACCAGACCACACCGAGCGATCTCAGGTCTTTGCTGGAAAGCCCGGATCTCGACATCCACCTGCTGGAGCAGGAGCAGAGTCTGCTCGGGGTGGCGCTGGTGGCACGGGAGGGCGGTATAGACCCCGAACTGGCCGAGCAAATCTGGGCGGGCCGACGGCGCCCGCGCGGCCATCTGCTGCCCCAGTCCCTGCTGGCCCACGCTGGTTTCAAGACGGCAGGGGCGCGCAGCTACGCCCGGGTGATGCGCATCGCAATCCACCCCGCACTGCATCGCCACGGGCTCGGCTCGCGACTGCTCGGCCAGCTGGAGGACTATTACCGGGAGGAAGGGCTCGACTATCTCGGCTCGGCCTTCTCGGCCAGCGCCGATCTGCTGCCCTTCTGGCGCAGGGGCGGGCTGCGGGTGCTGCGCATCGGCCTGCAACGGGATGCCGCCAGCGGCAGCCATGCCGCCCTGCTGCTCAAGGCGCTGAAACCCGAATGGGAAGCAGAGCTGGCCCTGTGGCACCAGCGCTTCGCGTGCCAGCTGCCGACCCTGCTGGCAGGTGAGTTGAAAGAGCTGGAACCCGAACTAGTGTGGCAATCTCTGGAGGGGAGCCCTGCCCTGCCGACGCAGGATGAGTTTGAGCGCGATGAGCTGGTGTGCTTCGCTCACCACCACAAGCCGTTCGAGCTGTGCCAAGCCAGCCTGCAGCGCTGGCTGGCCGGCAATCTGCCACGACTGGCCGCCCTGACCCCCGCCGAGCGTCAGCTGCTGATCGCCACCATCTGGCAATATGCGGACTGGGGGCATCTGGCCAATCGGCTGCAACTGGCGGGCAAGCCGGCCATCATCAAGGCGCTGCGCACCCTGCTGGCTCGCCTGCTGGATGTCCCTACCACTCGATAGGCTCGCCTCGCCAGTCGAGATAGCTGAGTTCGCCATCCGACGTCAGCCGATCCATCAGACCCACCAGATGGCGAGCTACCTGACCTGGCGTCTGCAAGCTGCCGGCCGGCACATTGGCATGAAACGGACGCGAGAGCGGGGTATCCACAGTGCCCGGATGAAACGCCACCAGCTTGACGCCCGGGGCACGCCGGGCGAGCTCGATGGCGGCGCACTTGAGCAACATGTTGAGGGCCGCCTTGGAAGCGCGATAGCCATACCAACCCCCCGCCCGATTGTCGCCTATGCTGCCGACCCGTGCACTGAGCACCGCCAGGGTGCAGGGCGAGGCGCCAAGCAGCGGGAGCAGCTGGTTGATCCAGCGCAGCGGCAGCAAGGCATTGGTCTGGTAGAGACGGGTCATGGCTTCGACATCAAGCGCTTCCAGCCGCTTTTCCGGCTTGATCGCCCCCTGATGCAGGACACCATTGCAGATCACCAGCCTGTACGGTTTCGGGGCCAGAGTGGCGATGCGGGCCACCACGTCAGCCATTTGCTGATCGCTGTAATCACAAGTCAGCCAATGCAGGCGAGGATCATCGCATCCGACGGGGGCTGGCTGCCGGCTGACTGCCATGACGGAACCGCCCCCAGTCTCCAACCAGTGCGCCACCAGCGCCTGACCTATAGCGCCCCCGGCCCCTATCACTACTACGCCCTCGTTCATCCTCAGCTCCTGTTTGCAGTGAGTGTGATGCCCTTCTCCATCGCCTTTTTCTTTCCCTGTTAAGCTGTTACGCGCCTTCCTGCCTGCCGGATCAAGCAGTTATGAGGGCCATCTTGTGTGGATCTCCCCGGTGTGGGCGGATCCATTCCTATACTGAGGGAAAACCGCAGCCGGTGCTGCCAGCGCAACCAGAAGCACGAGAGTCGCCATGATGTCCAAAGACGGGGAAGAGCGTAAATCCATCCTGACCGAGAGCGGGACCAACGAGCTCGAGATCATCGAGTTTCACCTCAAGAAGCAGCTACCCGATGGCAGGGAAAAGATCGCCTATTACGGCATCAACGTCGCCAAGGTGCGCGAGGTGATCCGGGTACCTGAGACCACAGACTACCCCAACGCCCAGCGCCACATGGTGGGTGTCTTCTCCCTGCGCGAACGGCTGATCCCGCTGGTGGATCTCGCGGGTTGGCTTGGCATCAAAACCAACCCGGATCCCAACAACAAGGTGGTCATCGTCACCGACTTCAACAAGATGGCGAACGGCTTCCTCATCGACAGTGTCAGCAGGATCCACCGCGTCTCCTGGGAGGATGTGGAGTCCCCCAGCCAGTTTCTGGAGGCGGGCGAGAATGATTGCGTGGTGGCCGTGGTCAGGCGAGATGGCAACCTCATCATGATCCTCGACTTCGAGAAGATCATCGCCGACATCAACCCAGAGCTGAGCATGGAGAAGTACGATGTGACCCAGGATCGCAAGGTCATCATAGACGATCGCATGATGGCACTGCGCCAGGCCAAGACGGTGCTGGTGGTCGACGACTCCGCCTTCATCCGCAAGATGATAGAGACCACGCTGCGCACTGCGGGCTACAACGTGGTGACCGCCAAGGATGGGGGGGACGGGCTGGAGATGCTGATGGAGTTCGACCGCCTGTCGCAGGAGGAGAAGATCCCGGTGGCCGAGTTCGTCAGCGGCATCATCACAGATGTCGAGATGCCCCGCATGGATGGCATGCACCTGCTCAAACGGCTGCGCGACACCCCTGCCTTCAAGACCACCCCCATCGTCATGTTCTCGTCGCTGATGAGTGACGACAACCGCCAGAAGGCGCTGCAGCTGGGGGCCAACGACACCATCACCAAACCCGAGCTGGGACGCATGGTCGGCATGATGGACAACTTCCTGCTCGGCATCCCCATCCCCAAACCGGGCAATCTGTAAGGCCGTGAACCGGCCAGACAAGCAAAAGGGCGCCGAGGTGCCCTTTTGCTTGTTGCCCCTTCACCCAAGCCAGAGGTAGAGCTGATGGGCCGCCACACCGGCGCACAGGCCACCTATGGTGTGAGCCACTATGGCGCGGGAAGTGAGATGGCGATAGCCGAGGGCATCCAGCATGGCGGTATGGGTGCTGAGAAAACCGCTCCAGCACATGCCCATGGCGGTGAATACCGCGACCTCGTTGCCGGTGATCCAGCCCTTGCCAATGAAGGGCGGCACCAGCGACATGGCCGCTCCGACCGCCCCCAGCGAGGTCACGGGGAAGGCCACCAGCTCGGCATGGGTGAAGCCGAACAGCAGCTCGAACAACCAGCCCACCTTGGCCGCGAGCACCGGCAGCAGCGCCACCCCCTGGAAGGCCTCGCCACTGTAACCCTGCTCGCCCGGGCCGAAGGTCAGCAGCATCACAAAGGTGCTGATGATGAGCACCCCGGGGATCACCGCCATCCCCAGCTCCACCCCTGACTTGCCGCCATCGAGCAGGGCATTGAGCACCCGCAGCCAGGTGGGGGCCGCTTCCTGACTCAGACCCGGCTTGGCGCCTACGCTCATGGCCTCGTCATCGATCAGGGTTTCCCCCACCAGCGGGCGGATCATGCGCTGCATCAGCCGGGTCGAGACCACTGAGCCGATGAGGGCGCCGAGCAGGCCGATCAGTGCTGCACTGGCGGTCGATTCGCCGCTCGGCAGTTGCAGGGTGGCCATGAAAGTCACCACGATCAGTCCCATGCCGAAGGCGGTGCCGAAGTTGGTGAGCGACACCAGTTGCCAGGGGGTGAAGCCCTTGCGAAAGCGGCTGTCCTTGGCGAGGCTGATCACCGCCGGGTTGTCGGAGAAGAAGGTCATCAGGGCCGCTAGGGCGGTGCGACCGGGCAGGCGGAAGATGGGCTTCATCAAGGGTGCCAGCAGCACCTCCAGCAGGCGGATCACCCCGAACTCGCTGAGCAGCTGGCTGAGCGCCCCCGACAGCACGGTAATGCCCATGATGAAGAGCACCGTATTGAGCAGCAGCTGATGGGCGGTGTTGAACAGGGTATTGACCAGGGCGGAGAGCCCCATCTGGCTGCCGAGGTAGCCGAACAAACTGCCCAGAATGGCCAGTACCAGTACCGGCTCCAACCAGCGGCGAAGGGAGGTGATACCCTGATGAGAATCTTTAACTACTTGATTTTCCATACCAATCCTGAAGTCTGTCGCTGTGTGGTGAGTATTGTTGTTATGACACCCATAAAGCAGGAGCCCTTGTCTCGCGACAAGGGCTCCTTGAATGGCTCCTCCTGCTGGGCTCGAACCCGTGACATACGGATTGACGGGCCGCCGTTCTACCGACTGAAGCAGGAAGGAAAAATGGGTTGCCGGACGATCCTGTCCAGTCTGCCCGTCTCGTGCCAAAGAGGCAGCCGGTACGGCCTGCCCGGCGAGAGGACGGGCGGCAGTATAACAACTGGGACTTGTCAGTGAAACAATGCGGGTCGGCCTGACCCCAAGGCCAGACGCGCCATCGGTACTCAAAGGCGGGATCTACCCCTTCACACCCGTGCCCTTCAACCACTTGCGCAGCCGGCCGTTGGCATTGTGGTAGGGAGAGGCTGTGTTGAACTGGATCATCCGCCCCAGAGTCCACTGCTCATACCAGGGGCGACCGTACAGCTGGTCATCGCCGCGCTCCGCAATCAGCTCAACGATGCGGCTCCTGGCCGCCATCAACCGGGCCAGCAGTGCCGGATAGGCCAGCCCATCATGATCCAGATAGAACGTTTGGGCCAGCCTGCCCAGCTCGTTCCACTTAAAACCAGTCTCGGGAAAATCCACCGGCAGGCCCGCCGCGTCCCGCTCGATCCACTTGATCACCAGCTCATTCCAGCCGATGAGATAGGCCACCAGATTGGCCACGCTCATGCGGGTGCCCTTACTGTGCCCCTCCATGACCTGCTCCTGCACCCGGCTCTCGGGTACCGCCTGCAAGGCCTTGAGCAGCTTGCCAAAATGCGTGTCGATGGCGAGCAGCAGCTCGACCTTGTTGCTGGGGATCCCCATCACTGTCCTCCTTCATGCCTGCCACCCTGCCGCCCGCTCGGGATTGCCGCCAGCGGCGCCGAGCGCTAAGCTCGCGACATCTGTGGCCGGCGTCCCAACGCCGCCGCCCCCATCACAAGCAAGAACGGCGATGAATCAGCTCATTACCTATATCAAGGCCATCCATCGGCAACCTGGGCCGGCGACCATCACACGCCAGCAGAGTGAACACTATAGCGAGCATGACGAGAGTGGCACCCTGATCCAGCACCAGCAAACCCGCTATTGGTTCGCCAATGGAGTTGTCATCTGTCATCAGCAAGAGCAGGACCAGGTCTCCTCGGCGCAGCTGTGCGCCGAATGCTGGATAAGCTATCGGGTCGACACCAGCCCTATCCCCATCACACCGCCACGCAAGCTGTTCCACAACCCCTGTCAGGAGGCGTTCTGGCTGAAGATGCAGGGCATCACGCCGGCAAGATGACAAGAGGCTGACCTGGGGGGAGCCCGATACGGGGTGATTGCGGCGGCTTGCTTGGCAAGATCCAGCCCTCTGCGGTGCTGCTGAGGGAGCACCACCTGTCGGAACTTGGCAGCACCGACAGGTCGGCAGCGTCATCAATACTGCTTGGTCTTTGAAGCAAAGCCGGCGAGGAAGAGGCCGGTCAGAAACATGCCGCAGAACGCTTCGATGGCCGATAGCAGCTGCAGCGGGGAAGAGGTCTGGGAGATATCCCCATAACCGAGCGTCACGAAGGTCACGATGCTGAAGTAGAGCGAGCGCCCCAGGTGGTGATAGGTGACCGAGGCGGGCGCCAGAAAATAGGTCAGGGTCGCCAGCAGTATGACCCCCATCGACATCAGCAGGCTTCTTATAGGCCGCTCGCCAAAGCCCCAGGTGATGAAGCTGACAAACTTGGAGCCGCACTTCAAATAACAGAGCAGGGAGAGCCACCCCTTTCTCAGCGGGCCGCTGCGCAGCCAGCGCTCCTTGAACAGCTCCCTCGGGCTGGCCAGGGACTTCATCTCATGCAGCTTCTCCTGGTAATAGCACTCACCGGCATCGACGGTATCCCCCACGCTGGAGAAGAGGCGCTTGGCGTTGCGGTACAGCTTGCTGGCCTCGCTGTGATCGATCCGGCCGTTCTCGTTATAGGCCACCTGCACCTTGTCCAGATTGGTGTGCTCCATGGTGGCGTCGAAGTTCTTGGCGCGCACGTTGAAGTTTTTCAGCACAGCCCGGGAGGAGTGAAAACGGATCTCCTCGCACTCTATGGTGAAGTCCTGAAACACCCCGTCCTCCAGCGCCAGCTCCCGCTTCTTGGCCCAGGCCCTGTGATCCCACAGCAGGGAATCAAACAGATCGAGCCCGATCACGCCGCCGTTGACCCGCACGCCCTTGGCCGAGCAGTGCCACAGATAGACCTTGGAGTTGTTGACGGCGCCATCCAGCGAGAGCTCGTCGAGGCAGGTGAAATCGAGCAATCTGCCGGAGATGATGGGGCTCTTCAGCTCGACGCCGCCGATGTTGAGCAGGCGATGCTTGCCCAGCACCTGCGCCTCCCCCTTGTTGTTCTCGGAGACGGACAGCAGGCTCTGCACCCGCTTCACCTCATCTTTGCCATGCTTGCCCGCCAACCACATGTTGTAGGGTTCAAAACGCGTCTCCGAGCGAATGAGGCCGCTCTTGCGCAGCGACTCCAGCGCGCTCGAGGCGGTTTCATACAACCTTATCTTGTCGTCGCTCATGTAGACACAGAGGCTGAGCACGGATCGCGAGCTGATGAAACGAGCTATGCCGATCTGGAAGATGACGCTTTTCTCTATTTTCTGCTCCGTCATCCAGTCGCTGAAATAGGGCAGCGAGGCCACCAGCAGATCCCAGATAAAGGGATAGTCATTCTCCCGGCGCCACTCGTTGAACTGCTCGGGAGAAAGCTGCCAAAGCTCGGTTGCATTCATACATTACCTCGATCACAAATATGTCCCGCCCTCGCCAGATAAAGAGAGTCATGGTGCACAAAGCCCTGCTGGATCCGGCGGGTCAGGCGCAGGGAAGCGGCGCGACAAAACGCCCATCACGCCACCATACTAGGTGAGAAAAAGAAGGCAAATCACTGACAGGAAAGGAATAAGGGAGAGAGACGACAGTTTGCCCCTCAGGCGCACACTGATTGCGCAACGCTTGGGTGACAATGGCCGTGGCAAACAGGCAAAGAAAAAGCCCAACATTGCTGCTGGGCTTTTGTGTTGGCTCCTCCTGCTGGACTTGAACCAGCGACATACGGATTAACAGTCCGCCGTTCTACCGACTGAACTAAGGAGGAATTGTACTTGGTGCCCAGAGACGGAATCGAACCGCCGACACGGGGATTTTCAATCCCCTGCTCTACCGACTGAGCTATCTGGGCAATATATAAATGGTGCCGGCTACCGGAATCGAACTGGTGACCTACTGATTACAAGTCAGTTGCTCTACCTACTGAGCTAAGCCGGCACACTTTAAACCGTTGTGCATGAACAGATTTTTATTTCATGGCACCAAATCTTGGTGCCCAGAGACGGAATCGAACCGCCGACACGGGGATTTTCAATCCCCTGCTCTACCGACTGAGCTATCTGGGCGTGGGCGCTATTAAACGGATTTTAAGGCAGGTGGTCAACGGGAAATTTCACTTTTTGTCTCGTTCGTCTCTTTTTTGCGCAACATCATCCATTTCCCCTACTTCTTCCTGACTGGGCCGCGCCGGGCAGCCCCAGACTTTGGGCTCTTCCCCCTTCAGCAGGCGGGCTATGTTCTCATGATGGCGGATCAGAATGAGGCAGGAGAGCAGCGAGACCGGCAGCGTGTATTCGGGTTTGAGCAGGTAGGTAAAGAGTGGCGTCAGCAGTACGGTAATGATGGAGGCCAGCGAGGAGTAGCCGCTCACCAGCAGCACGACCAGCCAGGTGCCGATCACGGCCCCTCCCATGGTAAAGCCGATGGGCATCATGGTGCCGAGTGCCGTCGCCACCCCCTTGCCGCCCCGGAAGTGGAAGAAGATGGGGTACATGTGGCCGAGGCAGGCTGCCACCCCGATGAAGCCGAGGTAGACGGGTTTGATTTGCAGATACCAGGCGAGATAGACGGGGGCCGTGCCCTTGAGCACGTCGAGCAGCAACACCACAACGGCAGCCACACGGCCACCGAGGCGCAACACATTGGTCGCACCCGGGTTGTGGGAGCCATGATCGCGAGGATCCGGCAGACCCGTGATGCGGGAAACCAGCACGGCACTGGACAGCGAGCCGCCCAGGTAGGCCAGAATAATCATCAAAATCGTCAGGGCCGTCATCTTGGTCGTTTTTACCACGATATGAATGGGGTATGATGCGGGCCACATTCTCTGGCTTGGCGTTGCCCAAAAGCGTGTCGTCCAAACCGACCGCGCGGCAAACTGGTTGCCAGGCCTGCATCCCTGCGCTGTTATCACAGCCCATCAAGAGTAAAGAAGAAGTACTGTCATGGACAAGGTGTTTATTCGCGGACTCGAGGTTTTGACCACTATTGGTGTCTATGAGTGGGAGAAAGGCATTCGCCAGAAGCTCTGTTTCGACCTCGAAATGGGCTTTGACAACCGTCCCGCCGCAGCAACCGACGATATCAATCTGGCACTGGATTACGCCACCCTCTCGCGCAAAATTTGTGATCACGCCTCCAGCAAGGTGGTGGAGCTGGTCGAAACCATGGCCGAGCAGGTCGCCATGCTGGTGCTGGCCGACGAGCGGGTGCAATGGGTCAAGGTCACCCTGACCAAACCGGGCGCCGTGCCCAATGCCGCCGGCGTCGGGGTAGAGATCCTGCGCCACCGCACTCCGGCCACGAGCGCCAACTGATGGCCACCCTCCATATCCGTCTGGGTGCCAACCCGATGACAGGGAGCGCCGCATGACCCGCATCTATATCAGCCTGGGATCCAACATAGAGCGTGAACGCCATATCCGCGCCGGCCTCGATGCCCTGCAGGCGGAGTTTGGCGAGCTGGCTGTCTCCCGGGTATTCGAGAGCGAGGCGGTGGGCTTCAATGGTCGCCCCTTCTACAACCTGGTGGTCGGTGCCGACACAGACCTGCCGCTGGCAACCCTGTGCCAACGGCTGCGTGCCATGGAGTTCGCCCACGGCCGCGAGCCGGATGCCAAGAAGTTCGCTCCGCGCACCCTGGATCTGGATCTGCTGCTCTATGGCGATCTGGTCTGCGAGACGCCGGTCGCCCTGCCCCGCGGCGAGATCCTCACCAACGCCTTCGTGCTCTGGCCGCTGGCCGAACTGGCACCTAGCCTGCGCCACCCGCTCGATGGTCGCACGCTGGGCGAGCTGTGGCAGGGTTACGACAAGGCCTCCCAGCGACTCTGCCCCATCCCCTTTCACTGGGAAGCGTGCGAGCTGCAACATCACTGAATCAACAAGGGCACCCGAGGGTGCCCTTGTTGCATCTTGCAAGGCGGCTTATCCGCCATCAGAAAGTGTGATTGGGCCCGGCCCGCCATGACTGGCAGGATAAGGCTCGCCACAGGAGAGACCCATGCCGCTCGACACCATTCACGACTTCAACTGCCGGCTGCTGGCCGGGCTGCCCCATCAGCGCTACCAGCATGAACCCATTCTGGATTACGCCACCGACGAACAGGTGAAAGCTCGCCTCGGCTGGCAGGCCGAATTCAGCAAGAGCCTGTTTCTCAAGTTCAAGGATGGCCGCTTCGCCCTGTTGCTGACCCACAGGGACGGGCGGTTGGACAACAAGGCGGTCAAGGCCGCGCTCGGTGCCAAGCCATCAATCTGCACCGCCGAGGAGATGCAGGCCGAGATCGGCTGCCTGCCGGGCGCCGTCTGCCCCTTCCTGCCCCGCGCCGATATCCCGCTGCTGGTAGACCCTCAACTGATGGGTCATCACGCCTTCACCTGGACGCCGGGCCACCCGGAGCAGACCTTTCTGCTGGAGACGGCACATCTGGCCCGGGTGCTGGAGCAGCTGCCCTGTCAGGTCAGCTACCTGCCTGCGCCATCAGCCTGACTGCCGACGGCACAACCCCGCTCACCCCTTGTCCCGCGCCAGTTGGGCGAAGATCAGCGTCGCCAGCATGGACATGAGACCGATACAGAGATAGGTGAGGTGGAATCCTCCCAGCCACTGCCCATCCGCCGCCGATGAACCGGCCGAGAAGAGTCCCAGCAGGCTGGCGGCGATGGCGACCCCCAGGCTCATGGAGAGCTGCATCACCACCGACAGCAGGCCGTTGCCGCTGCTGGCATGCTCGGCACTCAAGTCTTGCAGCGTGAGAGTGTTCATGGCGGAAAACTGCAGCGAGTTGATGGCGCCAAACACCATCAACCAGCCCAGCAGCACCTCATAGGGCAGCTGGTTGTCGATGAAGTAGAAGCTGGCGATCATGGCCCCCAGCGCCAGGGTGTTGCCGATCAGGATCCGCCGATAACCCACCTTCGGAATGAGCTTGTTCACCAGCGTCTTGGTCAGCATGGCCCCCAGCACGGTGGGGATCATGGTCATACCCGCCTTGCTCGGCGAGAAGCCGAGCCCCAGCTGCAGGAAGAGCGGGGTGAGGAAGGGCATGGCACCGCTGCCGAGGCGGGCAAACAGGTTGCCCCAGACGCCGATGGCGAAGGTACTGGTCTTGAACAGCGCCAGACTGAACAGTGGCTCCTCGGCATTGGCGGCATAGAGCCAGTAACTCGCCATGGCGGCCAGCCCGAACAGCAGGGCAAACAGTGCCCAACCGGTGGAGATGCTGTGCTCGCCCAGCCCCTGCAAGCCCACCGACACCAGCACCATGCCGGCGCTGAACATCACGAACCCCTGCCAGTCGAACTTGGCCGTGCCCTGCCGCAGATCGGGCATGAAATACCAGCTGGCGATAAAGCCGAGTATGCCCACCGGCAGATTGATGAGAAACACCCAGTGCCAGCTCGCCACCTCCACCAGCCAGCCGCCCAGTGCCGGGCCGATCAAGGGCCCAATCAGGCCGGGGATGGTAACGAACGACATCACCCGCAACAGCTCGTGCTTGCTGTAGACCCTCAGCACGGCGAGGCGTCCCACCGGCATCAGCAGGGCGCCGCCTATGCCTTGCAGCACCCGGGCCGCCACCAGCATGGGCAGGGTATTGGAGGCGGCGCAGGCCAGCGATCCCAGGGTGAACAGCAGTATGGCGGCCAGATAGATGCGGCGGGTGCCGAATCGGTCCGCCAGCCAGCCGGAAGCCGGAATGAGCAGTGCCACCGTCAGCATGTAGGCGATGATCACCGACTGCATCTGCAACGGACTCTCGCCCAGGGTCTCGGCCATGCTGGGCAGGGCGGTGTTGAGTATGGTGCCATCCAGGGTCTGCATGAAGAAGCCGACCGCCGTCAGCGGCGGCAGCCACTTGCGCTGGGCAGGTGTAACCATGTGTGTGCTATCGGGCATGAGCAGCCACCTCCTCTTCAGATAAAAAAAGACCCGCACAAGCGCGGGTCATCTCATTACATCAAGCATCAGGCTGGCCGAGCATGGCTCTGAGCTGCTCTTCCAGACTGGGCTCGGGGGCCTTGAGCGTATCCAGGAACAGCCGCTCGATCCCCGCCTTGTCCTGACTTTTCACGATGAACACCAGCCGGGACTGGGCCTTGCCCTCCGGCCAGTCTCCCAATGCCTGCAACGGATAGAGCTGGCCGTGTACACCGTGGATCACCACGGGCTGGCTCTCCCCCTCCAGTTGCAAGATCCCCTTGAGCCGCAGCAGGGCATCGCCGTATTGGACCTGCACCGCATCGATGGCGGCCAGCAGGCGGGATGGCTTGAGCGGCTCGCCGATGCGCAGGGAGAAACTTTCAATGTTGCCATGCTCGAAGTGAGTCGGCGCGGCCGTGCCCACCTTGGCGGCGAACGGCTTCATCTTGGGCTGCATCGGCGAGGCCAGCCCCTGTTTGGGGGATTCGGTGCGCAGCCAGGCCAGCAGCTGGCGCACGTCGCGCCCGGCCGACTCGTTGTAGGCACCCAGCCTCTCCAGCACTGCGGGGGACAAGTCGCCGTTGGTCACCCGCTCGATGGGGACCGCCGGGTTGAGGGCCGCCAGCTGGGCCTCGACCCGAGCCAACTGCTCGCCATCCACCAGATCCCCCTTGCTCACCACCAGCAGATCCGCCAACGCCACCTGTTTCACCGCTTCATACTGAGCCGCCAGCTGCTGCTCGATATGGCCGGCATCCACTACTGTGACGGTGCCGTCGAAGCGGTAACGCTGGGCGATAAAGCCCTCTTCGCGCAGGGTAAACAGCACGGGCGCCGGATCGGCCAGACCTGTGGTTTCGATAATCAACCGCTTGAACGGTTTGATCTTGCGCTGGATGGCGCGCATGAACAGCCCCTGCAGCGCCTCCACCAGGGAGCCCTGCACCGAGCAGCAGATGCAGCCGGAATCGAGCAGCACCACCTGTTCGTCCACCTGCTGCACCAGATGGTGATCCAGCCCCACCGAGCCGAATTCGTTGATAAGCACGGCGCACTCGCCGAGCTCCGGCTGCTTGACCCAGTGGTTGAGCAGTGTGGTCTTGCCGCTGCCGAGAAAGCCGGTCAGCAGGGTCACGGGAATTCGGGTGTCTTGCATATCCGTCATATCGATGACTCCCCTCTGGTCGGCAGGGTGATGAGTACGCAGGTATCTTGCATATGGGTCATGTTCAATCCTTACCGGTTGGCAAACAGGTCGCTGAGCCAGCGGTTTTCAAAACGGCCATGGGGATCGAGCTCGCGCTTGAGGGCCAAGAAGTCATTCCAGCGCGGCAGCAGGGCCGGGAAGTCATAGAGATCCATCGCCAGGTGCTTGCCGAAGTGGGGAATGCCGCCGAGCGGCACCAGCAGTTGCTGCAGCTCGCGCATCTGCTCCATGGAGCCGTTGACGAAGGTGCCGTCCGCCGCCAGATAGACCAGAAAACCAACCCAGCAGACCGACTGATCATAGGCGGCGCTGAGCCAGGCCTCGGAGGGTCCGGTGCAGCGCAGGATAAAGGGGTAATGCAGCACGCCCGGGTTGGCCTGCTGCCAGGCCTGCAGGATCGCCAGCGCCTCGTTCATGCGATTGAGCGGCACCGCCACCTCGCAGTTGATCTGGGGCGCGGGTATCCCCTTGCAGAGGATCTGGTAGACGTTGCCCACCAGATCGGAGGCATCCTTGAAGCGGCGCACCGTCTCGAAATGCTCCCCGGCCAGCGCCTCGTCCTTGGTGTCTTTCGCCATCTTTTGCAAAGTGGCATCTATGGTGGCGTTCATGCGGGCATCGATGTCGCCCTCCAGCAGCAGCGGCTCACGGCCGCCAGCCCGATAACGGGCCACCTCCTCCTCGGAGGCGGGATCCACCAGCCAGATGTGGCTCTCGCCAGTCCAGGCGAACCACCAGCTCTTCACGAAGCCGTGCTCACGGTTGAGCCGCTCGTTGTGCGCCAGCAGGAAGGGATAGTCGGTGGTGAACTTGGTGCAGTGCATGATGCGGTTGGGCACGGTGCGAAGGCGCACGTCGAGCAGTATGCCGAGCATACCCATGCCCATCACGAAGGCGCCGAAGCGCGGGTCGGTGCGATCCACCCGGATGATGTCGCCATTGGCCAGCATCACCGTCATCGCCTCCACCGCATCGCAGAGGGCGGACTGGTGCAGCCCCTGGCCGTGGGTGCCGGTGCTGAGCGCGCCACCCAGGGTCTGGATGCCGATAACGCCGGGGGATGCCGGCAGCATCCGCTCCATGGCGATAAGATCGGCGTAGACGGTATCGAGCGGCGTACCCGCCTGATAGGTGACGGTATCCGCGGTTTTCGCCAGCTGGCCGCGCAGGTGGTACAAGTCCACCAGCAGCGCCTGACTGCCCTCGGCATAGACGCTGTGGATGGGTTCGAAGGAGAGGCCTGAGCCGATCAGCCGCAGCTTGCGCTCGGGGTATTCGCGCAGCAGCGCTTGCAGCTCGTCGCTATCGGTCGGGCGCCACACCTGATCCAGAGCGCCGAGGGGGTTGGTCCTGGACCAGTTGAACAGCACCTCCCGATTGTTGATCGCCTTGATGCTGTGAAATGCCTGGAACTTGACCGTCATACCGCGCCTCATCTGACTTCAAAATGAGCGGCAATTCTACCGAAAAGCGGACCACAAGGCATGAAAAACAAGCCCCTACAGTCGGGGGTGGATAAGGGGGATGACTCCCCCACTTCCTCAGCGTGATTGTTGGGTCAGTGCCAGCAACATGCCGAAGCCCACCAGCAGACCGCCAAATACCCGGTCGATCCAGTGGCGCACCGCCAACAGCCGACCCCGTACCGAGTCGGTGGAGAAGAAGATCGCCACCGCGCTGAACCAGACGGCGTGGGCCAATACGATGAACGCGCCGTAACCGAGCTGGACCGCCAGCGGCGTCTGCGGCTGCACCACCTGCATGAACAGGCTGACGATGAAGATGGTGGTCTTGGGGTTGAGCACATTGGTCAGAAAACCGGTACGCAGCGCCCCCAGGCTGGAGAGGGCTGGCTGGGCTGCCAGCACCTCATCGGTCACCGGGCTGGCGCGCAACATCTTGATGCCGAGGAAGATGAGGTAGCCGGCCCCTGCCAGCTTGATGATGTTGAACAGCCAGAGCGACTGCTGGATCAGCAGCCCCACCCCGAGCAGGGTGTAGGTGGCGTGCACACAGACCCCGGCGCCAATGCCAAGCGCCGTCAGCACCCCGCTGCGGCGCGAGAGCAGCAGGCTGTTGCGCGACACCATGGCAAAGTCGGGTCCCGGGCTGATGACGGCAAAGAAGGTAATGGCCACTACGGCTAACAGTTCGGTCATGAAAATAGTCCTGATTACATGGAATATCGGCTATTTTATTTGGCCATAGCACCAATAACGAACGATAACTTCTGACATGAACGGTGAGAATGATTCACAGAAAAGCCTGTCGCTGCCGGCCCTGACCGCGCTGCGCTGTTTCGAGGTGGCGGCCCGCACCGAACACTTCAGCCGCGCCGCCGACGAGCTGCACCTCACCCACGGCGCGGTCAGCCGGGCGGTACGGCTGCTGGAAGAGGATCTGGGGGTCATGCTGTTTGAACGACGCCAGCGCCGGGTCTTTCTGACCGAGGTGGGCGAGCGGCTCTATCAGGCGGTCAGGGAGGGGCTGGGCGGTATCCGCCAGACGGCGCAGGCGCTGCGCCGGCAGGGGCGGCCGTCGTCGCAGGTCATCTCCTGCGAGCCCACCCTGCTGATGCGCTGGCTGATCCCGCGCTGGCCCGCCTTCCAGGCCCTGCATCCCGAGCTGGACGTACACCTGATGGCCGGTGGCGGCGCCCTCAGCTTCGGTAGCGGCATCGATCTCGCCATCCGGCGCAACGACTTCCAGTGGCCCGCCGAGCTCTACAGCCAGCCGTTGTTCGAAGAGCTGACCGGGCCGGTCTGCCAACCGGGCAAGGTGGCGCAGTTCTTCGAGATGGAGGCAAACGGCCAGGCCCTGCGCCCTGGTGCCCCCCGCCTGCACACCAAGACCCGGTCGGGAGCCTGGCAGGAGTGGTTGCAGCACGCCGGCCAGTCCGCCGGCGACGAGGCACCGGGGCAGACCTTCGAGCACTTCTACTTCAGCCTGCAGGCGGCGGTCGCCGGGCTGGGGGTCGCCATCGGCCCCTATCGGCAGGTGTGTGACGACATCAAGGCCGGCCTGCTGGCCGCACCGCTCGGATTCATCCCGGATGGCACCGGCTATCACCTGCTCGCCCCCGCGCCTCCCCTTCCCGGCAGCCCTCATGAGAAACTGGCGAACTGGCTGCAATCCCTGAGCCGATAGGTCACGACACCTCGCGGGCACAGCCTGCCTCCCTGGCTCGCGAGTGACCGCCGGACTGTGACGACACCGACTCAGCTGGCCCGGAAACCACTGCCACTCTTTTGCGCCGCCAGCAGCAAGGCATCGACCACGACACGCAGCTTGAGCTGCATGTGCTGGCTCCTGGCCCAGATGACATTGATCGGCATCTCGCCACCGGACTGGTCATGAAGCACACAAACGAGATCTCCCGAGTCCAGCTGTTCATTGACCAGCCAGGTCGGCACTTGGACCAGGCCAAGGCCAGCCAGCGCCGCCGCCAGTACGGCCTCACCATCCCCCATCTCGTAGCGCACCGGGATGTCGTAAGCCTCTGTCTGGCCCGCCCCATTCCTGAGCAGCCAGCTATGGCGATGCCCCGAGCGCCAGTCGATGATGCAGTCGTGCCGTGACAACTCATCCGGGCTCAAGGGGACCCCGCGCCGGGCCAGATAGGAGGGGGCCCCGCAGATGACCAGCTTCTGCTCTCCCAGACGACGCGCAACAAGATCGGCCTGATCCTCCAGCGCACCGATGCGCACTACGAGATCGATGTTGGCCTGAACGAGATCAACCTTGCGCTCGTTGAACGTTACCGACAGGTCCAGCTGTGGATGGCAGCCAGCCAGCTCCAGCAGGATCGGCAGCACGTGCCGGCGACCAAAAGCAGCGGGAAGATCGATGCGAACGCGACCCGACGGGTTCTGTTGTCCCGATGCAAAGCTGTGCTCCGTCTCCTCCAACACCCGAATCGCCTGGAGACAGCTGGCCAGATACGCCTCCCCCTCCAGAGTCAGACTCACCCGGCGGGTTGTTCTGTGCAACAGTTTGACCCCCAGTCGTGCCTCCAGCCGCACTATGCTCTTGCTCAACGCCGAACCGGTCAGCCCCAGCGCCAATGCCGCCACGGTAAAACTGCCTGACTGCGCCACGGCGACAAAGTGCCTGACACTCAGGAAGGGGTCTTGTACGGCCATTGATTCGGTCCCTGAAGGAAATAGAGATTGGAATAATAGCCACTTAATCAATTTCAAGGAATCAATCACACTATTTATAGGCTCATTCAACGCCACATCTTGCAGATGATGGATTGGATGCCCTTGAGTTCCCAACTCGCTCAGACATGACTTCATGACCAGACAGGAGAGATCGGATGTTGACCCTTACCCCCCTCAGTGGACAAGTTGCCTTCGTACAAGGTGGTTCGCGCGGCATTGGTGCCGCCATTGTAAAACGCCTCGCCCGTGACGGTGCTGCCGTTGCCTTCACCTATGTCTCCTCGGCCAGCAAGGCAGAAGAGATAGTCGCGACCATCACGGCGGCAGGCGGCAAGGCGCTGGCCATCCGTGCCGACAGTGCGGATGCCGTCTCTTTGCAGCACGCCATCCGCCAGACTGTCACCACCTTCGGTCGACTGGACATCCTGGTCAACAACGCCGGGGTATTGGTATGGGGCAGCATTGAGGAGTTGCCCCTCGACGCACTCGATCGCACTCTGGCCGTCAACATCCGCAGCGTGTTCGTGGCCTGCCAGGAGGCGGCCCATCATATGGGCAAAGGGGGGCGCATCATCAACATCGGCAGCACCAATGCAGACCGCATCCCCATGGCGGGTGGTTCCGTCTACGCCATGAGCAAATCGGCCCTGGTCGGTTTGACCAAAGGCATGGCACGGGATTTGGGCCCAAGGGGCATCACGGTGAACAACGTGCAACCAGGCCCGGTCGATACCGACATGAATCCGGCTGACGGGGAAGCGGCAGAACAGCTCAAGGGACTGATGGCACTGGCCCGTTACGGCAAGGATGAGGAGATCGCCAGCTTCGTCGCCTATCTGGCCGGGCCCGAGGCAGGCTATATCACAGGCGCCAGTCTGACCATAGACGGTGGTTTCTCCGCCTGACCCTCGGCAAGAGGTCACAAACAAAAGCCCCGGCATGAGCCGGGGCTTTTTAGTGGACTGTCTGCGCCATGCCGGCGCCAATCCTTATACCGCTTGCTGCAGGATCACCGCATCGGCCTTCTTGGTGTAAGAGGCGATCTCGTTGAAGTTGAGGTAGCGATAGGTGTCAGCCGCAGTGGCATCCAGGGTCTTGGCGTACTGCAGGTACTCCGCCACGGTCGGGATCTTGCCGATGATGGCGGCCACGGCGGCCAGCTCGGCAGAGGCCAGATAGACGTTGGCACCCTTGCCCAGACGGTTCGGGAAGTTGCGAGTGGAGGTGGAGACCACCGAGGCCCCTTCCGCCACGCGCGCCTGGTTGCCCATGCACAGGGAACAACCCGGGATCTCGATGCGGGCACCGACCCGGCCGAAGATGCCGTAGTAGCCCTCTTCGGTCAGCTGATCCTTGTCCATCTTGGTGGGCGGGGCAATCCACATGCGGGTCGGCAGCTCGCCCTGATACTTCTCGAGCAGTTTGCCGGCGGCACGGAAGTGGCCGATGTTGGTCATGCAGGAACCGAGGAACACCTCGTCGATCTTGTCGCCCGCCACGTCACTCAGCAGACGGGCATCGTCCGGATCGTTCGGCGCACACAAGATGGGCTCCTTGATGGTGGCCAGATCGATCTCGATGATCTCGGCGTACTCGGCATCCTTGTCCGCTTCCATCAGTACCGGGTTGGCCAGCCACTCTTCCATCCCCTTGATGCGACGGGTGATGGTACGCGGGTCGCCGTAGCCTTCGGACAGCATCCATTTCAGCATGACGATGTTGGACTTCAGATACTCGATGATCGGCGCCTGATCCAGCTTGATGGTGCAACCGGCGGCGGAGCGCTCTGCGCTGGCATCGGCCAGCTCGAATGCCTGCTCCACCTTCAGGGTCGGCAAGCCTTCGATCTCGAGGATGCGGCCGGAGAAGATGTTCTTCTTGCCCGCTTTCTCGACGGTCAGCAGCCCTTTCTGGATGGCGGCGTAGGGGATGGCATGGACCAGATCACGCAGGGTGATACCCGGCTGCAGCTCGCCCTTGAAGCGCACCAGCACGGATTCCGGCATGTCCAGCGGCATCACGCCGGTGGCGGCGGCGAAAGCCACCAGACCTGAACCCGCCGGGAAGGAGATGCCGATGGGGAAACGGGTGTGGGAGTCACCACCGGTACCGACGGTATCCGGCAGCAACATGCGGTTCAGCCAGGAGTGGATGACGCCGTCACCCGGACGCAGGGAGACGCCACCGCGGTTCATGATGAAGTCCGGCAGGGTGTGGTGAGTCTGCACGTCGATGGGCTTGGGATAGGCCGCGGTGTGGCAGAAGGACTGCATGGTCAGATCGGCGGAGAAGCCGAGGCAGGCCAAGTCTTTGAGCTCGTCGCGGGTCATCGGGCCCGTGGTGTCCTGGGAGCCGACCGTGGTCATCTTGGGCTCGCAGTAAGTGCCGGGGCGAATGCCCTTCACGCCGCACGCCTTGCCCACCATCTTCTGGGCCAGAGTGAAGCCTTTGCCGGTATCGGCCACCGGCTGCGGACGGCGGAACACGGTGGAGAACGGCAGCCCCATGGCTTCGCGTGCCTTGTCGGTCAGGCCACGGCCGATGATCAGCGGAATACGGCCACCGGCGCGCACCTCGTCGATCAGCACCTCTGTCTTGAGTTCAAACTGGGCCAGCACCTGGTCGGTGCCGTGCTTGCAGATCTTGCCGGCAAACGGGTAGATGTCGATCACGTCGCCCATCTCCAGCTTGGAGACATCCACTTCGATGGGCAGGGCGCCGGCATCTTCCATGGTGTTGAAGAAAATGGGTGCTATCTTGCCACCCAGGCAGACACCGCCGGCGCGCTTGTTCGGCACGTGCGGAATGTCGTCGCCCATGAACCAGAGCACAGAGTTGGTAGCGGATTTGCGGGAAGAGCCGGTACCGACCACGTCGCCCACATAGGCCAGCGGGAAACCCTTCTCTTTCAACGCATCGATGGTCTTGATGGGACCTATGGTGCCGTCATTGTCCGGGGTGATGCCGGGACGGGCGTTTTTCAGCATGGCCAGGGCATGGAGCGGAATGTCGGGACGGGACCAGGCATCCGGCGCCGGTGACAGATCATCCGTGTTGGTTTCGCCGGTCACCTTGAACACGGTGACGGTGATCTTCTCGGCCAGCTCGGGACGGGAGAGGAACCACTCGGCATCGGCCCAGGACTGCATTACCTGTTTGGCGTGGGCATTGCCCGCCTTGGCCTTCTCTTCCACGTCGTGGAAGGAGTCAAACATCAGCAGAGTATGAGAAAGACCCTTGGCGGCAAGAGGAGCCAGGGTCGCGTCATCCAGCAGGTCGATCAGCGGTTGAATGTTGTAACCACCCTGCATGGTGCCCAACAGCTCAACGGCTTGCGCGGCAGTCAGGATGGGAGAATGGGCTTCACCCTTGGCGACAGCAGTGAGGAAACCGGCTTTGACATAGGCCGCTTCATCAACACCTGGGGGTATACGGGAGGACAACAACTCTTTCAGAAAGTCTTGTTCGCCAGCGGGCGGGTTCTTGAGAAGCTCAACCAGGGCGGCGACCTGCTCTGCATCCAGAGGTTTGGCTACCACGCCCTCGGCGGCACGTTCTGCGACGTGTTTACGGTATGTTTCAAGCACGACTAATTCCTCTTTGGTCTTTTCTTGGGGTTCGCCCACGCTCGCGGCGATCGTCCTTGCGGGACACCCGTAGGGTGCCCCCCACTATATAAGTTTTAACGACTAATTAAAATCCAAACCCTGTACACATATTCACCAAAACAACATAACCACTTAAATTTACTATTGTTTTGCCAAAGGATAAAAAGCACACCAGAAATAAGTTAACAAAAAGGCATCATTTTCCCGTTATTCGAACGTGGTGCCCAATTGCAAATAGAACATGTTGTTGCCCCCCTCCGCCACGCCGTAGCCGAGGAAGATGGGGCCCAGGAAACTCTCCACCCCCACATAGACGGAGCCGGCGGTGAACGAGCTCTCCAGGCTGATGTCTTCACCCTTGTCCCATACCCCACCCTGCTCCAGAGAGCCTCCCAGGTAGAGCGGGGCTCGCAGCGCGCCAAAGTCGTTGTCCGCTACCCGGTAGATGTAGCGCAGGCCGCCAAACAGGCTGTAGCGGCCGCTGAGCTGGTAGTGCTGGAAGCCGGACATACGGAACAAGCCACCCAGATCCTGCACGAACAGCGGCACTTCCTCCTGCGAGGTGGAGCCGCCCCCCTCCAACATCAGGTTCAGGCTGTGCCTGTCCCAGGACCAGGGCTTGATCATCGCCAGGTGATAGTTGAACCCTTCGTAACGCTCATTGAGATCTTCATTGTCATCCAGCCGGACGTAGGAATAGCCGCTCTTGACGTCCCAGTAGACCCCCTCATAGGGGAAATAACGGCTGTCGAGAGTATCGTGCTCGAAGCGGACATAGGGTCCCCAGGACGAGGCATCCGTGTCCGCGCCTTTCACGTTGCGGATATCTATGCTGCCGATCTTTCCCTCCAGCCCCAGCGAGAGGCGGCTCCAGGGTTGCCGGTTCCAGCCCACAGCCAAGTCTGCACTGGTGAAGCTGTATTCGGAATCGACATAGCTCACATCATTAGTACCGTCCGGGTCTTCTGGAATGAAAAGTCGGCGCAGGGTCTTGTCGTAGGCCAGGCTCGCCTCGCCGTAGAAGGTCTGGGAGGGCTCCAATGGCGAATAGAAGTCGGTCTTGAGGTGCTTGGCCGTGCCGAGCGAGGCCTCGGTCAACCACTCGGCCCCCCAGTCATTGACGTTGGTGAGGGTGTAGGACATGCCGACGTTGTAGTTGGAGCTGCTCTCGAAATCATCGGAGAAGCCGAACTGGAAGTTGAGGTAACCCGGCCCCCAGTTTTTCTCGCTGGCATCCACCACCAGCACGTTCTCGCCCTCGCGCTCTTCCACCTCATAGGTGATGCGATCAAACGACTCCAGCGCGTAGAGACGGCGAATACCCGCCTCCAGACTCTCGTTGGTCTGGATCTTGTCCGGGCGCACCTTCAGCATGGCCTGCACCGTCTCGTCGGAGAGACGGGACTTGTTGATGATCTCCACCTTGTCGATGTAGTAGGCGGGCTGGCCGCTGCGCTCGGCACGCCGACTCAGTTTCTGATTGCGATAGGCGGTGTAGGCGGCGGGCGAGAGGGAGAGCGCATCGAGCTGTGCGGAGGCGCGGTTGGCCACCTCTTCCCCCCGCTTGATCCCTGCCGGCATCAGGGCAAAGTCGGCGATGCCCATGCCACCAAACTCAGGGGTCAGCAATATGTCTTTGGGCCCCAGCAGTGCCTTCTGCTTCTCGGTGCCGACCTGGGTCATGTAGGTGGTGAGCTGGTCGATCATGGCAAGCCCCGACTTGAGGGACTCGCGGGTGCGCAGCTTGGCGCTGATGTCCACCGCGATCACCACGTCAGCCCCCATCGCCTTGGCCACGTCCACCGGCATGTTGTTGACCGTGCCGCCGTCGGCCAGGATGTGCCCCTCCCACTCCACCGGCTTGAGGGCACCGGGAATGGACATGGAGGCTTGCATCGCCTTGGCAAGGCTGCCGCTCCCCAGCACGAAGGGGGTGACCGTCTCCATGTCGGTCGCCACGGCACGGTAGGGAATGGGCAGATCGTCGAAGCTCTTCTGCGCCGGCAGGTTGGAGGTGGCATGGCGCAGCAGGCTGGCCATGGATTGCCCCTGGAAGAAGCCATCCGGGAACTGGACCGAATCACCGTTGACGCCTATGTCGGTGCGCAGCTGGTACTTCTCGCTTTGCTGCTTTTTTCGCAGGGATAGCTCGTCACGACCTACCTTGTCCTGATAACCCTTGTTCCAGTCGATGGCGAGCGTGGTGCGCTCTACCTCCTCGGCGCTGAGCCCCATGGCGTACATGCCCGCCACGTAGGAGCCCATGCTGGTGCCCACTATGATGTCGACCGGAATGCGCTTCTCCTCCAGCACCTTGAGGATGCCGATGTGAGCCGCCCCCTTGGCGCCGCCGCCACTCAGCACCAGAGCAATCCTGGGCCGATCGGACTGAGCCGCCGCCATGAACGGCAGACAAGCCAGCAAAACCAGAAACAGATGGGTCCATCCCTGACGAAAGATGCGCATATGATTTTCCATTGAATCCAGTGCGAGCCAAGTGAGCAATGAAGCCTACTATAAGGTGCGAAAATGGAACCGCAACCGCCACGACAGCGATATGGCACACTCGCCGAGCTGCCAATGAGGCTGAGTAATCCTGCATCGCCCTGTGAGCGCAAACGCAATCTGCCAATAAAACCGGCAAGTCTCTCAAGGGCTCCCTGGCGCTGCCGCTAATATGGACTCAATCCCGTGCCCACACTCCTGAGTCACTCCTATGCTTGCAAGCCTGACACTCAAACAGAAAATTCTGGCCACCGTCACCCTGGCCGTGGTGCTCTCCTGCCTGCTGGTGGGCTATTTCAGCCAACGCGCTGCCCAGCAGCTGATCGAAACCCGCATGTTCGAGCAGGAGCTGCCCAACCTGACCCAGCGCATCGGCAAGGAGATCGAGAAGGATCTCACCTCGGTTGCGAGCGCCGCCAGGCAGCTGGCCAATGATCGCTTCGTGCTGGACTGGGTCGCCCGTGGCATGCCCAAGGAGCAGGAGTCCATCCTCGTCGATCAGCTCAAAGATATGACGGCCCAGTACGGACTGGTCACCGCCTCCTTCGCCGACCGGCAGAGTGCCGCCTACTACAACCAGGATGGCTTCCTGCGCAACCTGACCCCGGAGCAGGATGCCTGGTTTTACGGCTATACCAAGAGCCCGCAAGACCTGATGCTCAGCATCTTTCGCGAAACCAATGGCGAGGTGAAGCTGTTCGTCAACTTCCAGCAGCTCAACGGTCGCGGCCTGGCCGGCCTCGCCAAGTCCCTCGACAGCATGGTCAACATGCTCGCCAACTTCCGCATCGGTGACAGCGGCTTCGTGTTCATGACAGATGGCAGCGGCAAGGTGAAGCTGCACCCGGATGCCGCCCGCATCGATCGTGACAACCTGACCCAGCTGGCCAGCGGCAGCAGTACCAATCTGCTGAGCAAGCAAGCGTTCGCCGCCACCCATGCCGAGGTCGATGGCCAGGCCGTGGTGCTGGCCACCAGCTACATCCCCCTGCTCGACTGGTATCTGGTGGCCCAGGTGCCGGAAGCCGAGATCTATGCCGAGCTGGAGAAGGCGCGGCTGCACATACTGCTGGTGAGCCTGGCCATCGCCGCCGGCATGGGGCTGATAGGCATGTTGCTGGCGGGATCGGTCAGCCGCCCACTCAACGAACTGGCCCGCCTGTTCCGTGAACTGGGCAGTGGCGACGGGGATCTTACCCAGCGCCTCAAGGTGGAAGGTCGTGATGAACTGACCCAGGTCGCCACCGGCTTCAACAACTTCGTCGCCAAGATCCACGCCTCCATCGAGCAGGTAGCCAGCAACTCCCGCCAGCTCGCCGCCACCGCCAACGAGGTGGCCAGCAAGGCGCAGCTGACCCAGCACAACTGTACCGCCCAGCGCGACCGCACCGTGCAGGTGGCGACCGCTATCCACGAGATGGGGGCCACCGTCGGCGAGATAGCCGGCAACGCCTCGCTGGCAGCCGACGTGGCCAAACAGGCCAACGATCAGGCCGATGCCGGAGCTCTGGTGGTGGCGCAGGCGCGCCACGGCATCGTCGGTCTTTCCGGCGAAATAGAGCAGGTAGCCGGCGTCATCGAATCGCTGGCCAACCAGACCGATTCCATCGGCAGCATCCTGGAGACTATTCGCAGTATCTCGGAGCAGACCAACCTGCTGGCACTCAATGCCGCCATCGAGGCAGCCCGTGCCGGCGAACAGGGCCGCGGTTTCGCCGTGGTGGCCGATGAAGTGCGCAATCTGGCCAACCGCTCTGCCGCCTCCACCGCCGAGATCCAGGGCATGATCAACCGGTTGCAGGCGCAAAGTGCTCGCGCCGTCAGCGCCATGGCCCAGGGCCGTGACCAGAGTCTGGTGGTGGTGAGCCAGGCCGATGAAGCCAACGCGGCACTCGGCCATATTACGGCTCATATCACCCAGATCAGCGACATGAACATCCAGGTTGCCACCGCCACCGAGGAGCAATCCAGCGTGGTTGGCGAGATCAATCGCAACGTGGAGGACATCAACCAGCTCACCATGGAGACGGCCGACATAGCCCACCAGCTGACCGCATCGAGCCGCAGCCTGCAACAGCTCTCCGGCGAGCTCGACAAGCTGGTCGGCAACTTCCGGCTGTAACCGGCAGCGGCAGCCATCAACCAGGGAGCGCCATGGCGCTCCCTTTTGCTATCCACTCTGGCGCCCCGCCCTTTGCCGGGGTGCCAGCCAATTCATATCTATACTGGCAACAACCCACCTGGACCACATCATGGCCAACCATGAAGGAGCACACCCTTGCTAGAAGGTAAACTGACGCTCAAATTGCAGCTGATCCTGGCTGTCACCGTGCCCTGCCTCGCCCTGTTGCTCGTGGGTGGTGCCAGCCTCAGGAGCATGGGCTCCATCCAGCAACAATCTACCGAGCTCTACCAGAACACGGCCACCCCCATGCGCGCCATGGCGGAAGTCGTGTCGCGCATCCCCCGCATGCGGGTCGGCATCGACATGATGCTGTTGCAGGATACCTCTCTCAAGGACGCGAAGGGGGTGCTCACCCGGGTCAAGGAGAGCCGTGAAGAGGACATACCCGAGATGCGCCAGGCCATGCAGCAGGCGGTCAGTGCCCAGACTGACCCCGCTGCCAGAGCCAATGCCCAGCAACTGCTGAGCCAGTTCGAGGGCATGGCAAGTAACGAGCTGGCTCCCATGTTGCAAGCACTGGAACAAGGCGACATGGAAGCGGCCAGAACCCTCTATCGGGATCGCTACACGGTCACCTATGGCGCCATGCGCAAGGATGCCAACGCCCTGCTCGACGGTTTGATCCAGCAAGCGCAACAGCGTCATCAACTCAGTGAACAGAGCTATGCCAGCGGTCGCATACAGATGATCACCATCATCACGGCCGCCATCCTCATCTCCTTGCTGGTCTCGGTGCTTATCCTGATGAACCTAAAGCGCCGGGTGGGCTTCCTGCAGCAATACATTGGCTATGCTGCCGAGCATCTGGCGCTGGACTCCCGCGCCCAGCTCAGCGGCAACGACGAACTGGCCGAGATCACGGAGAGCTTCAATCACTTCGTCAGCAAGATCCACAGCGCCATCGAGCAGGTGGCCCGCAACTCCCACCAACTGGCCGCCACCGCCGACGAGGTCGCCAGCAAGGCCCAGCTGACCCAGCAAAACTGCACCGCCCAGCGCGACCGCACTGTGCAGGTGGCCACCGCCATCCATGAGATGGGCGCAACGGTGAGCGAAATTGCCGGCAATGCCTCACTGGCTGCGGAAGTAGCCAGGCAGGCCAACGACCAGGCGGATGCGGGCGCGGGCGTGGTGGCCCAGGCGCGCCACGGCATCGTCGGTCTCTCCGACGAGATCGCACAGGTGGCCGGGGTGATTGAGTCGCTGGCTACCCAGACCGACTCCATCGGCAGCATTCTGGAGACCATCCGCAGCATTTCGGAGCAGACCAACCTGCTGGCGCTCAATGCCGCCATCGAGGCAGCCCGTGCCGGCGAACAGGGCCGCGGCTTCGCCGTGGTGGCCGACGAGGTGCGCAACCTGGCCAACCGCTCCGCCGCCTCCACCGCAGAGATCCAGGGCATGATCCATCGGCTGCAGGAGCAGAGCGCCCGCGCCGTCAGCGCCATGACCCAGGGCCGCAGCCAGAGTCTGGCGGTGGTGACCCAGGCCGATGAGGCCAACGGGGCGCTCGGCCAGATCACCGCCTACATCACCCAGATCAACGACATGAACATCCAGGTCGCCACCGCCACCGAAGAGCAGTCCAGCGTGGTGGGTGAGCTCAACCGCAATGTGGAGGACATCAACCAGCTCACCATGGAGACAGCCGACATAGCCCACCAGCTGACCGACGCCAGCCGCGGCCTGCAACAGCTCTCCGGCGAGCTCGACAAGCTGGTCGGCCATTTCCGTCTGTAACCCAGCCCCTTCTACCCCCGATCAGGGAGCGCTGCGGCGCGCCCTGTCATATCAGCGGCAAACCATGACGCAAACTCGCAAACTCGCCTCCGCCCCTGTCTGGAAATGCCTCATAATCAGGGAAATAACAGGAGGTATTATGGGCAAGCTGGTTGTGACTATGTTGCTGGGAAGTCTGCTCTGCGCCTGTAGCAGCGGGCCTGTGCGAGTGCACGGTGCCGATGTCAGCGTGGACGATACCCGGATCCGGGTCAGTGATGGCAGCAATGGGGGCTATGGAACCTTCTGCCCTCCTGGGCAGGCCAAAAAAGGGCGCTGCTGAACAAGATGACCAGCTGACTACAGACCATAAAAAAGCCGCTCCTGAGAGCGGCTTTTTCAATGTCGGCTGCGAGAAGAGGCTTATTTCTTCTTCTTGGCCTTGGCGTTCGGCAGGTCGGTGATGGAGCCTTCGAACACTTCGGCGGCCAGACCCACGGACTCGTGCAGAGTCGGGTGAGCGTGGATGGTCAGCGCGATATCTTCGGCGTCGGCACCCATTTCGATGGCCAGACCGATTTCACCCAGCAGTTCACCACCGTTGGTACCGACGATGGCACCCCCGATGACGCGACCGCTCTCCTTGTCGAAGATCAGCTTGGTCATGCCGTCGGAACAATCGGAGGCGATGGCACGGCCGGAAGCCGCCCACGGGAAGGTGGCAACTTCGAAGTTCAGCCCTTGTTGCTTGGCTTCCTTCTCGGTCAGGCCAACCCAGGCCATCTCCGGCTCGGTATAGGCGATGGACGGGATTACTTTCGGGTCGAAGTAGTGCTTCTTGCCGGCGATCACTTCGGCAGCCACGTGGCCTTCGTGGACACCCTTGTGGGCCAGCATGGGCTGACCTACGATGTCACCGATGGCGTGGATGTGAGCCACATTGGTACGCAGCTGCTTGTCCACCTCGATGAAACCGCGCTCGGTCACGGCAACGCCGGCCTTCTCGGCATCCATCAGCTTGCCATTCGGCACACGACCTACCGCCACCAGTACGTTGTCGTAACGTACCGGCTCGGCCGGGGCGTGCTTGCCTTCGTAGGAGACGTACAGGCCGTCTGCACGGGCTTCAACTGCGGTGACCTTGGTCTCCAGCATGATGTTGAATTTCTTGGCAACGCGCTTGGTGTAGATCTTGACGATGTCTTTGTCGGCAGCCGGTACCAGCTGGTCGGCAAATTCCACCACGTCGATCTCGGAACCCAGGGAGGAGTACACGGTACCCATCTCCAGACCTATGATGCCACCACCGATCACCAGCAGCTTGCCCGGTACGGAAGTCAGTTCCAGCGCATCGGTTGAATCCCATACGCGCGGGTCATCATGGGGGATGAACGGCAGCTTCACCGGACGGGAGCCAGCCGCGATGATGGCGTTGTCGAAGGTCACTGTGGTCTTGCCGTCTTCCCCGGTCACTTCGAGCGTGTTCGGGCCGGTAAATTTACCAAAGCCGTTAACAACCTGAACTTTACGCATCTTGGCCATGCCGGCCAGACCGCCGGTCAGCTGGTTGATGACCTTCTCTTTCCACAGGCGCACCTTGTCGATGTCGGTCTGCGGGGCACCAAAGATGATGCCGTGTTCGGATAGCGCCTTGGCTTCTTCAATGACTTTGGCGACGTGCAGCAGTGCCTTGGACGGGATACAACCCACGTTCAGGCAGACGCCACCCAGGGTGGAGTAACGCTCGACGATAACGGTATCCAGACCCAGGTCAGCGGCACGGAAAGCAGCGGAATAACCGGCAGGTCCAGCACCCAGTACTACGACCTGAGTTTTGATTTCTTTACTCATCATGACCTCTTTGTCGTTCTTATGTATCCCCGGACGGCGCAGTCTTATGCCAACTCAATGCCAAACAAGGCGGCTGCAACCGTGAAAAAACGGGGCAAGTTTACAATCCTGTTAATGAAATGAGAAGTAAAAAGGGCAGGCTCTGGGCCCGCCCTCTCACTTACAGGACCAGTCGACGAATGTCGGACAGCACACCACTCATGGTGGTGATGAAGCGAGCGCCATCGGCACCATCAATGACACGGTGGTCATAGCTCAGGGCCAGCGGCAGCATCAGGCGCGGCACGAACTCCTTGCCATTCCACTTCGGCTTCATCTCGGACTTGGATACGCCCAGGATGGCCACTTCCGGCGCGTTGACGATCGGGGTAAAGCTGGTACCACCGATGCCACCCAGGCTGGAGATGGTGAAGCAACCGCCCTGCATGTCGGCAGCGGTCAGCTTGCCGGCACGGGCCTTCTTGGAGATCTCGGCCAGATCGCGAGACAGCTCGTAGATGCCCTTCTTGTTGACGTCACGCACCACCGGCACTACCAGGCCCCCCGGGGTGTCTACCGCCACACCGATATGGATGTACTTCTTCATGATCAGCTTGCTGCCGTCTTCGGACAGGGCGCTGCAGAAGCGTGGGTGGGCTTCCAGGGCCTTGGCGGCGGCTTTCAGGATGAACACCAGCGGGGTGATCTTCACATCCAGCTTCTGCTTCTCGGCCAGCAGGTTCTGCTCTTTGCGGAACGCTTCCAGATCCGTGGTATCGGCTTCGTCGAACTGGGTGACGTGCGGGATCATGGCCCAGTTGCGATGCAGGGCAGGACCGGAGATCTTCTGGATCCGGGTCAGTTCCAGCTCTTCGACCGGGCCAAACTTGCTGAAGTCAACCTTGGGCCACGGCAGGACGCTCATGCCGTTGCCAGTGCCGGCTGCCGGGGCGGACTCGGCGCGCTTGACCGCATCCTTCACATAGGCCTGTACGTCTTCTTTGACGATGCGACCCTTGCGACCTGAGGCTTTCACCTTGGCCAGGTTGATACCAAACTCACGGGCCAGGCGACGTACGGCCGGGGCGGCGTGCACGTAGGCGTCGTTGGCAACGAAGTCGGAGGAGGCAGCAGCCTGGGCAACCGGAGCCGGAGCCGCGGCAACAGGTGCAGCAGCGACCGGGGCGGCGGCCTGAGCAACCGGAGCGGCAGCGGCCGGAGCGGCGCCAGCCACTTCGAATACCATGATCAGGGAACCGGTGGAGACCTTGTCACCCGCCTTCACCTTGATCTCTTTGACGATGCCGGCGAACGGTGCAGGCACTTCCATGGAGGCCTTGTCGCCTTCCACCGCGATCAGGGACTGGTCGGCGTCGACCTTGTCACCCACGGCGACCATGATCTCGGTCACTTCGACTTCGTCACCGCCGATGTCGGGTACATTGACCTCTTTGGCAGCGGCGGCCACCGGGGCAGCAGCCACGGGAGCGGCAGCCTGAACCGGCGCGGCAACGGCGGCAGGAGCGGCACCGGCCACTTCAAATACCATCACCAGAGAACCGGTGGCAACCTTGGCACCGGCGGCAACCTTGATCTCGACCACGCGGCCCGCGAACGGCGCCGGTACTTCCATGGAGGCCTTGTCACCTTCCACCGCAATGATGGACTGATCAGCTTCAACCATGTCGCCCACGGCAACCATGATCTCGGTCACGTCCACTTCGTCGTCACCTATGTCAGGGACATGGACGTCTTTGCGAGCGGCGGCCACAGGGGCGGCGGGAGCAGCGGCAACCGGGGCGGCAGCCTGAACCGGCGCCGGCGCGGCAGCGCCTTCCGCTTCGAAGATCATGATCTGGGAACCGGTGGCAACCTTGTCGCCCACCTTGATCAGGATCTCTTTGACGATACCGGCAGCCGGTGCCGGGACTTCCATGGAGGCTTTGTCACCTTCCACGGCGATCAGGGACTGGTCGAGCTCGACCTTGTCACCCACGGCCACCATGATCTCGGTGACTTCAACTTCATCGGCGCCGATATCCGGAACCATAATCTGTTTGGACATAGTGCTTTATCCTCTTACGCGTCTGTCGCGTTAACCTTTGCAAGGCAGTGCCGGGCAATGTGTCCCGGCACTGCACTCGATCCTCTTACGCGTACAGCGGGTTAACCTTGTCGGCATCGATGCCGTACTTGGTGATGGCATCGGCCACAACTTGCTTGTCGATCTCGCCGCGCTTGGCCAGTTCGGTCAGGGCAGCAACCACCACGTAGAATTCGTTCACTTCGAAGTGACGACGCAGGTTGGCACGGCTGTCGGAACGGCCGTAACCGTCGGTACCCAGCACGCGGTAGTTCTCGGTCGGTACGAAGGCACGCACCTGATCGGCGAAGGACTTCATGTAGTCGGTCGCGGCTATGGTGGCGTCGGAACCCAGTACGGTGGCGATGTAAGGCACGCGAGCCTCAGCAGTCGGGTGCAGCATGTTCCAGCGATCCACGTCCTGACCATCACGGGCCAGCTCGTTGAAGGAGGTGACGCTGAACACGTCGGAACCCACACCGTATTCGCTGGCCAGGATCTGGGCGGCGGTGCGCACATGACCCAGGATGGAACCACAGCCCAGCAGCTGTACCTTGGCCTTGTTACCGGCCACGGTTTCCAGCTTGTAGATACCCTTGCGGATACCCTCTTCAGCGCCTTGTGGCATGGCTGGCATCGCGTAGTTTTCGTTCAGGGTAGTGATGTAGTAGAAGACGTTCTCCGGCTTCTCACCGTACATGCGACGCAGACCGTCCTGGACGATCACTGCCACTTCATAGGCGTAGGACGGGTCATAGGAGACACAGTTCGGGATGGTGTTCGCCAGGATATGGCTGTGACCATCTTCGTGCTGCAGACCTTCGCCGTTGAGGGTGGTACGACCCGAGGTCGCACCCAGCAGGAAGCCACGGGCTTGCTGGTCACCGGCGGCCCACGCCATGTCGCCGACGCGCTGGAAGCCGAACATGGAGTAGTAGATGTAGAACGGGATCATCGGGCAGTCGTTGGTGCTGTAAGAGGTCGCAGCAGCCAGCCAGGAGGACATGGCGCCCAGCTCGTTGATACCGTCTTGCAGAACCTGACCCTGCTTGTCTTCCTTGTAGTAGGAGACGATGTCGCGGTCTTGCGGGGTGTACTGCTGACCGTGCGGGCTGTAGATGCCGATCTGGCGGAACAGGCCTTCCATACCGAAGGTACGGGCTTCGTCAGCCAGGATCGGGACTATGCGCTTGCCGATGGACTTGTCTTTCAGCAGCACATTCAGGGAACGCACGAACGCCATTGTGGTGGAGATCTCGCGAGCCTGCTCGCCCAGCAGGGGACCAAAGGTCTCCAGCGCCGGGATTTCCAGCTGAGTGGTGGTCTCACGCAGACGGGTCGGTACATAGCCCTTCAGCGCGGCACGGCGGGCGTGCAGGTACTTGTGCTCTTCGGTACCTTCTTCAATCTTCAGGTACGGCAGCGCTTCCAGCTGCTCGTCGGTGACCGGCAGGTTGAAACGATCGCGCAGGTGACGCACGGAGCCCAGATCCATCTTCTTGACCTGGTGAGCGATGTTCTTGCCTTCGGCCGCTTCGCCCATGCCGTAACCCTTGATGGTCTTGGCCAGGATGACAGTCGGCTTGCCCTTGGTTGCTGCGGCCTTGGAGAAAGCGGCGAACAGTTTACGGGGGTCGTGACCACCGCGATTCAGGGCGAAGATCTCCTCGTCGGTCATGTCTTTGACCAGCGCGGCGGTTTCCGGGTAACGGTTGAAGAAGTGCTCACGCACGTAGCCGCCATCGCGGGACTTCATGGTCTGATAGTCGCCGTCCACGGTTTCGTTCATCAGCTGGATCAGCTTGCCGGACGTGTCTTTCTTCAGCAGCTCATCCCACTTGCGACCCCAGATAACCTTGGTGACATCCCAGCCGGCACCTGCGAACAGGCCTTCCAGCTCGTTGATGACCTTGCCGTTACCCACGACCGGACCGTCCAGACGCTGCAGGTTGCAGTTGACCACGAACACCAGGTTGTCGAGCTTTTCACGCACGGCAACGGTCAGGGCGCCCTTGGCTTCCGGCTCGTCCATCTCGCCGTCACCCAGGAAGGCGTAAACGGTCTGCTCGGAGCAATCCTTGATGCCACGGTCGGTCAGGTACTTCAGGAAGCGAGCCTGATAGATGGCGGCGATGGGGCCCAGACCCATGGAGACGGTCGGGAACTGCCAGAAGTCCGGCATCAGTTTCGGGTGCGGATAGGAAGGGATACCCTTGCCGTCCACTTCCTGACGGAAGTTGTCCAGCTGATCTGCGGTCAGACGACCTTCAGCGAACGCACGGGCATAGATGCCCGGAGAGATGTGACCCTGGAAGTAGACCAGATCACCACCGTCCTTCTCGCTGCGAGCGCGGAAGAAGTGGTTGTAGCAGACTTCGTAGATGGTCGCGGAAGAAGCGAAGGAAGACATGTGACCGCCGAGGTCCAGGTCTTTCTTGGAGGCGCGCAGCACTATCATCATGGCGTTCCAGCGGATGATGGCGCGGATGCGACGTTCCATCTCCAGATCGCCCGGGTAAGCCGGTTCGTCACTGGACGGGATGGTATTGATGTAGTCGCGATTCGCCTTGGCAGCCACGTCCACGCCGCTTACGCGGGCTTTTTCGGCAAGCTGTTCAAGAATGAACTGAGCGCGTTGTGGACCCTCTTCACGCAGCAGGGATTCCAGAGAGGCAAGCCACTCCAGCGTTTCTATCGGGTCCACATCGTTCTTCAGGATATCAGACATGGCTGGTTCCTATTGTTATTGCACGGCGGTTAAGATGCGCAAGAATTCGACAATAAAGCCTTGTGGGATTAGTTTTCCTGCTGACGGATCCGACGCATGGATCGCTGGATCCGGCTGTCTTCCCTCTGCATATCCAACAAGGTGTCCTCGATAAAGGCCAGGTGCTCATGACAAGCAGCCCTGGCCCGCTCCGGAGCCCCCGACAGGATAGCCTCGATCAGATGCGCGCGATGGCGACGGATCTTGGCGACCACTCCCGGACGGCGATTCAAAATTTCGTTATTGCGTAAAATGTTCTGCTCGAGCATGGGGCCCATGGCCCGCAGCAGGTGCAGCAGCACCACGTTGTGGGACGCCTCGGCCACCGCCAGATAGAACTGGGTCACGGCGGCGGATTCGCTGACCAGCGAACCTTGCTGGCCGGCCTCCTCGATGGCGGACTGCGCCTGACGAATACGCTCGGCATCGGCTTCCGTCCCCCGCAACGCAGCATAGTAGGCACATATGCCTTCCAGCGCGTGACGAAACTCCAGCAGGTCATACTGGGCTTCGGGGTGGGTGCTGAGCAGCTCGAACAGGGGATCTGCGATCCCCTTGCTCAAGGCATTTTGTACATAAGTGCCACCGCCCTGACGGCGATACAAGAGTCCTCTGGCTTCCAGGCGCTGGATGGCTTCGCGCAGGGAGGGGCGCGATACCTGAAACTGGATGGCGAGTTCCCGCTCGGGCGGCAACTTCTGGCCCGGTTGCAAACTGCCTTCCAGAATCATGCTTTCCAGCTCGGCGACGATGGCGTCAGCCAGCTTGGGTTGAGTTATCTTGAGATAGGGCATGAGGCTACTTTGTTAAATTGGTATTACCAATTTCATGAATGGGGCGAAAATTAGCAGAGGACTTGGGAAAAGTCCACCCAAAATATGATCTGAATCAAGGTTCAACCTTGCCACTTAAGGGGTAAAGAGAGGGATTTATGATTTAGCTCATAGAAAATGGTCTGACCAATATTTTTGAGATGGCTCACAGGCAACATTTGATCAACAGCAGGAAAAAATGGCCTGCCATAAAGACAAGCCATTGATTTTAAAAACACTAACTTATTTTTAGACTATTTACTTAAAGTTGAGCATTTTCCGATATCGCTGCCATTCGAAACTACCCCCCGGATCTGTCTTGCGCCCTGGCGCTATATCGCAATGGCCGACAATTCGTTGCGCAGTAATGGCCGGATAATGACGGGATATGGTTCGGCTGAGCCCTGCCAGCACCTCATATTGCGCATCGCTGTAGGGCAGCTCATCGGTCCCCTCCAGCTCGATGCCGATGGAAAAATCGTTGCAGGCCTCCCTCCCCTCCCAGCGCGATATCCCGGCATGCCAGGCTCGTGCGCCAAACGGCACGTATTGCACCAGCTCGCCATCACGCCGGATCAGGCAGTGGGCCGAGACCCGCAGCTGATGAATGCCGGCGAAGTAAGGGTGCGCCTCGGGGTCCAGCCGTCCCATGAAGAGATCGTCGATCCAAGGCCCGCCGAACTCCCCCGGCGGCAGGCTGATGCCGTGTACCACCAGCAGGGAGATATCGTCCAAACTGGCCCGCTCGTTGTGGTGCGGTGACGGCACCTTGCGGGCCTGTACACACCAACCGTCTGAATCAATGGAAAAAACTGTTTTAGGCTGGGTCATCATCTACTCGATCTGCAATGGAATGACGCATGTGATAGAGCCGGATGGGCAACAAGGCGATCCGCCTCTCAGGCTCATCGCAATCGTCTCAATCCACCCAGGCAACTGTGATAGGCTGAGCCATCTTCTGCTCAATTCTGGAAAGGATATGCACCCGATGGCGCGCCGCTTCTGGTTGCTGGCCTGGCTCTCTCTGATGGGGCTGCTGACCCTCTACTTTCACGCCCGCTCGCAACCCACAGTCACCGCCAGCGGTGAACTGCTGCTCAAGGCTGATGCCAGCGGCCACTATCGACTGGAGGGTGCCATCAACGGCCAACCGGTGCAACTGCTGCTGGACACGGGGGCAACCCGGGTCACGGTGCCACGTCAGGTGGCCGAGCGCATCGGGCTGAGCCCCAACGGCAACAGCCTGGTCAACACGGCAGCAGGTACTATTCAGGTACAGACCGGCCAGATTGAAACGCTGGTGATGGGTCCGCTGACCTTGTACGATTTGCCCATCTATATCAATCCGGCGGCCGACGGGGACGAGATCCTGGTGGGCATGAATGCCCTGGGCCGGCTGGAATTGCGCCAGAAAGACAGACAGTTGCTTCTCAGACCCTTGCAGGAATAACAGGCATGTTACAACAGGACATCCGCCGCGCCGTGCGCGCCGCACTACTCGAAGACTTAGGTCAAGCCCTCACCACGCTGGACCAACCGGATGCCAGCGCCGATATCACGGCCCAGCTGATCCCGGCGGATCGCTTGGCCAGCGCCCGGGTCATCACCCGCGAAGCTGGCGTATTCTGTGGCCAACCCTGGGTGGATGAGGTGTTCGTCCAGCTCGGTGGCGAAGTGAAGGTGGAGTGGCTGGTACAGGATGGCGAGCTGCTCTCCCCCAACCAAGAGCTGTTCCGCCTGCATGGCCTGGCCCGCGTGTTGCTGACCGGCGAGCGCAACGCACTGAACTTCGTGCAGACCCTCTCCGGCGTCGCCACCCTCACCGCTCGCTACGTGGCCGAGCTGGCGGGCACTGACTGCCGCCTGCTCGACACCCGCAAGACCTTGCCGGGGCTGCGCGCCGCCCAGAAATATGCCGTGACCTGCGGCGGCGGCAAGAACCATCGAATCGGCCTGTTCGATGCCTACCTCATCAAAGAGAACCATATCCTCGCCTGCGGCGGCATAAGCGAAGCCATCAGCGAAGCGCGCCGCCTCAATCCGGGCAAACCGGTCGAGGTGGAGGTTGAATCCCTGGCCGAACTGGAACAGGCACTGCTTGCCGGCGCCGACATAGTGATGCTGGACAACTTCGATGTGCCCATGATGCGTGAAGCCGTGGCTCTCAATCAGGGCCGTGCCAAGCTGGAGGTCTCCGGCAATGTCACCCTGGACACGCTTGCGGGCTATGCCGCCACCGGCGTCGATTTCATCTCGGTCGGGGCGCTGACCAAGCACGTGCGGGCACTGGATCTCTCTATGCGCTTTATCTAGCCGGGGAGGTGTCACGATCGCAGTATGATGCCGATGACAGATAACAGGATGAAGGACTTGCAAAAGGCGCCACGGGCGCCTTTTCTTTATGCAGGATCCCTCAGCAAAGGAGTGTGATGATGGACCCAGTCCCACCAGTAAAAAAGAGTCGATAGAGGCTCTTTGTCTATGATTTATATCACGTTATCAGCAAATGACAGAAAAGTGTTCAACAAAGGCCACAACCTCTGTTGCCAAGCCGGACAGCTCGGATAAGATATTGACGTGTGGATAGTTTTCCACCGGCACTTCCCAGGAACCAAGGACAAAAGGATATTTGAAATGAAGAAACAATCAGGCTTTACCCTTATCGAATTGATGATCGTGGTCGCGATCGTCGCCATCCTGGCCGCCATTGCGCTGCCGGCGTATCAGACTTACACCAAAAAAGCGAAATTCACCGAAGTAGTTGCTGCAACCGGTGCGGCTAAAACAGCGTTAGAAGTATGTAGTCAAGCAGGCAATGCTCCTGCTACATGTGTAACTTCAGCGACAACAGCTGTCAGTGGCAGCGTTGCAACAACAATCGTAGACAAAGTTGAAGTACGAGCAACTAACTCAACACAAGGCTCAGCAGTCTATGAAGTAAAAGCAACAGGCCTAGCACCAGTAGCAGAAACTTATTACATTATTGGCACAGAAGAGGCTGGCAGAGTTAAATGGGAGGCAAATCCAAGCGGCTCCGTTGGATCTTGCGTAAATGCTGGGATTTGCTAATCCAGCATGACCTCTAGCCCCAATAGCGGCCTGGCGTTAAGCCTGGCCGCTTCTTCCCTGCTCAGTGAGTCCGACTCACAGCGCTACCTGAGCCAAGCCAAGGCCCAGCGCAAGCCCTTTGTGACCTTTCTGATAGAGAACGAGATCCTCGACAGCAAGGCGCTGGCGGATTTCTGCGAGCTGGAGTATGGGGTACCTCTGCTGGATCTTGCCGCCTTCGACCTGGCCGAGATCCCGCAGAAATACCTCAATCAGAAGCTGATTGAGAAACACCATGTGCTGCCCATCTATACCCAGGGCCATACCCTCTATATCGCCATGTCGGATCCGACCAACGTCTCGGCGCTGGAGGATTTCGGCTTCAGCTTCGGGCTGCATACCGAGGCGCTGCTGGTCGAAGAGAACAAGCTGACGACCGCCATTGGCAAGCTGCTGGAAAGTGATCATGATGCCCTCGGCATGGAGGACATCGACGAATCCGAGATCTCAGAGCTGGAAGTCTCGGACGAAAACTCGCGGCTCGATGAGAGCGTCAACACCGCCGATGACGATGCCCCCATAGTCAAATACATCAACAAAATCATGATGGATGCCATCAAGCGTGGCGCATCCGACCTGCACTTCGAACCCTATGAAACCAAATACCGCATCCGCTTTCGGATCGACGGTATATTGCACGAAATCGCAACGCCACCGGTCAATCTGGCCAACCGCTTCTCCGCCCGCCTCAAGGTCATGGCACGGCTCGATATCGCCGAACGGCGGCTGCCGCAGGATGGCCGCATCAAGCTGAAACTGTCCCGCAACAAGTCCATGGACATGCGGGTCAACACCCTGCCCACCATGTGGGGCGAGAAGATCGTCATACGCTTGCTGGACTCTTCGGCGGCGCGGCTCAACATAGAGCAACTCGGCTTTGACGACCGGCAGAAGGCACAATATCTGCGCGCCCTCTCCAAGCCGCAGGGCATGATACTGGTGACCGGTCCCACCGGTTCGGGCAAGACAGTCTCCCTCTATACCGGTCTCAATATTCTCAACACCACTGAGGTGAACATCTCCACCGCCGAAGATCCGGTGGAGATCAACCTGCCCGGCGTCAACCAGGTACAGGTCAACCCCAAGGCGGGGCTGACCTTCGCCAGTGCCCTGCGCTCCTTTCTTCGTCAGGATCCCGACGTGGTCATGGTGGGGGAGATCCGGGATCTGGAAACCGCCGAGATCGCCATCAAGGCTGCTCAGACAGGCCACCTGGTGCTCTCCACACTGCACACCAACTCGGCTGCCGAAACCCTGACCCGCATGATGAACATGGGGGTGCCCGCCTTCAACATTGCCTCCTCGGTGACCCTGATCATGGCCCAGCGACTCGCCCGCAAGTTGTGCGATCACTGCAAGGCACCCGAGGTGGTACCCGAAGCTGAGTTGCTGGAACTGGGATTCACCCAGCAGCAGCTGGCCGCCGGACTGCGCCTGTTCAAACCCGTGGGTTGCAAGGATTGCTCGGGCGGCTACAAAGGGCGGGTCGGTATCTACGAAATCATGCTAATGTCTGAAAACATTGCAAAATTGATCATGCAAGGTGCCAACTCTCTGCAAATTGCAGCCATTGCTCAAAAAGAGGGGATGCGCACTCTGCGTATATCCGGCCTTGAGAAGGCTCGTCTGGGAGTGACCAGCCTGGCAGAAATCAATCGAGTGACCACCAACTGACAGTGCATATCGATCAAGCTGATTCATCCAGGTGTCGCCAAGCTGGTGCGCCTGAGGATTTCCATCAGGCCAAGGCGACCCGCATAGCAAGGTATTGAGCGGGATACCAGAGCCCAATTGCAGGACGCAGTGATGGCAACGCTAACGCAGAAACAGAATGCCCCCAAAAAAGTCTTCGCCTTCCGCTGGAGCGGAGTGAACCGCAAGGGTCAGAAGGTCTCCGGTGAGCTACAGGCCGACAGTATCAACACGGTCAAGGCTGAACTGCGCAAGCAGGGCGTCAACGTCACCAAGGTGAGCAAGAAGAGCCAGGGGTTGTTTTCCAAGGGGGGCGCCAAGATCAAGCCGATGGATATTGCCATCGTCTCCCGTCAAATCACTACCATGCTTTCCGCCGGCGTTCCCCTGGTGCAGAGCCTGCAGATCATCGCCCGCAGCCACGAAAAAACCGCGATGCGTGAACTCATGGGGCAGATAGCCGCCGATGTGGAAACCGGTACTCCCATGTCCGAGGCGCTGCGCCGCCATCCCCGCCACTTTGACGACCTCTACTGCGATCTGGTGGAAGCAGGAGAGCAATCCGGTGCGCTGGAGACCATCTATGACCGCATCGCCACCTATCGGGAAAAGTCGGAAGCACTCAAGTCCAAGATCAAGAAGGCGATGTTCTATCCGACCATGGTCATCTTGGTCGCCATTATCGTCACCTCCATACTGCTGCTGTTCGTCATCCCGCAGTTTGAGGATATCTTCAAGAGCTTCGGCGCCGAGCTGCCCATTTTCACCCAGTTTGTCATCGGTATCTCCCGCTTCATGCAGAACTGGTGGTATGTCATCTTTGGTGGCACCGCGCTCGCCATTTTTCTCTATGTCCGGGCATGGCGCGCCTCCCAGAAGGTCAAAGACAACACCGACAAGTTCATCCTCACCATACCCGTGGTCGGCATGATACTGCACAAGGCGGCCATGGCCCGTTTCGCCCGCACCCTCTCCACCACCTTCTCCGCCGGTATCCCGCTGGTGGATGCACTGATCTCGGCCGCCGGCGCCTCCGGCAACTATGTCTATCGTACCGCCGTCATGGCCATTCGCAACGAGGTGGTCGCCGGCATGCAGATAAACGTGGCCATGCGCACCGTGGATCTCTTCCCCGACATGGTGATCCAGATGGTGATGATCGGCGAGGAGTCCGGCGCCATCGATGATATGCTCTCCAAGGTCGCTACCATCTTCGAGCAGGAGGTGGACGATCTGGTCGACGGCCTCACCAGCTTGCTCGAGCCTCTCATCATGGTGGTGCTGGGGGTACTGGTTGGCGGTATGGTCGTTGCCATGTACTTGCCTATCTTCAAGCTAGGGTCAGTTATTCACTGATCCTTTACAAATTCGAGACCTAACGTTGCAGCTCACCGATATACTCCATAGCCTGCCCTGGCTCTATTTTTCGCTGGTATTTCTCTTTTCCCTGATGATCGGCAGTTTTCTCAACGTGGTGATCCACCGCTTGCCCATCATGCTGGAACGGGAGTGGCAGGCCGAATATCGCAGCTACTTCAACCCTGATGACGAAGTGAGTGACGAACCGCCCTACAACCTGATGGTGCCTCGCTCCTGCTGCCCCCACTGCGATCGCCCCATAACGGCACTGGAGAACATCCCCCTGTTGAGCTGGCTCTGGCTCAAAGGACGCTGCCGAGGCTGCCAGGCTCCCATATCTGCTCGCTATCCGCTGGTCGAGTTGCTGACAGCGCTGCTTTCGGTAGTCGTTGCCATGACACTCACGCCGGGCTGGGGCACGCTGGCCGCACTGCTGCTGACCTGGGTACTGGTGGCCCTCACCTTCATCGATCTCGACAAGATGCTGCTGCCGGACCAGCTCACCTTGCCCCTGCTGTGGGGTGGGCTGTTGTTCAACTTGCTGGGCGGTTTTGTATCGCTTGGCGATGCAGTGATCGGCGCCATGGCCGGTTATCTGGTGCTATGGAGCCTCTATTGGGCCTTCAAGCTGCTCACCGGCAAAGAGGGCATGGGCTATGGCGACTTCAAGCTGCTGGCCGCGCTGGGCGCCTGGCTGGGCTGGCAGGCGCTGCCCATAGTGCTGCTGCTCTCCTCCCTGGTCGGTGCCTTCATGGGCATAGGCCTGATCCTGTTGCGCAATCACCATCAGAGCAAACCCATTCCCTTTGGCCCCTATCTCGCCATCGCAGGCTGGATCGCCCTGCTGTGGGGCGATAACATCACCCGCTGGTATCTCGCTACTGTTCTCTGAAAAGGGTGTTCTGACCCATGTATGTTGTTGCAATCACAGGTGGCATTGGCAGCGGTAAAACCACCATAGCCAACCAATTTGCCGAACTGGGCATAGACGTAGTGGATGCGGACGTCATCGCTCGCGAAGTCGTAGAACCCGGCGCCCCGGCCCTTGCTGCCATCGCGGCCCATTTTGGCCCGGATGTCATCACCCCTGATGACCAGCTCGATCGACGCCGTCTGCGGGAACGAGTGTTCAGCAACCCTGATGCCAAGGCCTGGCTCAATGCCCTGCTCCACCCTCTGATCCGCCAGGAGATGCTGCGCCAGTGTGCCGCCGCCCGCTCCCCCTATTGCCTGCTGGTGGTGCCGCTACTGGTGGAGAACAAGCTAACCGGCCTTGCCAATCGGGTGCTGGTGATCGACGTGGATGAGGCGACCCAGATTGAGCGAACCTGCCGTCGGGACGGCGTCAGCCGGGCCCAAGCGGAGGCCATTCTGGCCGCCCAGGCGAGTCGGGCGGAACGGCTCGCAGTCGCCGATGACGTGCTGGACAACAAAAATGGCGCACCCGAGACCATAAAGCCGCGTATTTTAGCGCTGCACGAGACATATATGGCATTTGCCTCTCAACAAGCCAGCCAAGTGTGAGTACACTAGGCCGGTTTATGGCTGGCCAGGATTAGGCATGATTTACGATTTCCCCCTCAATGAAAAAAGCCGGACCTATCTTCGTCTGGAGTCCTTGTTTTCCCAGATCCGCGACAATCTGGAGAGTGACCAGTCCTGGGCACACATCGCCTTCTTCAAGGGGTTGTTCGATCTGCAGGAGCTGCTGGAACGTGGCGATCTGCGCGCCGATCTCATCAAGGATCTGGAACGTCTAGGACAGCGTCTGAGCCACTGGGCCAGCCTGCCGGATGTCGACCTGGAGCAGATCAAACAGATGCAGCAGGAGAGTACCCAGCTCTCTCGCAACCTGCTCAGCGCCCCGCGTCCCGGCGCCAAACTGAAAGAAGATCGGCTGCTCGGCTCCATCCGCCAGCGCTTCTCCATCCCTGGCGGTCTGTGCGCCTTTGATGTACCGCAGCTGCACCACTGGCTCGGCACCCCGGCTGTTGCTCGCCATCAGCAGATGCAACTGTGGCTCAGCGACATCAACCTGCTGATGAATGCCATCTCCCTGCTGCTGCGGCTGTGGCGCGAATCCGGCAACTTCAGCGATCAGATCGCCACCAACGGTTTCTTCCAGGACACCGCCGAGAGTGCCGAACTGATCCGGATCCGCCTGCCCGGCGCCCAGCAGTGCTATCCGACGCTGAGCGGCCACAAGAACCGTTTCGCCCTGCGCTTCCTGCCAACCACAGAGCAGCAGATTGGCGATGTCCCCTTCCAGCTTGCCTGCTGCTAAGGAGCAAGAATGGTCACCAAGATAAAATGCCCGACCTGTAAAACCGAGCTGGAGTGGGGCCCCCAGAGCCCGTTTCGGCCCTTCTGCTGCAAGCGCTGCCAGCTGATCGATCTGGGCGAGTGGGCCAATGAGGAGAAACGCATCCCGGGCCCCATCAATCCGGATTTGCTACCTTACCCGGAAGAGGGTGAGCAGTGGCAATGAACCGCGCACAAAAAAGGGCCCGCAAGGCCCTTTTTTAATCGTCGTCATACGCACGACCCAGCTACACCGCATCAGGCGGTCAGAGAGGCTTGCAGCCGCGCCACGATAGGACCGTTGGCATCCGGGAACCGGTATTCATGCAGCGACGCCAGCGGGACCCACAGACACTCCTGCCCTTCTTTGCCGAACGGCTCGCCGCTGAAACGGGTCACTTTCCAGATATCCAGCAACACCTGCTTCTCGGGGTAGTCGTGATGCAGCTCCATGAAGGGGGTACAATCCAGCACCCGGATGCCAATCTCTTCCCACAGCTCCCTGTCCAGTGCGGTGAGCAGATCTTCCCCCGACTCCACCTTGCCACCCGGAAACTCCCAGCGATCGCCCTGATGGCGATCTGAAGAGCGCTTGGCGATGAAGATGTCGCCCCGTTCATTCTCGATGACGCCCACCGCCACCCAGAGCCGTTTTTTCTGTTCCATCATTATCCTCAGCGTAAACACGGCAACTTGGTCATCCAGGGGGCCAAGCGGCTAGCCTGGCGCTCCCCTTGTGCCGTAAAGATATCCTGCCCCACATGCTCGTTTCCGGCGGGAGCGGGATGCGGCCAGGGGAGCGCCCCTGGCGGGGTGAAACAGCGATCATGAACCAGACAGCTCTGGGCCAGATAGCCCCAAAGCATGTCGCGCAGAAACCATTGATCTATGTTCGGCGTTTCCATCGCCTCAGGTTGATAGGCATTAAGCAAGGGGGTCAACGGCGGCAGAACGCCAGCGATCCCTCCCCACATGCCCGCCAATACCAGATCGGTATGGCTCCACCAGTCCCGCATGATATGAAACCAGCGGACCGATGCAAGCCAGTCATCGACGGCAACGCGTTCTCGCACGCTCAGCACTGAATCCACATCCCGCACCAGAAAACGGCCCACCCGCGGATCGTTGGCCACCTGGAAGCGCCAGCACAGACGCTGGCGCTGGGATTGACCAGACGCTTGCACCAGCACCTCGGCCCCCAGCTCCCGCAGACAAGCCATCAGTGCCGACGGCACGCTCTCATCCACATAGAAGCGCACACGCCACCCGGGATAGAGATAGGCGGCCGCCAGCACGTTGTCGACAGCCCCTCTCTAAGATAGCGAGGTGCCTTGCCCCACAGGGAGAAGGCAATGACATCTGGCTGGTTTTCGTGGCTCGCCAGCCAGGTTTCCGGCCCATCGCCGGGTAACGACCAGCCACCGGGCTGATATCGGGCCGCGCGCTCTTTCAGGGTCAGTGCCCTGGTGCCTGCCACTGCTGCCTCGGCATGACGTCCCAGCTTGGCCAGCGAGGCACAAAGCGCGTCCAGCGCATGGAAATCCTCCGGAGCTCGCACCAGCAGGATCTGCAACCTCTCGACCGCACGTTCGTATGGTCCCGAGCGCGATAGACTGATGCAGAGATTGCGCAGCACCTCGTCATTCTCGGGTGCCATCTGGTAAGCCATCTCCAGCACTTGTGCGCAGAGGCCGGGTCATCACACAGGAAGAGGTAATAGGCAAACTGCAGCTGCCATTCCACCGATTTGACTGCGGTACCATTCAGTCGCACCAGCAACTACTAGATCGCCGCCTGCCGCTGACCTGCGAGCCAGCACTCATGGGCACCGTTATCCCATCCTGTCGGTATCTTGCTCATGGCACTCCTTCGCCGCCCTTAAATGAATGCACCGCCCGGAGGCGGTGCATGAAGCGTCACTGACAGATCAGGTCAACTGACCGTGGCAGTGCTTGTATTTCTTGCCGGAGCCGCAAGGGCAGGGATCGTTGCGACCGACCTTCTGCTCGTCCCGCACGAAGGTGGTGTGACCCTGTTCGGCCGCAGCCTCTTCATCGGCCAGCTGACTCTCTGCGGCGGCATGGGTATAGGTGTGGGGAGCGGCTTCCGCCTGCTGGCGCTGCTGTTCTTCCAACGCCTCCACGTCATCACGCCCCTGCACCTGCACGCGGCTCAGTATGCTGACCACGTCGCGCTTGAGGGTTTCCAGCATCTGGGTGAACAGATCGAAGGATTCGCGCTTGTACTCCTGCTTGGGATTTTTCTGGGCGTAACCACGCAAATGAATACCCTGACGCAGGTGATCCATGGCCGCCAGATGTTCCTTCCACAGGCCATCCAGGGTTTGCAGCATCACGGCCTTTTCGAAGTTGCGCAGCACCTCTTTGCCGACCAGCTCTTCCTTGTGGACATAGAGCTTGGTGGCTTCTTCCAGAATGCGCTCTCGCAGCTTCTCTTCATACAATTTGTCATCTTCCGCCAGCCACTGCTGCAGCGGCAGATCCAGCGCGAAGTCCGCCTTCAGGCGCGCTTCCAGACCCGGCACATCCCACATCTCTTCCAGAGACTGGGGCGGAATGTATTCGTCGATCACGGCGCCGTAGACGTCGTCACGAATAACGTGAATGGTCTCGGAGATGTCGTTGGTGTCCAGCAGCTCGTTGCGCTGCTCATAGACCACCTTGCGCTGGTCATTGGCCACGTCATCAAACTCGAGCAGGCTCTTGCGGATGTCGAAGTTGCGACCTTCCACCTTGCGCTGGGCGTTTTCGATGGCCTTGGTCACCCAGGGGTGCTCGATGGCTTCGCCCTCTTCCATACCCAGCTTCTTCATCATGCCGGTGACACGATCGGAGGCGAAGATACGCATCAGGGTATCTTCCATGGAGAGATAGAAGCGGGAAGAACCCGGGTCACCCTGACGACCGGAACGACCGCGCAGCTGGTTGTCGATGCGACGGGATTCGTGGCGCTCGGTACCTATGATGTGCAAACCACCGGCGGCCAGCACGGCATCGTGGCGTATCTGCCAGGCGGCCTTGATTTCACTGATCTGCTCGTCGCTCGGATTTTCCAGCTGGGCAATCTCTGCCTGCCAGTTGCCACCCAGCACGATGTCGGTACCACGACCGGCCATGTTGGTGGCGATGGTGACGGCACCGAGTTGACCCGCCTGAGCGACTATCTCCGCTTCCATGGCATGGAACTTGGCGTTCAGTACCTTGTGCGGGATCTCTTCCTTGGTAAGGATGCCGGAGAGCAGCTCCGAGTTTTCGATGGAGACGGTACCGACCAGTACCGGCTGGCCCTTGGCCACGCACTGACGAATATCTTCGATGATGGCGGTGTATTTCTCATTGGCGGTCAGATAGACCAGATCGCCCATGTCTTTGCGCACCATCGGCTTGTTGGTCGGGATAACAACGGTATCCAGGCCATAAATCTGCTGGAATTCAAAGGCTTCGGTATCCGCAGTACCCGTCATGCCCGCCAGCTTGTCATAGAGACGGAAGTAGTTCTGGAAGGTGATGGAGGCCAGCGTCTGGTTCTCGTTCTGGATCTTGACCCCTTCCTTCGCCTCGACGGCCTGGTGCAGACCATCGGACCAGCGACGGCCCGGCATGGTACGACCGGTGTGCTCGTCGACGATGACGATCTCGTCTTTTTGCACTATGTAGTCGACGTTGCGCTCAAACAGGGTATGGGCACGCAAGCCGGCGTTGACGTGGTGCAGCAGGCTGATGTTGGTGGCGGAGAACAGGGAGTCCTCTTCTGCCAGCAAACCTTCCCGCTTTAGCAGCTCTTCCACGAAGATCTGGCCGTTTTCAGTCAACAGGGCCTGACGATTCTTCTCGTCGACCGTGTAGTGGCCTTCACCCGTGTACTCCTCTGTGTCTTCCTTGTCCTGCTTGATCAACTGCGGGATCAGCTTGTTGACCTGGATGTAAAGGGCGGAGCTGTCTTCGGCCGGGCCCGAGATGATGAGCGGGGTACGTGCTTCATCGATGAGCACGGAATCCACCTCATCCACCAGCGCGTAGTTGAGCGGGCGCTGCACGCGCTGTTCCGGCGAAAACGCCATGTTGTCGCGCAGGTAATCGAAACCGAATTCGTTGTTGGTACCGTAGGTGATGTCGGCGGCGTAGGCGTCACGCTTCTGGGACGCATCCATGCCAGGCACGTTGCAATCGACCGTCATGCCAAGGAAGGTGAACAGGGGGCGGTTCGCCTCGGCATCACGCTTGGCCAGATAGTCGTTCACCGTCACCACGTGCACACCACGACCGCTCAGGGCATTCAGATATGCCGGCAAGGTGGCCGTCAGCGTCTTGCCTTCACCGGTTTTCATTTCGGCGATGCGGTTGGAGTTCAGTACCATGCCACCGATCAGCTGCACATCAAAGTGACGCATGCCAAACACCCGGCGAGAGGCTTCACGCACGGTGGCGAACGCTTCCGGCAGCAACTGCTCCAGCGTCTCACCCTGCTCCAGACGCTGACGATATTCAGCTGTCTTGGCCTGCAACTCCTGATCGGAGAGGGCCTCGAACTGAGGCTCCATCGCATTGATCTGTTTTACAATTTTGCGCAAAGCCTTGAGCGTTCTGTCGTTCCGGCTGCCGATAATCTTGGTGAGCAGTGTGCTAATCATGGGTACCAACTATTTCTGGTTATATAAGTGTTCCGTCACTGGAACCTGGAGAAAAAAACCTAACCCCGTCTGGCGTTAAGAAAGCGTGCGGGGTTGACCTGACGACCGTCTTTCAACACTTCGTAATGCAAATGGACCCCGGTCGCGCGACCGGTGCGTCCCATCAAGGCAATCTTCTGGCCCTCATCGACCAGAGTGCCCACTTCGACCAGCAACTTGGAGTTGTGGGCGTAGCGGGTCACCAGACCATTGCCATGGTTGATCTCCACCATGTTGCCAAATTCCGGATGGCGGCCTGCCCAGCTGACGACGCCCGGGCCTGTAGCCAGGATGGGAGTGCCGGACTTGCCACGGAAATCCACTCCTTTATGCATCTTGGCACGACCGTTGAACGGATCGACCCGACCACCGAAGCCAGAGGAGACCCAAACTCGCTCCTGCTTGACCGGCGAACCGGAAATAAAACCGGCATCGGTTATATGGTGATTCATGATGAAAGATTCAAGTACCGACAGCTGCTCTTCACGACTGCTGAGCTGCTGGCTGAGATGCTTCATGGAGTCCTGCAGCTCATTGAGGCTGACTTCCAGATCCGCATCATAGGAAGGACCGCCCATGGGGGGCAACTCCTTGAAATTGAACTCCTCGGGATCGAGGTCTGCCTTTTCGGTCAGCCGCTCGCCGAGCGCATTGAGGCGACCCAGCTGCCCCTGCATGGTGCCCACCTGGGCAGCCAGCATGGCAAGCTGTTCGCGGGCTTCATCGGCCCCTTGCGTGGATTTTTGCTGTTCGGCCATGGCCAGCGCGACTTCCAGCGCCTCCATTTTCTGGTGCCAGCTCTGCCAGAGCCAACCACCACCCAGGGCCAATACAGTGAAGAGGATACCGCCGACCCAGGCCAGACGTTGTTTGGGTAAGTGCAACTTGCGTCGCTGCTTGCCGTTGAGGATCAGGGTAATGCTCATAGAAATCAGTCTGCTCGGTCAGGTGAGGCCAGGAGCCAGCACGGGGAATAAAACCGGGAGATAATCGGTATTAAAGGATGGAGTAAACAAATGACGGAACGTCGGTGCGGAGAGAGGACCGACGTTCCGTTGCACAGCTATCAGGCCAGAACCAGACCGTTATCGTAGTAAGCGATGGGCGCTTTGTCGCCCTCACCCTCGAAGGTCACCAGTTCCCAAGCCTCCTGCTCAGCCAGCAAGGCACGCAGCAGCTTGTTGTTCAGGGCATGACCCGTCTTGTAGGCACGGAATTCGCCAATGATGCTGCGGTTGCACATGTACAAGTCACCGATCGCATCCAACATCTTGTGTTTGACGAATTCGTCCTCATAACGCAGACCATCTTCGTTCAGTACCCGATAGTCATCCAGCACCACGGCATTTTCCAGGCTTCCGCCCAGTGCCAGGTTCTGGGAACGCAGGTACTCGATGTCACGCATGAAACCGAAAGTACGGGCACGACTGATCTCTTTCACGAAAGAGGCACCGGAGAAATCCAGCACACAACGCTGATTGCGTCCTTCAAATACCGGATGCTGGAAATCGATCTCGAGATCCATCTTGAAGCCGTTGCGATAGGGGTGGAATTCCGCCCACTTGTCGCCGTCTTCAACCCGGATGCTCTGCTTGATCCGCACAAACTGCTTGGCCGCATTTTGCTCACGGATACCGACTTCTTGCAGCAGGTAGATAAAGGGGTGCGCACTGCCGTCCATCACCGGGATCTCGGGCGCGTCAACCTCGACATAGAGGTTGTCGATCCCCATCCCGGCCAGCGCGGCAGAGAGGTGCTCAATGGTAGAGACACGGACACCGGCTTCGTTGACCAGAGCGGTACAAAGCACGGTATCGCGCACCTGATCGGCATTGGCTGGCAGCGCGACCACAGGATCAAGATCGGTACGCAAGTAAACGATCCCTGTGTTAACAGGCGCCGGACGGAACGTCATTGTGACTTTCCGGCCCGAATGCAGGCCCACACCGGTGGCCTGGACACTCGTTTTCAAGGTTCTTTGTCTAATCATGGGCGTATCCGCTTAACAGCTCATATTCCGGACCAGATGGTCGTTGGCAGGCCATCTTAGCACATTCCTTAAGCAACAAACAAACTAGTGCCATTGGAGGCTTAGTCGGCTTGCTTGCGCAGGAACGCAGGAATATCGAGATAATCCGGTTCGCGACGAGCTTGCGGCTCGGCGTTGACCACCTTGGCCGGGGCCTCTTCCATCACGCGAGACTGCAGAGCTTCGCTGATCAGGGGCTGACGGGCCGGACGCTCTTGTACCATGTTGTTCTTGACCAGTGTGATGTCGGGCTTGCGCTCGGCACCGATACCGGTGGCAACCACGGTCACACGCAGTTCGTCGTGCATTTCCGGGTCGATTACGGTACCCACCACCACGGTGGCGTTCTCGGAGGCGAAGGCCTTGACCGCGTTACCCACGGTTTCGAACTCTTCGATGGTCATGTCCATGCCGGCGGTGATGTTGACCAGGATGCCACGGGCACCGGCCAGATCCACGTCTTCCAGCAGCGGGCTGGAGATGGCTTTCTCGGCCGCTTCTTCGGCACGGTCATCACCGGAGGCGGAACCGGTACCCATCATAGCGGTACCCATTTCACGCATCACGGTACGCACGTCCGCGAAGTCGACGTTGATCAAGCCCGGACGGGTGATCAGCTCGGCAATACCCTGTACCGCACCCAGCAGCACATCGTTGGCAGCCTTGAAGGCGTCCAGCAGCGAGATGCCACGACCCAGCACCTTCAGCAACTTGTCGTTGGGGATGGTGATCAGGGAGTCGACGTTCTTGGACAGCTCTTCGATACCGTGGGCGGCGAAGCCCATCCGCTTCTTCCCTTCGAAGGAGAACGGCTTGGTTACGACAGCAACTGTCAGTATGCCCATCTCGCGGGCCACTTCGGCCACGATCGGCGCAGCACCGGTACCGGTACCACCACCCATGCCGGCGGCGATGAACACCATGTCGGAACCGGTCAGCAGCTCGCGCAGCGCTTCCCTGTCTTCCATGGCCGCATCACGACCCACTTCCGGATTGGCTCCGGCACCCAGACCCTTGGTGATGCCACCACCGATCTGCAGGGTTGTGTTGGCGCTGGAGTTACGCAGAGCCTGAGCGTCGGTGTTGACGGTAATGAACTCGACACCTTCGATGTTTTGACGAACCATGTGCTCGACTGCGTTGCCGCCGCCGCCACCCACACCAATCACTTTAATGACGGCTTCGTCAGTGTGGCTATCCATAAATTCAAACATGTTGTCTCTCCGCTTTATTTGCCTGACTCAGCAAAATCTTTTAGAACTCGCCACGCAACCAGTTGCTGACCCGTTTGACCAGCCCACCTACGCTTGCCTTGGCGGCATATTCCTTGCTACTACCTGAAGATTGATGGGTGCGGCCGTACTGCAACAACCCGACCGCAGTCGAGTACACAGGCGCCTGCACATAATCACTCAATCCCCGTATATTCATGGGCTCTCCTACCCGGACCTGGCTCTGGAAGATCTGCTCTGCGCACTCCACAATGCCTTCGATCTGGGCAGCGCCGCCGGTCAAGACCACACCGGCTGCAAGCTGATGCTTGACCCCCTGCGCTTTCAATTCGCTTTGTACCCGCACCAGCTCATCATTCACCATGGAGAGCAACTCGGTGTAACGGGGCTCAATCACTTCGGCCAGTGTCTGCCGTTGCAGGCTGCGCGCCGGACGACCGCCGACACTGGGTACTTCAATATTGTCTTCCTTGCTGACCAGACGGCCGAGGGCGCAGCCGTAGCGCACCTTGATCGCTTCTGCGTCCAGCGGCGGGGTGCCGAAGGCGTAGGCAATGTCGCTGGTCACTGTACTGCCGGCGTACGGGATCACCTTGGTGTGGCGCAGGGCACCGCCGGTAAACAGCGACATATCCATGGTACCGCCACCGATGTCCACCACGCAGACACCCAACTCTTTCTCGTCTTCGGTCAGCACCGCATAGCTGGAAGCCAGCGCGGAGAAGATCAGCTGATCCACCCGCAGACCGACCTTCTCCACACATTTCTCGATGTTGCGGGCCATGTCGTTGTGGCAGGTGATCAGGTGCACCTTGGCGGCCATCCGGACCCCGGACAGACCGACCGGGTTCTTGATGCCTTCCTGATAGTCGATGGCAAACTCCTGGGGCAGCACATGCAGCACCCGCAGCTCATCGGACAAGCGCACCGATTTGGCGGTGTGGATGACGTTGTCCACGTCCTCCTGGGTCACCTCCTCATCGGAGATGGGCACCATGCCGGTTTCGTTGCGACAATCGATGTGCTTGCCGGACAACCCCAGATACACGGAGCTGATCTGGCAGTCTGCCATCATCTCGGCCTCTTCCACCGCACGACGCAGGGACTTGACCACGGAATCAAGATCGTTGACCCCGCCCTTGTCCATGCCACGAGAAGCGTGACTGCCCATGCCGATGACATTGAGCTCACCGTCTGGCAGCACTTCGCCAACCAGAACCGCCACCTTGGTTGTGCCGATATCCAGTCCGACAATCAGATTTCTATCTGCGGTTTTGGTCATTCACTTTCTCTTCGTTCTTCTTCCAGCCAACTGCCATTCCGGTGTCATATCGAAGATCCACATAAGCAACCTGCTCACGGGGTTCGATGATCGGAAAAGCATCGATAAACCGCTGCAGTCGAAGCGCGATATCCGCGCGCCCCAAAAACAGCTGAATGTTGCCATCCAGGGTCAGTTCCCAGGCATGGCGGGGAGTCAGATTCACTCCCAGCAGCTTGTATCCCTTGGCCGCCAGCTGCGCCTCGTACTGACGGCTGGCTTCCAGTACCTTGACGGCCTGATCTTCCGGCCCGGATAGCTGCATCAGGGGAGTCTTCACCCTGTCCGGCGCACTGAACACCTCACCCTTGGTGTTGACGAAGCGGTTGCCATTCCAGCGTGCCGCTACCGCCTGCTCGGTGAGATAGACCTTGATCTTGTTGGGCCACTTCTTGCGTACAGAGACTTGGGCCACCCAAGGCAAGGCGTTCAATCGCGCCTGTAATTCGTTTACATCCAACTCGAAGAAGTTACGCAGCTCGGCACCATCCAGCACGGCACTACGCAACTCGTCGGTCTGCAAATACTGGTGTTGCCCCTGCAGCAACAGCTCGCTCATGGGCAACCGATTGGCATCCGTCAGCCAACCTTTAACATCCAGCGCTGTCTGGTAGAAGCCCCACATGACCAGGATGAAAAATGCCACCCCTGCAATGAAGCCACCCTTGGTGCGCCCTTGTGCCCTTGCCTCCACCCGATCTTTCCCCGTTTAACGCGCCATGCCGGCCCTTTGCAGACCGGTCCGCCATTATATAGGCCCCGGCTTGGCGGTCAAAATACTCATTGGGCCCTCAGGCGCCGGATTTCATGCTCTCTACGCTCAATTTCATCTCGCCGAGACGGCGTGCCAGTGCGCCAACGTTCCCTGCACCCTGGGTCAACACCAGATCCCCCTCTCCGACCAGTCCTGCCAGCACGGCGGGAACGTCGTCCGGCGTCGCGACAAAGATGGGTTCCAAGCTGCCACGGGAGCGGATGGAGCGGCACAGGGCACGGCCATCGGCCCCCGGAATGGGTTCCTCACCGGCGGCGTAAACCTCCAGCATTACCAGCACATCTACCTTGGAGAGCACGTCGGCGAAATCTTCATAGAGATCGCGAGTACGGGTGTAGCGGTGCGGCTGGAATACCATGACCAACCGCTTCTCGGGCCAACCGGCGCGAGCAGCATTGATGGTCACCTTCACTTCGCTCGGGTGATGACCGTAGTCGTCCACCAGCATGGCCTTGCCACGGCCGGTCTCGAACTCGCCATATTGCTGGAAGCGGCGACCCACACCTTCAAACTTGGCCAGCGCACGGATGATGGCATCATCGCCGATCCCGTCCTCGGTAGCGACCGCAATCGCTGCGGCCGCATTGAGCGCATTGTGGATACCTGGCAGGTTCAGGGTCACTTCCAGCTCACCGGCGCCCGCGCGACGGACCCGGAAACGGCTGCGATTGCTGGTCTGCACGAAGTCCAACACCTGAACGTCGGCATCATCACTCAGGCCGTAGGTGATGGTGGGGCGGGCGATCTCGGGCAACATGCCACGGATAACGGGATCATCCACACACACCACGGCCAGACCGTAGAAGGGCAGGTTGTGCAAAAAGTCGATGAAGGTGGCCTTCAGGCGGGAGAAGTCACCGCCATAGGTGTCCATGTGATCCGCTTCGATGTTGGTCACTATGGAGACCATCGGCTGCAGATGCAGGAAGGAGGCATCGCTCTCGTCCGCTTCGGCTATCAAATAACGGCTGCTGCCAAGGCGGGCATTGGTGCCGGCACTGTTGAGCAGGCCGCCGATGACGAAGGTCGGATCACGATCGGCTTCGGCATAGATGCTCGCCACCAGACTGGTAGTGGTGGTCTTGCCATGGGTGCCAGCGATGGCGATACCATGGCGGAAACGCATCAGCTCGGCCAGCATCTCGGCACGGCGCACCACAGGAATGCGCAGCTCGCGGGCAGCCAACAGCTCGGGGTTGTCCTGCTTGATGGCGGTAGAGACCACCACCACGCTCGCCTCGCTCACATGCTCGGCGCTGTGGCCTACGAAAATGTGGGCACCCAGGGAGGCCAGCCGCTCGGTCACCGCATTGCGGGCCAGATCCGAGCCGGTTACCTGATACCCTTCGTTGGCAAGCACCTCGGCGATCCCGCCCATGCCGGCGCCACCTATGCCGATAAAGTGGATGCGACGCACGCGGCGCATTTCAGGGATCACGGTACGCAGTTTTGCCAGTTCAACCTTGGTCATAGTTCTCTCTCAGTCTGCCCAACAGCGAGCCGTTTACACTCATCGGCAACCCGCTCGGCGGCATCGGTAATAGCGACGCGACGGGCCGCCTGGGCCATGTTCAATAGGGTTTCCCTGCGCCCGGCAAGCCAGGAGAGACGCGCGGCCAAGGAGGCCGTCGTCAGCTCGGATTGGGGCAGGAATTCAGCACCGCCGCCATCGACCAGAGTCAGGGCATTGCGGGTCTGGTGATCATCCACCGCATGGGGCAGTGGTACAAAAATGGCGGCGACCCCGGCGGCAGCGACTTCGGAGACCGTCAAGGCCCCCGCGCGGCACACCACCAGATCGGCCCAGGCGTAGGCATCGGCCATGTCCCTGATAAATTCGCTCACCTCGGCCTCGAGACCCTGCTCGGCATACGCCTGCGCGACAGCGTCCCGGTTACCCTTGCCGCACTGATGACGCACAGCAATGGGAACCCCGGCAGCGGCAACGGCTGGCGGAACCTGTTCGTTGAGCACGCGAGCCCCCAGGCTGCCACCAACGATCAGCAGGTGCAGCGGCTCTGCGCTGCTGCGCAGTTGCGGATCCGGCAGGGCCACCACTTCGGGGCGCACCGGGTTGCCCACCACGGCGGTACGATGACTCGGTGCAAACGCCCCCGGAAACGCCATCAGCACCCGCTTGGCGAGGCGCGCCAGCAGCTTGTTGGTCAGGCCGGCGGCCGCATTCTGCTCGTGCAACAGCAAGGGAATGCCGGACAGCCAGGCCGCCACACCGCCCGGGCCGGAGGCAAAGCCCCCCATGCCGAGTACCACGTCGGGCCGTATGGTCCTGAGCACACGGCGCGCCTGCAGCACGGATTTGACGATGCGATACGGGGCAGCCAGCAGACGCTTGATGCCATTGCCGCGCACTCCCTGAATGTCGATGAAGGAGATGGGATAACCGTGGGCAGGTACCAGTTCTGCCTCCATCCGGTCGGCGGTGCCGAGCCAGTGAATGGTCCAGCCCTGGGCCTTGAGGCGATCGGCTACGGCCAGGCCGGGGAACACATGGCCCCCGGTACCGCCCGCCATCACCAACAGAGTCTTGCTCACGAAACCTCCCGCACACGCGCCTGGGCACTGGCCTGGCGCAACTCGAAATCGATACGAATCAACATGCTCACCGCCACCATCATGATGATGAGACTGGAACCACCGTAGCTGACCAACGGCAGGGTCAGCCCCTTGGTCGGCATCATGCCGCTGGCGGCACCGACGTTGACGAAGGTCTGGAAGCTGAACCAGATGCCGATGCCAATGGCCAGATAGCCTTCATACAAGCGCTCGGCCACCAGTGCCTGATGCCCCAGCTTGAGCGCCTTGAGTGCCAACGAAAATATGAGGAAGAGCGCGCCCAGCACGCCCACATAACCCAGCTCTTCACCCAGGATGGCAAATACAAAGTCGGTGTGGGCCTCCGGCAGGTACTCCATTTTCTGGATGGAGTTGCCAAGCCCCTCGCCAAACCAGCTGCCACGACCGAATGCCATCAGCGACTGAGTCAGCTGGTAGCCGCTGCCGAACGGATCGGCCCAAGGGTCGAGGAAAGAGGTCACCCGCCGCATCCGGTAAGGCTCGGCAATGATCAAGGTCACCACCGCGCTCACCCCGACCAGGATGAGGCCGATGAACTGCACCAGCCGCGCCCCCGCCAGGAACAGCATCCCCAGTGAAGTGACGAACATTACCACCACGGATCCCAGGTCGGGCTGGGCCAGCAGTAGTACGGCCACCAGGAAGAGCACTGCCATCGGTTTCATGAAGCCGATGAAGCGCTCGCGCACCTCGCTCTGACGGCGCACCAAGTAGCCCGCCAGGTAGACGAACAGTGCCAGCTTGCCGAACTCGGCCGGCTGCAAGTTGAAGGGACCGAGTGGCAACCAGCGAACAGAACCATTGACACTGCGCCCCACCAGCAACACCAGCACCAGCATCAGGATGGCGAGCAGCAGCATGGGGCCGTTGTAGTGCTGCCATCGCGCCATGGGCACCTGCAACACAAACCAGGAGATGCCAAGCGCCATTACCAGAAACAGGCCGTGGCGCTTCACGAACATGAAGGGATCGTTGTTGATGGCGATCCCCTCAGGGATCGAAGCCGAGGCCACGATCACCAGACCCACCGCCATCAGCGCCAGTGCCAGCACCACCAGTTGCCGGTCGTAGAGACCCGCCGGGCGCGCCGGTAACAACCAGCGTTGCAGCAGACCTGCGACGGTGCGAAAGGCGTTCATAACATTTGTACCAGCTCGGTGAAACAATCACCGCGCGCTTCAAAAGACGTGAACTGATCCAGGCTGGCGCAGGCCGGTGCCAGCAGCACCCAGTCACCCGGTCTGGCATCGGCAGCCGCCTTGGCGACTGCGGCATCGAGATCCGCGACCCGTTCGGTCTGCTCGCCCAGCGCCAGCAGCACCTCAGCATCCTGGCCGAAGCAGTACATGTGATCGATCTGGCTGCCGAGCAGTGCCTGCACAGGACCAAAATCCTGGCCCTTGCCCTGGCCACCGGCCAGCAGCAGCAGGCGGCCCTTCACCGATTCACGCACGCCGGCCACGGCGGCCAGGGTCGCCCCCACGTTGGTGGCCTTGGAATCGTTGATCCAGCGCACCCCGTTCACCTCGCGCACGAAGCGGGCGCGATGGGGCAGGCCTTCGAAGCGGCGCAGCACGGCGAGTTGCGGCCCGCGGGGAATGCCCACCGCATCGCACAGGGCCATGGCGGCCAAGGCATTGGCCTGATTATGGGCACCGACAATTTTCATTTCGTCGACTGCGAGCAGTGGCTCCCCGTGCAGAGTCAACCAATGGCGCCCCTCCAGCAGGCAGCGGCCATAGCCGTTGCAATCGAGGCCGAAGCTCTGCCACACCTGACCCACATCGGGCAGGGTCTGGGCATCGTCGCGATTGATCAGGATGTGCTGGGAGTGCTGATGGATCTCCATCTTGGCGGCGCGGTAGTCGGCCATGCCCTGATAGCGATCCATGTGATCTTCACTGAGGTTTAACACCACGGAGGCGGCGGCGCGCAGGCTGTGAGTGGTCTCCAGCTGGAAGCTGGAGAGCTCCAGCACGCAGAGATCCATCGGCTGCTTGAGCAGCGCCAGCGCCGGGGTACCTATATTGCCACCGACCCCGACCTTGAGGCCCGCCTCGGCGATCATCTCACCCACTAGCGTGGTGACTGTGCTCTTGCCATTGGAGCCGGTGATGGCGATGACAGGCACCTGGGTCTCACGCACGAACAGCTCGATATCGCCGACGATACGCACCCCAAACTCGGCGGCGGCTTTCAGCTCGGGGGTCGCCAGGGCAATGCCAGGGCTCGCCACTATCATGTGCGCCTGCTTGAGCAGCTCGCCATCCAGACCATGGATGAGTTCCACCTCGGCAGGCAGTTGATCCTTGCCCGGCGGATTGGCGCGGGTATCCATCACCAGAGGCGTGACGCCACGGCCGAGGAAGTAATCGACGCAGGAGAGTCCGGTTTTTCCGAGTCCTATGATGATGACCATGGCTTACCTCACCTTCAGGGTGGCGAGTCCGAGCAGCACCAGCATGAGGGTGATGATCCAGAAGCGCACTATGACGCGCGGCTCCGGCCAGCCCTTCTTCTCATAATGGTGATGGATCGGGGCCATGCGGAAGATCCGCACGCCGCGCAGCTTGTAGGAACCTACCTGCAGGATCACCGAGACAGTCTCCATCACGAAGACACCACCCATGATCACCAGCAGGAACTCCTGACGCACCAGCACGGCTATGGTGCCGAGCGCGCCGCCGAGGGCCAGGGAGCCTACGTCCCCCATGAACACCTGGGCCGGATAGGTGTTGAACCAGAGAAAGCCCAGACCCGCACCGACGATGGCGGTACAGACGATCACCAGCTCGGAGGTATAGGGCACGTAGGGAATGTGCAGGTAGTTGGCGAAGTTGACGTTGCCGGTCGCCCAGGCGATCAGGGCGAAGCCCCCCGCCACCATCACGGTCGGCATGATGGCCAGCCCATCCAGACCGTCGGTCAGGTTGACCGCGTTGGAGGTGCCGACGATCACGAAGTAGGTCAGCACGATGAACATCAGGCCGAGCTGCGGCATCACATCCTTGAGGAAGGGCACCACCAGCTGGGTCTGACCGTCGTGGGTGGCCGTGGCGTAGAGGAACACGGCCACGCCCAGCGCCACCGCCGACTGCCAGAAGTACTTCCAGCGGGCGATCAGACCGTCGGTATTCTTGCGCACCACCTTGAGGTAGTCATCGGCGAAGCCGATGGCACCGTAAGCTCCGAGCACGAACAGCACCAGCCACACATAGGGGTTGTCGAGGCGGCACCAGAGCAGCACAGAGGTGAAGATGGCGGCGATGATCATCAGGCCGCCCATTGTCGGGGTGCCTTTCTTGCTGAGGTGAGACTCGGGACCGTCGTTGCGGATCACCTGACCGAACTTCATGATCTGCAGACGGCGGATGAGGCGCGGCCCCATCCAGAGCGCTACCACCAGACCCGTGATGATCGACAGGATGGCGCGAAACGTCAGGTAGGAGAAGACGTTGAAGAAGGTGAAGTGCGGGGTGAGCAGTTCCGCCAGCCAGACTAGCATGTGGCCGACTCCTGACGGTCAACGACCATCTTGACGATATCTTCCATGCGGGAGCCGCGGGCACCCTTGACCAGAATCGAAATTTCTTGATGTGTATTTATCATTTGCGCAAGCACTTCAAACAACGACGCCTTGTTATCGAAATGTCGACCAGCCGCGGCATCTGCGGTGTGGCGACTCTGTTCCCCTACTGTCAGCACGGCATCCAGACCGCGCTCACGGGCATGGCGTCCAACCCGGGCGTGTTGCTCGGCGGACTCCTCACCCAACTCCTTCATGTCACCGAACACCAGCACCTTGTAGCCGCTCATGGCGGTCAGGGCATCGATGCCCGCCAGCACGGACTCCACGCTGGCGTTGTAGGTGTCGTCCACCAGGGTGAGGCCACCCCAGCGCTGGACGCAGAAACGGCCCTTGACCGGTGCCATCTGCTCGAGCCCGGCCTTGACCGAGGCGAGCGAGGCGCCGAGCGCCAGCGTGCCAGCGGCGGCGGCCAGGGCGTTCGCCACGTTGTGGCGGCCCGGAATGGCCAGGGTCAGGCTCACTTCGCCCTGCGGGGTCACCATGACGAACTCGGCACAACCCTGCTGGTTGATCACCACATTTCTGGCGTGGAACGGCTGACGCTGATCCTCGATGGAGAAGGCGCAGTGGATCCCGCGCGCCTGCCACTTCGGCCAGAATTCGTTGTCGGCGTTGACGATGGCGCAGCCACCGTCACTCAGCCCCTCGAAGATTTCGCTCTTGGCGTGGAACACCCCTTCCAGCGAGCCGAAGCCCTCCAGGTGGGCGGCCGCCACGTTGTTGATGATGGCGGCATCGGGCTGGGCCAGTGAGGTGGTCCAGGCGATCTCGCCCGGATGGTTGGCACCCAGTTCCATCACTGCAAACTTGTGTTGTGGCTCAAGGCGTAGCAGGGTCAGCGGTACACCCACTTCATTGTTGAAGTTGCCGGCGGTGGCCAGCACCTCGCCTTCGTGACGCAGGATGGCGGTGGCCATCTCTTTGACCGTGGTCTTGCCGCAGCTGCCGGTGATGGCCAGCACCTTGGGGTTGATGCGCTCACGCACCAGCCTGCCGAGGCGACCCAGCCCCTTGAGGCTGTCGGTGACCACCAGCTGGGGAATGGCCAGTGGCAGTTCCCGTTCGACCAGCAGGGCAGAGGCCCCGGCGGCAACCGCCTGCGCGCAGAAATCGTGGGCGTCGAAACGCTCGCCGCGCAGCGCGACAAACAGGGCGCCCGCGCCCAGGGTGCGGGTGTCGGTACTGACAGCCGTGATCTCGCCGTCATTACCGATCAGACGGGCATCGAGTACCTGCGCCAGCTCGGCAAGCCTGAGGGTCATCATGCGAATGACTCCAATAATGTGTGCAAGGCGGCCGCGACGGTTTCCCGGTCGCTGTAGTGCCGCTTGTCGGTTCCAATGATCTGATAATCCTCGTGACCCTTACCGGCCACCAGGATGATGTCCTGTTTGCTCGCCTGACCGAGGGCCAGGGTGATCGCCTTGACCCTGTCGTGCTCGATCTGCACGGCAGCAGGATCGCGAAGGCCCGCCACCATGTCGGCCATGATCTGGGCCGGCTCCTCGGTACGGGGGTTGTCGTCGGTCAGGATCACGTGATCCGCATGCTGCTCTGCCATGGCGGCCATCATGGGACGCTTGCCGCGATCCCGGTCGCCACCACAACCCACCAGACACCAGAGCTTGCCTTCACAGTGCACCCGCAGGGCCTGCAATGCCTTCTCCAGCGCATCCGGGGTATGGGCATAATCAACCACGGCGAGCGGCGCATTGCCGCCCCCGAAGCACTCCATGCGACCGGTGACCGGCTGCAATTGAGGCGCAGTTGCCAGCAACTCCTGAAAGTCATAACCGAGTACCAGCATGGCGCCCATGGCCGCCAGCACATTGCTGACGTTGAAGCGGCCGAGCAAGGGGGCGGATAATACACCATTCCCCCAGCTGGAGTTAATCTGCGTGCGAAAACCTTGCTGGTGGAAATGGGGATCCTGCGCCGTCAGCTGTCGTCCCGGGTGATCGGCCACCGGGCCGTGCACACTGAACGCCACCGCAGCCGGATAGGCGGCCAGCCACTGGCGGCCCAACCTGTCGTCGGCATTGAGCACCGCGCACGGTTCGTCCACCAGTTTCAACAGCTCTTCCTTGGCGGCGCCATAGGCCTCCATGGTGCCGTGATAGTCCAGATGATCCCGGCTCAGGTTGGTGAATACGGCGGCCGCAAACGGCAAGGCCGCCACGCGATGCTGCACCAGACCGTGGCTGGAAACCTCCATCGCTACCAGATCTGCCCCCTGCTGCTGCAGGGCGGCCAGATTGGCCTGCACCTGCACGGCACTGCCGGTGGTGTTTTCGGCTTCAACCAGCTCACCGAACAAGCCATTGCCTATGGTGCCCATCACCCCGGCCCTGCCACCCAGCAGGGTACGCCAGTTGGCGACCAGCAGCGCAGTGGTGCTCTTGCCATTGGTGCCCGTGATGCCGACCAGTTCCAGCCTGTTGGCTGGCTGCTGGTAGAAGTAGCCAGCCAGTTCGGAGAGTCTGGCGGGTAGATTAGGGATACCTATGCAGGGCACAGCCAGCTGAGGCGCGACGAATTCCCCGTCCTCCTCAAACACGATGGCGGTCGCTCCCTGAGCCACCGCCTGTTCCATGAAACGTCTGCCATCCACCTGGTGACCCCGAATGGCCACGAAGAGACAACCGGGCCCGACCCGCCGGCTGTCCAGCTGGATATCGGTGAGGGCGAGCGCCGGGGCTCGGATGCCGAAGGGGCGCAATAATGAATCAAGTGCGCGGTGCAACATGGGAAGCCTCCGTATGGGCAGGAATGCAGACGCTCACACCGCGAAACAGCATGGAATACGCCCCGGAACAGATGGGATGGAGGGCCAGGTCAAGTACGCGGTGCAACATGGGAAGCCTCCGTATGGGCAGGAATGCAGATGCTCACACCGCGAAACAGCATGGAATACGCCCCGGAACAGATGGGATGGAGGGCCAGGTCAGGTGCGCGGTGCAAGGGGGGCCTCCGTACGGGCGAGTTTGGCGGGTACTGCAGGCGGTACCGCATCGGGACGAATATTGAAGAGTTGCAGCACGCCCCCCATGGCTTCGGCAAAAGGCGGAGTCGCAACGGCACCACCGTAGTAGGCATCACCCTTGGGCTCGTTGATCACCACCACCATGACGAAACGGGGGTTGCTGGCCGGAGCGAAACCGGCAAACCAGGCCATATAATCCTTGCCGTAGCCACCCGCGACGGCGACCTTGGCGGTGCCACTCTTGCCGCCAACCCGGTAACCGGGGATCTGCGCTTTCGGGATGGCATTGCTCACCACGTACTCCAGCGCCTGCAACATGGCGGTGGCGTTGTTGTGGTCGATGACCTGCTCACCCTTGGGCGGTGTGGTCACCTTGACGATGGAGAGCGGCACCCGCTTGCCCTTGTTGGCCAGGGTGGCGTAGGCGGAGGCCAGCTGCAGCGGGGTAACCCGCAGGCCATAGCCGAACGACAGAGTCGCCCGCTCGATATCGGACCAGCGCCGGCGCTGGGGCAGCATGCCGCTGCTTTCACCTACCAGACCGCTGCCGGTATCCATGCCGAAACCGACCATGCTGAGGGTGTTGATCATCTCCTGCGCCGGCATCCGCAGTGCAATGCGCGACATGCCGATGTTGGAGGAGTAGCGCAAAATGTCGTACAGGTTGGTCGCCTTGTGAATGCTCACGTCACGAATCTGTTTGGCGCCAATATAGAGAGGCCCACCCGGAATGGTGTCTTTCCAGCTGGTGACCCCCGCCTGCAGAGCACTCAACAGGATCAGGGGCTTGATGGTCGAACCCGGCTCATAGGTATCGGTCACGACCCGGTTGCGTACCCGGAAACTCTGGTACTGACCGCGGTTGTTCGGGTTGTAGGAGGGGGTGTTGACCATGGCGAGCACCTCGCCGGTCTTCACATCCAGCATCACCATGGAGCCCGAGGTCGCCTTGTTCTCGTCAGTAGCTCTTTTGAGGGCGCGGTAGGCCAGCGCCTGGACCCGCTGATCGATGCTCAGTTGCAGATCATTGGAATTCTTGCCCTCCTTGACCAGACCGAGTCGCTCGATGACCCGCCCCTGCCTATCCTTGCGCACCCGCATCTCACCTGGCGTCGCGGTCAACCACTCGTTATAGCTGCGCTCTATCCCTTCGATCCCGCTGCCGTCAATGTTGGTGACCCCCACCAGATGGGCGCTGATCTCGCCGGTTGGATAGAAGCGGCGCGCCTCTGGGCGCAAATAGATGCCGCCCAGCTTGAGACCCTTGATGTATTCCGCTACCGCAGGCGTCACCTGCCGCTGCAGGTAGACAAAGCGTTTGCTTGGGTTGGCGATGCGACGCTTGAGGGTGTTGATATCGAGCTTGAGCACGGCGGAGAGCGCCAGCCAGGCGCGCTCGTTATGGATGGCGCCGGATTCGTGCACCGTCTTGGGATCGGCCCAGACGGCCTCCACCGGCACAGACACGGCAAGCTGTTCGCCGTTGCGGTCGGTGATCATGCCGCGCACCGCCTGGGTAGCAGTGGTACGCAGCGAACGCATGTCCCCTTCCTGGCGCAGCCGATCCGGATCGATCACCTGAATCCAGGCCAGACGCAGGATCAAACCAGCAAACGCAATGCCGATGAAGAACACCAGCGTGCGAAAGCGCCACGGATAGAGTGACGGTGCTTTCGCCTTGGGTGGGGCCTTGGCAGATGCCTTGCGTTTCATGGTTGTGTTATTACCTTCTCGGTGGTCACCAGCGGGCGCGCCATCTGCAATTTATCCATGGCCAGACTCGCGACGCGGGAGTGCTCGGCCAGCGTCCCCTGTTCCAGCAGGAGGTGACGCCATTCGATATTGAGCCGATCTTCTTCCGCCATCAGATCGTTCTGCTTGGCGGTCATGCCACGGGTCATGTTGGTGACCAGGATCACGGCAAAGGCGGTGATCAGCACGGCAACGGCCAGCACGACCTGCAGCTTGTGCCGCCAGAGATCGCTGAGGATCTCCTTGGCCAGATGAACACGCACCTCGCTCATGACTTACTCCGCCAGTCGCTGGGCGACCCGCAGCACAGAGCTGCGCGATCGGCTGTTTTCGGTGACTTCATGCTCGGAAGGCTTGAGCGCCTTGCCGACCGACTTCAATTTGCGGCCGCCCGCCAGCTGGGCCTCGGTCAACGGAATGCCGCGCGGTACCTCGGGGCCTTTCTCGTGCTTGCGGATGAAGTGCTTCACCAACCGATCTTCCAGCGAGTGGAAGCTGATGACGGAGAGGCGCCCCTCGGGAGCCAGCGCCTGCAGGGCACCGTCCAGCGCAGTCTCGATCTCGTCCAGCTCGCTGTTGATATAGATGCGGATGGCCTGGAAGCTGCGAGTGGCGGCGTGTTTGCCCTTCTCCTTGCTCGGATTGACCCGGGCAATCATCTCCGCCAGCTGACGGGTACGCACATAGGGCTCGGTTACCCTATCGTGGACGATGGCGCGGGCAATCTTCTTGGCGAAACGCTCCTCGCCGAAGGTCTTCAATACCCAAGCGATGTCATCCACATCGGCGCGGGCCAGCCACTGGGCGGCGCTCTGGCCTGAGGTGGGATCCATCCGCATGTCGAGCGGGCCGTCTTTCATGAAGCTGAAACCGCGCTCGGCATCATCCAGCTGGGGGGAAGAAACACCCAGATCCAGCAGGAAGCCGTCGACCTTGCCCAGCAGACCGCGCTCGGCCAGATAGGTGGTAATGCCGGAGAAGGGGCCGTGCACGATTTCGAAACGGGGATCCTGGATCTTGGCCGCCTCGGCAATGGCCTGTGGATCCCGGTCGATGGCGATCAGCCGGCCGTTCGGGCCAAGGTGCTGGAGAATGAGACGAGAGTGACCACCCCGGCCAAAAGTACCGTCGACGTAGATGCCGTCCGGCTTGATGGCCAGCCCTTCAACGGCTTCGTGCAACAGCACTGTGATGTGTTCAGCGGCTTGGGTCATTTATAAAGAAAAATCCTGTAGTCGTGGCGAGCTTGCCCAGTCGTCCTCGGGCAGGCCCTGAATGTCGTCATTGACCTGTTGTTGCCAGCGGGCTTCATCCCACAGCTCAAACTTGTTGAGCTGGCCCACCAGCATGATCTTCTTGTCCAGCCCGGCGTGGCTACGCAGTGGCTGGCTCAGCAGCAGACGGCCATTGCCATCCAGCTCGCATTCGGTCGCATGGCCGAGCAACAGCCGCTGCAGACGGCGCTCTACGGGGTTCATGCTGGAGAGCATCTTGAGCTTGCGCTCTATCTCTTCCCATTCGTTCAGGGGGTAAAGCAGCAGGCAGGGATGGGCAATATCTATGGTGCAGACCAGCTGGCCCTCGCTTTCGTCGCGCAGCCAATCACGGTACTTGGTCGGAATCGCCAATCGCCCTTTGCTGTCCAGGCTGATGGCGTGAGCACCACGCAACAAATTGCAGTCCCTGAAAATGAGTTAAGGGGGCAAATTGCCCGATAAAAACCACTTTGATCCACTTTTCCCCACCTTGAAGTTTAAGGACGTGCTGAGGGCTTTTCAAGCGAGGATATCGGGCATGGGGAACATATTGACGCAGTGTTTGGGCACCGCCGATTAAATGAGTTGATTTTCCACAAGTTATTTGTGCAGAAATAAAATCGATTAATTAGGGACTGGGGTATAAACCACCATAATCAGGGAGAAATAATGAAACGGTACAATACAACAGCGCACAGAATGATGCTGACGCCTATCACGGGGTAGATGATGTAGTCATCCCCTGCTCGCCGTGCCCGCAAGCATACTAGTTGGCACAGCAGCAGGTTGTAGATGATCAGCAAAAATGTCAGCAGGAGATTCATCCCCAAAGCCAGCTCCCCAGCGTGCATGACATAGAGCCCCATCAACACAAAATTGGCGAGGATCAAATAAAGTAAAAATTTCTGGATCGCCTTGCCCGCTGTCGGGGTCTTTTTTACTCGTGTTATCATGCTTATCACGTCCTGGATTCCACATGGACAGTCGACAAAAACTGTCAAAAACTGTTGAGATACATCATGTTTTTATTGTTCAGCTCTCCTTGCATCCCCCTGAAATCATGACTCGAGTACTCTGTTGGCTAGTTGGCACCCTGTTAGTGACCTCTCCCTATTGTTATTCCTATCATAACTATCATTGGCAGACTGGTTTTCCTACCCCTGTGAAAGGAAAAGGAGCCGAATTAGTCACTCAACAGACTCAGTTTCTACTGCAGCAACGTGACCATCTGCAGAAACGGATCACTCAGTCACAGCCAATGATCCGGTGGGTAGAACAACAGATTCGGGCACGCAAACTGCCCGCCATGCTCGCTTTCCTTCCCTTGATTGAGAGCAGTTATCGACTGGATGTGGTATCTGCAGCAGGAGCTGCCGGACCTTGGCAGTTGATGCCCGCTACGGCGGCGCGCTTCTCCATTCCCATGATGTCGGGTTTCGATGGACGCTACTCGCTACCACTCGCAACCGATGCAGCACTTGCCTATCTCAGTTGGCTCTATCAATTTTTTGGCCAAGATTGGCTACTAGCTCTAGCGGCTTACAACGCGGGAGAGGGGCGGGTGCTGAAGGCTGTACTCGATGCAGGTAGTCGCAATGTGTGGGAGCTATCGCTCCCGACAGAAACGCGGCTATATGTGGCCCGGTTCATTGCACTATCTCAACTACTGGATCGTGCGGAACAATACCAATTCGTATTGCCATCTTGGCAAGAAGGGGAAAATTTGCAGGTGATACGGCAGCCGGATGGCTGCTCATTGCTGGATTGGGCAATGGCAAAAGGGGTGGCTATGAATGAGGCCAGCAGCTGGAATCCTGCCTGGCAGCTAGCCAACGCCCCCGGATTAACCAACTGTCCCATCGTCTATAGCCGTGGAAAAGCCCCTATCCCTGTCACCAAAAAGGGGCAGACCCTGCTGCAAAAAGCCATTTCATTGGAAAGCTTGCACGACCCCTTGCTGCTGCAAGCAGCAAGGGGTTTGGATATGAGTCGTGGCGCTATCAGACTGGAGTCGTTAACGGATCCACTGGAACTGGAGACGAAGCGACCCCTCCTGACACCATGAAACAATGTCGCCAATGACTGAGCACTGGCGACAGGTCTACTGATTCTGGATCTGACCAACGAGCGCCATAGAAGCTCAGGTATTGGCCAATCGAACGTCGATGGGTGATTTGGCAAGCCAGCACAATACACGGGGAGAGCGACAGACTGACAATTTCGGGCAGGATAAAACGCGCAGGGGCCAGAAAACCAACGCCTCCCGGTCCTATATCCTTGATCACAGCCCGGCCTATACGCTTATCGAACAGAAGACCCGACACCATGAGGCGGGCAGCAATACCACAACTTTGTGACTCCAGCGGAGTATTGCCATCATGCAGATACCAGCGGGGGACCTTACGACGAGGATCACTCAGCGTATCCGATCCCGGCAGGTCCATTTCAAGGTTGCCCATGAGAAGTGTCGTCCTTGGCTTGCTTCACTGCAGTTTGCGTTTGCGCACTGAATAACTGTTCCAGATTTTTTTCCGCCTGGCTTGTCATCACCAGCAGCTCGATGCGGCGGTTTTGGCTGCCTCGTGGATCGGCTGTATTCTCCAGCATGGTATCTGACATGGCCACGACCTGCCCCACCCGTTCCGGGGGCATGCCTCCGGCAAGCAAGACTCGCCTTGCCATCATGGCACGATCAGACGAAAGCTCCCAGTTGCTGTAGTTGTCACCTGCAAAGGGGGTGCTATCGGTGTGGCCCGAGATCATAACCCGGTTTTCGACTCGCTGAAATATGGGAGCCAACGCCATCAGCATATGCCGGAAAAAGGGGCTGATCCGGGCACTACCACGGCTGTACATCTCGCGCTTATCATCATCACGAATGAGGATCCTCAAGCCTTGTGGTACCAGTTGCAGCTCAAGGTTGTTCTTGGCTTGCATCTGATCGGCCAGCGAGCCAATGAACCCGGCCAGTTGCTTCATCTGTGCCTCACCTTCAATTTTCCCCACCAGTAGGTTTTCGTAACCGCCGCTGGCCCCATCAGAAAAGATGCTGCGATTCCGCTCCATATGCTTTGGCATCCGCTGCCCTTCCTCGACAAACTTGGGACTGAGCTCTTCCAGCACGGATGGGTTGCCTCCCAGATCCACCGGGTAGGGGCTATTGCGGATATCGAACGGGTTTGCTTCGCTGTCCATGATGCTGTAGTCACGCAGGCGGCTGGCGACGACCTCACGCTCTTCCTGACTTGAGACAGCCAGGATCCATAGCACCATGAAAAATGCCATCATCGCCAGGGTGAAGTCGGCAAAAGCCACTTTCCAGGCTCCACCGCCCTTGGGCGCACTGTTACGTCGTTGCTGACGTTTGATGATGATCTGTTCGTGGTTGCGCATTACATGGCCCTGTTCGTCACCCATTCTTCCAATTCAAGGAAGCTGGGTTTAACGTCAGGCTCCAGCATCTTGCGGCCTGAATCAACCGAGATGAGCGGGGTCTTGCCACGAAGCTGGGCGATCAGAATAGATTTGATGCACATCAGCAGCCCTATCCGACGCTTGACCATCTCCTCCATGGCGTTGCTGATGGGCTCCAGCAAGCAGTAGCAGAGGAAGATGCCGATGAAGGTTCCCACTAACGCGGCCGCGACATGCACGCCGATATTGCTCAAGGGGCCATCCAGCTGCTGCATTGTGATGATAATCCCCATCACCGCAGCCAGAATACCGAAACCCGGACAGGCCTCACCCGTCTTGTGCAGGGCGTGTGCCGGTTTGAGCATGTCTTCTTCAATCGCCATGATCTCCTGCTCCAGCATGGTATCCAGCTCATGAGGCGTGATCTTACCCATACCCAGCAAACGCAAGTTATCGATGATGAAACCGAGCAGTTGAGGATCTTCCGATATCTGGGGATACATCAAGAATACGGAGCTCTGCTGTGGGTTCTCGATATGCTCATCGAGCGCTTTCATGCCCTTATTGCGGGTCTCCTCCAGCAATTGGTGCATCAAGGTCAGCAGCTCACGATAGATCTCCTTTTCATTCTTGTTGGATTTGAAGCACTGCTTCATCTGATGCCACATCTCATGCATCACCTCTTTCGAGTTACCCAGAAACATGGAGCCGACCGCGGCACCTATGATGATGATCAGCTCGGCGGGCTGCCACAAGGCGATCGGTTTACCGCCCGCCATCATGAAACCACCCAGCACACAAATGAAAATGACGCCAAGACCTATCTGTTTTTGCATGAACGCTCCCGCAGAATTCAAGGAGCCTCACCACGAGTGGTGAAGCATTAATATATGGAGTCGACCAAACGCTGCTTGAGCTGAAGGACGCACTGCTTGTGCAATTGGCAGACCCGTGATTCGGTCAGACCCAGCACCAGCGCGATCTCTTTCATATTCAACTCTTGCTGGTAATAGAGGGCGAGCAGCAGTTGCTCTCGCTTGTCCAGTGAGGTGAGCACCTTGCTGATGGTCATGGCCATATCGACGTCATCAGACTCGCTGGCCAGCGCCTTGCCCCCATTCTCCAGCCACTCTTCCAGGCTCTGCAGCGCTTCGGCTTGACTGGCATATGCCAGCTGGCGCACGTCCGCTATGGTGCAATCTAGGGATGTAGCCAATTCCTGCTCGGTCGGTGATCGCCCCAAGCTGTTATACAACTCTCGCTGGGCTTGATTGTGTCTGTGCACCTGCTGGCGTAGTTGGCGAGGCCGCCAATCCAAGCGCCGGAGCTCATCGAGCATGGCACCACGGATCCGCTTGAAGGCGTAGCTTTCAAACTGCGCATCCGGTTCGCTGTCATAACGACGCCAAGCCTCCAGCAGCCCCATCATGCCAACCTGCTCCATATCCTCCTGATCGAAGCTGGCGGAGACCTGACTGCGCAGGTGGCTGGCCGCCCGTTTCACTAACGGCAGATAACGAGTCAATATTGCCTGCTCCCCCGTGCGAGAGGGGGAAGTGGCAAACTCAGGCGGTGTATCCCAGTCGGCATCCATCATGTCGGTGTTATTGCACCAATACCTTGGTGATCAGCACTTCATCCAGATAGGTCTTGTAGCCGTAGCCCTGCAGTGTCATCACCAGTTTGCCGAGCAGGGAGCCTTGCAATACTGTGATGTTCTGCAGCTCTTTTTTCACATCATCGTGCGTGCGATGACTGAAATACTGCACCATCGCATTGCGGATAAGCGGAGTCAGCTCATTGAGCGTCTCTAATTGCTTGGGGTTATGGGTTACCAGCGCCAACTCCAGTACGAGATAATGAGACTCGGCCCCCCCTTCCAGACTGATGACAAAACGCTCCATTGGCTTGAACAACGGGGTCGCACTCAATTCGGGTTTTGGCTCAGCCAGTCCCAGCCACACGGCGACCAGATCACGCTTCAGATAAACGCCATAGGCCAGCACGGCTAATAGACACAGGGCCATCACGACCACCATCAACCACTTCATGACACGCCGCATAATATGAAATCACTCTCGCTATTGCCGGGTAATAAAAATCAGACCAGGGTATTCAGCCAGTCCCGCATGGTGCCATCCGTTGGCTCGAGCTCCTCTTGCCACTGCCGCCTGCCAGCCATAATTTGCTGCTGCCATTTTTCCTGCTGCCCCTGCTCGCTTCCCTGACCGACATTGACCTCGACACCACCGGCATGGTGAGGTGCCAGGCTCATTCGCAGTCGCTCCATTGACTGGATCAATGCATCTCGCACCGCCGGATTGGTTACGTTGAGCTGAACGTTGAGACGATCACCATCGATCCGAACGGTCAATTCAAGCCGGCCCAACTCGGGTGGGTCAAGACGGATATGTGCTTGCTTGATCTGTTGATTGACCTGGAGCTCGACCTTGTCCTTCAACACATCGACCAGTTGCTGGCCCCACTGCGCAGGGTTATCGGCCAACTTGGCGGGGGCCCATTGATACTCCGCCGGCCTGGAAACAGGCGATGACAACAGGTTTCCCACCAACCCCTTGAGCTCGGATACCCCAGACTCATGCTCTGCTGGCACCTCACCGCCCAGCAAGGGTTGCAAACTTGCTATCAGTTTGTCGCGTAATGGCAGATCGCCGCTCTGGGCAGCTTGCTGCCCCACCATCATTCGGGATAAATCGGTCACGGAGAACGCAGGTTTATCCTTGCCCAACGGGGCCTGCTCAACAACATGGCCCCGTTCCGTCTCCGGCCGCCCATAGGCCGACAATGAACGCAATGCCGCCGATATGGCGGGGGCACGATCATGCACTGCGCCCCCTTCCTTCCCGCTGTTCATCACTGCATCAGGTTGAGCAAGTCGCGCAGCGGATAGCCTCGTTACTTCATCATTCAGGATGAAGACGGGTGGCATGTTGGTGAAAGACTCCAATTGTTCAGTCGCAGCTTCTGGCGCCGCATCAACCACATCAGTGTCAACCTCAGCGTCGTCAACACCCTCTGCTGGCAACGCCGTGAGTTCTTCTGTGAACGCAAGGTCCAGGGGGTGGTACATTTCGCCTTGCTCGTCAGGCTGACGGGCGAGGCGGTTGAACCCGGTCGATTCGAGGTTAGCTAAGCTATCGACGCCGGCAAACTGGATCATGCCCACTCTTGTACCTCACCATAAGCCTGCAGCCCCTCCCGTTGCCGGGACAGATCGTGCCATTCCTGCTTGCGCAGTGCCGTTTCTTGCTGACATAACAGCAAGGCCTCCTGATGCCAGTTGCGCACCTGTTCACGGGCGGGTTTCAATGAGAACCACAAGTCCGGTTGCTTTAGGATGTGTTGAATGAGTTGAGCCAATCGGCTATCGGTCAGCCGCACAGCGTCCCATTGGCCAGCACGCGCCTGTTGCAAGATCAGGCGACCCAACCCCAGCAGCTGACGCTGGCGAGTCTCTTGTTCCGCGCCAAGCAGCTTAGATCCGGTCATCGACATGATAATGGCCCCTATAAATAAGACGACCTTGCCAACAAGCAAGGAGCGGGCCAGATATGGAATTGAGGGATGTCAGATAATGATGGCGATAGCGGGCTAGAACAGGGGAAGGATAACTTCCGCCCTAGCGAGGATGGCGTGCCATCGCTTCCCAACCCTCTTTCAACTCCAGCAGAATGCGACGTACCTCGGCAAACCCGGCTACGTCGTTGGCCACGCTGATCTCGAACAACCGCTGGCCACAGTAGTCGTAGAGGCGATGCAGGTTGGCGGCAAGCTCCCCGCCCTTCGCCATGTCCAGAGCACTGTCGAGCCCCCCCAGAATTTGCAGACATTTGTTGACAGCCTGCCCCTTGCGCTCAAACTGCTTGGCCAGAATATGGCCCTCCGCCCTGGCCATCTCATCGAGCAGACCATCTATCAGCATCAGCACCAGCTGATGGGGATCGGCGCTCGCGGCCTTGGCGTCGGTGGCGGCAAATCGATAGGCATCATAGCCATCTTGATGTTCAAACATGGAAGCTCACTTTTGATCAACGGAAGGGACAGAAAATGGCAGGCATATTGTCACAATGCCCCCATGGTCTGCATCATCTGATTCATGGTGGTGAATTGATTGAGGTAACGCGTGTAAACAGACTCCATCCGTTTATCCAGCGACTCCATTTTAACATCGAGTCGCTTTTGATTGGCTTCCAGTGTGCTCTTGCGTGTTGCCATCATACCGTTGGTCTTGGAGAACGGATCAAGCACCTTGCTCATCCGCTTGAGCAAGCCATCATCGCCCATCAGGGCCTTACCCAGCAGTTCTGGATCTTTCTCGATCGATTTCTTGAAATCCGAGTCGCTAAACGCCAACTTGCCCGACTTATCGGTCTTGATACCAAGCTGACTCAGCGTCATGCCTGCTGGCAGGTTGCGGACCGCATTGGCAAGCGATCCTTTCAGGCCACGTACGGTCGTATCCGATGCCAGTACGCCTTTTGCCTTGGGGTCTGTTGATGTCTCTTTATTCAGCAGATCCAGCAACTCGTTGTAGCTATCAACAAATTTTTTTAGCGAACCGGTTACGGCTTCGTTGTCATAAGCCACCGTCACCTGCATAGGGCCATCACCGGGCTTTTGTACCTTGGTCAACTCAAGCGTCAACCCTTCCACCACGTTTTCAATCTTGTTGGTCGGCGATTTAATCTCCAGCGCGCCTGTGCCCACTCCCATCTTGATGATGGAGTCCTGACCCGGGGTGATCACCTTTCCGCCGACAAAAGCCTTGCCGAATTCGGAGGTAGCGTCGCCATCATAAATGGGGGTAAAAACCTTGTCTGCGCCACTCTCTTTGCTGGTTAACACCAGGTTGACCTTGCCATCCGAGCGAATGAGACTCGCTTTAACCCCTGGATTATCGGCCGCATCATTGATGGCAGACACCAACTCACGCGCGGTAGCGCCAGCAGGCAATGTGGCCAGATCGACAGCAAATGCCTTGCCGCCGACAGTAAAGGAAACCTTACCAGATGTGGGTAGGAGTGCCTTTTCATCTGCGAGTTGCACCCCGAACTGATGCGCTTGCGCCAGTTGATTGACCTGAAAGTTATATTGACCGGGGGTCGCCTTGCCATCGCTGGTCACCGTCATGATGCCATCCTGTGACAGGCTGGCTTTCTGCGCCTGCAAAGCCGCCGGCTTGTTCAGATCTTTCAGCTGAGTCTGGAAGCTGGAGAGCTTGGAGTTGATGGAGGCCAGTGAACTCTGCTGCGCCTTGACATTGGCTAGCTGCCCTTTCAGCAGCTTATCCATATTCTTGCGCTCATTGGTCACCATTTGCATCGCGGCAGAAGCGGGATCGACCTTCATATATCAACTCCTTCAATATCACGGCAAGACTTGCTTGTTGCAAAACTCTGTTGTGCCAGAACTTTGCAACCGGCAAGCGTGAAAAATAGGCCGCCACGATAGCGGCGGCCATGGCTTGATTAACGCAGCAGGCTGGTCACCATGCCAGTCATCTCGTTGGACTTGCCCAACACAGACATGCCAGCTTGCATCAGCATCTGGTTCTTGGTCATGCTGGTGCTTTCGGTAGCGAAGTCGGCATCCATGATGCGGCCCTTGGCGATATCGGTGTTCTCTTTCATGTTGGAAAGGTTGTTAACGGTGTGCTCCAAACGGTTGATATTGGCACCGAAAGAGGAGCGTACGCTGGTGATGTCTTGCATAAACTCTTCCATCTTGCCCATGGCAGTCTGGGCAGATTTCTGATCGGTCAAACCATTGCTCAGAATGACTGCATCCAGACCAGTACCAACATCTAGCGCGGCTTCATTCAACGGTTTCAGACCTTCGTCAAATGTCTTCTGCGCACCTTCAAGGTCTGTTTTTGCTGCAGCTACTGCAGCCAGTTTCGCGGCATCGGCGGGTGCGGTTGCCAAGTCAGTTTCTGCTGTCACCAAAGTTGCTTTTTTCGCTTTTAGATCCTTGGCCTCAGTACCGCCAGTGGCCGAGTCATCTTTATAATCTTTAATTGCATCCAGTTTTGTTTGGTCCGCAGCACTCACCGGAGCACCGCCAACCACCTTCTTCAGGCTATCCCCGATATTGAGGGCCAGTCGCTCGCCATCGGTACCACCGATCTGGAAGGTCACTTCGCCCTTGGCAAATTTGCCGCCAGTCTTGTCCAGCAGGTTGTCACCACCGAAGGTGGTATTGCTGGCGATGTTTTTCAGCTCTTTGGTCAGCTCGCCGAATTCGGCGTTCATGGCGGCGATATCTTTGTCGCTGCTGGTGCCGGTGGCCGCCTGGGTGGCCAGATCTTTCATGCGCTGCACAATGTTGGTCATCTCGTCCATGGCGCCTTCGGCGGTCTGCATCATGGAGATGGCATCCTGGGCGTTGCGCATGCCCACTTTCTGGCTGTTGGACTGGGATTGCAGACGGGTGGCGATCTGCAGGCCGGCAGCATCGTCAGCGGCAGAGTTGATGCGCAAACCTGTGCCCAGACGCTGCATGGCGGTACTGGCCATCTTGTTGGTGGCAGTCAGCTGGTTCTGGGTGACCATGGCGGCAAAGTTGGTGTGGATTGACAGACTCATTTTCGTTTCCTCGAAATAGATGCTGCCACAGGCAGCGTTTGGGTTGACCCCAATGAAGAACGACCATGACGGCCAAGAAATTAAATTTTTTTCGCACTTTCATCCGAAAAAACCAACGGACATCCTGAGCCAACTAGGCGTGCAACCACATGTCATAAAAACAGCAAAGCCGCACGGCAGACCCGGTGCGGCTTGTATCAGAGCAGAAACAGCGATCAGGTCAACAAGGCAACCACCCCTTGCCGGGAGACATTCGCCTGGACGAGCAGGCCAGACATGGTGCCCATAAAACCGCCCTCTTTAAGCTGAGTGCTGAGCTTGTCTTGCAACTGCTCGAGCTCTACTTGCTTGATGTTCTGGCTACGGGCTTTCACTCTGTCAAGCTGCTTGACCATCTTCTGGCGAAACTGCTTGAGCTCGCGGACCGACAGCTCGATCTCGCCAAGCAGACGTTTCAACCTTTGCTGTTCCTGCCGGATCTCGCCCTTGGCGATACCCTCCCCCAGTTGGCTCAACTGGCCGGGCTTGGCTTTGAACTGCACCGGCACCGGATTACCCGCCGGAATGCGGATCCCCTCCCCGCTGATCAGGACGGGTTCATCCAGTTTGCGGCGATGCGGGTCAGGAATGGAAAATTCAAGCTTACCGAGTTCATTCAAACTGGCCCGGATATGTTCCTTACGCAGAGCCTGATTGAGCAGTGCCACCACCTCGCCATCGCGAGCACCCGCAGGCAGCGTGACATCCACAGCGCTGCTGGTTTGCGGAAAGGAAAAGACCAGTCGCTCCGTAGTGCTCCTGGCGGCAAGCAAATCCAGCGGCTCAGCCCCGTAATGAAGGTGGTTGTCAGCGGGGGAGACCAACAGCTTGGATTTCAGTGCCATGGTCAATGGCCCCTGAGGTTGGGTCAATTTCTCTTCCAGCAGTTTGAGACGAGAAACGATCTCACTGCCGACAACGTCACGCTGGCCAAGCTGATGTTCGAGCCGTTTCAACTCGCCCCAGACCCGGCTGAGTGCTTGTTCCCCCCCTTGGGCGTGGGCAATCTTCTGCTGAGCTGTCCCGATCAACGCCCAACGATCCAGCCTGCTGATATTGGGATGTCGGTCTGGTTGGGCCTGCTTGCGGCCCGCCCCCGTCTGAGCAGTCAAACGCCCGCGTAGTTTAGGCTGAGCGGGCGTCTCAGCCACTCCGCCCAAACGGGTTTGTTGAATCTGCATCATGGCTCCTTAAACGGGTTTACGGCATGTAGTTGAACAGGCTAAGGCCATTGACCTTGGCAAAGACTTGTTGTTGTACCTGTAATGCCATCAACACATGAGCCTGCTGGGTGACGGCGCTGGCATAATCGAGGGACTCTATCTGATTGCTCACTTCCTTGCTATAGACCCCCTTCTCGGCATGACTTTCATCGATCTGATCCAGCAGGTTGATCCGGGCACCAATAGTGCTCACCGCCTGACTGATATCATCTTGCAAAGTTTGGCTACGGCCGAGCATACCTCTAGCTTGATCGGCTGCATCCGGCGCTACACGATTGATCGCATCGACCATGCTATCGAGCTGCTTGAAGAAATCACCCGAGGTCAGAAACAGCTGATCTGCGGTCTGGTTCAAACCAACCGTCACCCCTTTGGCAATGCTGACTTCGCGAACCAGGCTATCTCCCTTGTACTTATAACTACCAAAGTCGGCGTCTTTCGGGTCAGTCACCTTGACCAGTGCGGGCTGATCCACCTTGCTACCAGTAAACAGGCTGGAACCGCTCTCGTTACGGGCGTTAACCAAGTCCAACAGACCATCCCTGATGATGGCGACTTCACTGGCAACAGCCTTGCGATCCGTATCCGACAAGGAACCGGTTGCGGCTGTCTGAGTCAATTCCCGCAACCGCATCAGCATGTTGGTCATTGTATCCAACTGCTGTTCACCCTGAGATAGCTGACTCTTGGCATTGGTAATGTTCTGCTGGTATTGCTCCATCGCTACCTGCTCTTTTTGCAACCCTAAGAGACGCACGCTCCCGACCGGATCATCGGAGGGCTGCAAAATCCGCTTGTTGGTAGAAATCTGGCGATCGAGCCGGGCATATTCACCGAAACCCTGTTGCAGGTTGTCGAGCATGCTGAGTTGGATCTGGTTGGTACTGATACGCATGGTCATTCCCCTCAGAACATGTTTAGGATGGAATTGAAGAGCTGATCGGAGGTGCTGATCACCTTGGCATTGGCCTGATAGGCCTTGGTATAAGCCATGATCTTGACCCCTTCCTCATCCGTATTGACCCCACTGACACTACTCAACTTGGTGGCCAGCTGTTTCTCCATATTGGCATCCGCCGCCATGGTGGCCCTGGCCTGACCACTTTGTACCGCCATCTTGCCGAGGAGGGCACTGTAGGCGTCATACTGGCCATCCTTGATGGTCAGCAGCTCCTGCAAATTGCGGTTATCGCCCTTGCCACCGCCAACCTTAGCAAAGGCCAGATCATCGCCGGCAAAACCCGCGGCAACCCGCAATGTCCCTGCCGGATTTAGTTTGTCATAAGTGAACATCGCCTTGCACGGCGGCTTACCGGCTTCACCATTACCGTTAAGATCGACTCCTCCAACCTGCTTGGAATTAAAGTCATCGGCCAGTTTTTGGGCTATCTGGTTAAGATCATCTCGCAGTGGCCGCAATACTGTAGAGCGATAATCCATCACCCCCGCCAGCGAACCGCCATGCAGTTTGGGCACTTCAAAGGTCTGGCCGCCGAAGGCGAGGCTGAGTTGATCACCCGCCAGCGTCAAGGTACTGCTGCTTCCACCCAGCACCAACGGCTGCCCTTGGGGCAGGCTGATTGCGAAGGCACCGTCACTCTGGCGGTTGGCCCTAACTTCCATATAAGTCGACAGCTCACGAACAACCTGCTCGCGACTATCTTCCAGTACAGAGGTGTTGACCCCCTTGGAAGCCTGCTCACTGATCTGGGTATTCAGCTCGGCCACCTGCCTCAGATAGCTGTTGACCTGTGAGACGGTGCTGTTGAGCTGATCGTCGATCTGCTTCTCTTGCGTCAACATACTCTCATTCAACTGGCCAAAACGGTTGGCCAAGGCACCGGCAGAACTAACGATCTGGCTGCGCTGCGCTGGCGTCTCCGGGCTGTCGAGTGCAGCACTCAAGGAGGCAAAGAAACTGTCCAGTCCCTTGGCGATATTCATCGACTCGCTACCCAACAACTGCTCGGTGGTATTGATGTACTGATGAAAGGCATAGGAGGCACCAGTGGAAGAGCGACTGCGCCAATGCTGGGAAACCAGGTAGTCATCGGTGATCCTGCGAACACCGGTTACCTCCACCCCCATGCCGTTGTCCAGTCGACCAAAACCGGACAGGCTGCCCATCATGGCCTCCTGGCGGCTATAGCCTATGGTGTTGACGTTGGCAATATTCTGGGCTGTCAAATTCAATGCAATTTGAGCCGCGTTTAATCCACTAGCACCGATATTGAGCAGTGACATCAGTCAACCTTCTTCATTTTTGCCGAATTCAGAGGCTGGTTAAACGCAGCCAGGGTCTGTGGTTCTGAAGCGACCACAAGCTCGGCATTCTTTAACATCGGCGCCAATTGGCTGACCATCTGCTCTTTCAGCCCCATACCGCCACGCTTGACCAGACTCATAGCCAATTGACTGTCATACATGTCGCGGTATAGCTCTTCTCCTTTAATGATCTTGTCATCATCATCCTGCATGGCGTCAGAGGCTGAACGCATATGCTTGAGCACTGTCTGTAAAAAGCTCACTTCAAACTGGCCCGCAGCGGCATCCAGTGCGGCCCGTTGATCCGGATTGCTCTTTATCTGCTGCAATTCATTGAGATCCTGATAAAAACCAGGCTCCGACGTTATTCTGGTCATAGCGATCCTTAGATGACCACCAGTTCTCCCTCGAGGGCACCGGCCTCATCGAGAGCTTGTAAAATGGCCATGACATCATCGGGAGTTGCCCCGAGTGAATTAACTGCCTTAACGATCACCTCCAGCGAAGTGCCATCCGGCCAGACAAACATGTTGTTTCGCTCGCGATCCACCTGGATCTTTGAATTGGGTGTCGTCGTCGTTTGCCCATTGGAGAAGGCATTGGGTTGACTGACATTCTGGCTTTCGCCTATGGTCACGGTCAGACTGCCATGGCTGACCGCCGCCTTGTGTACCTTGACCCCTTGCCCCATCACCACTGTACCGGTCCGGCTGTTGAACACGACCCTTGGCCTCTCCTTGCCCATGTCGACCTGAATGTCCTGCAGCAGCGCCATGAAAGAGATCCGCTGACTCTCATCCTTAGGAGCCGCAAGCTGGATCCGACCAGCACTGACCGCTCGAGCGACAGGGCCCAGTTGGCGATTGATCTCTCGCTCCACATTGCGAGCTGTCTTGAAGTTGGGTTGGTGCAGGTTGAGCGTCACCTCAGGTTTATCCGCAAAGTTGCTGACGGCCTCGCGCTCAATGATGGCACCATTGGGAATAATGCCTGCCGTCGGCACATTGATGGTCACAGAGGAACCGGATTGCCCCTCAGCCTTGACCCCGGCGACCACCAGATTGCCCTGGGCAACGGCATACACGTCCCCATCGATACCACGTAATGGCGTCAACAACAGTGAGCCACCACGCAGGCTCTTGGCATCCCCGATGGAGGTCACGGTGACATCCACCAGCTGCCCCTTACCAGCCAGGGCCGGCAGCGTCGCCTGTACCGATACGGCAGCGACGTTCTTGAGCTTGGGGTCGAGATCATCGGGCAACTGTACGCCAAACTGCTTGAGCATGTTGGCCATAGATTGGCCGGTAAATTTGACCTGGCTGCGATCTCCCGTACCCGACAGGCCGACGACCAGGCCATAGCCCACCAGCTGGTTGGTTCGCATTCCCTGCACATCGGCAATATCCAGCAAGGCCCGCTTGGCAGGGGGCGCGGCATTAGCCCACCAGGGCAGGCTCAGGCAGAGCAAGGTGATAAACCATTTGTTCATGTAAACCCTCAAAAAGGTGCGAATGCGGAACTGAAGAAACGCCCCAGCCACCCCATCTGGTTACTGTCGGCAAGGGCACCACGCCCCGCATAGGTAATGCGGGCATCGGCAATTCGCTGAGAGGAAATACGGTTGCTCTGATCGATATCTTCCACTCTCACCATGCCGCCCAGACGGATATATTCGTCTCCTTGATTGAGCCGGATCCACTTCTCCCCCCGGATCCCCAGCACCCCGTTTGGCATCACTTCGGCAACCGTTACCGTAATGGAGCCGGCTAACGTATTTTGCTGGCTGGAGGTAGCGCCACCATCAAAGTCACGATCGGCACTCAGGCTGGCGCCCCAGTCGGAACGCACTTTTCCACCAATAGAGGGTGCTGGCACGTTCATGCTGCTGTTCTTGCTCATGCTGGTGTTGGCTTTCTTGCTCGACTGGGTACGTTCTTCCAGTACCACGGTCAGAATATCGCCGATACGATAGGCACGACGATCCTGAAACAGAGTCATCATGTAGTCGCCACGATAGAGGCTACCGTCTTCTCCCCGAGCCGAGACAGATAACTTGGGTCGGGAAGGGGCCCACTTTTCGTCACCTGGCTCGGGGGCCTTGAGTTCATAAGTGGCACAGCCACCCAGCAGCAACACTACCCAGAGATAACGCCACATCGCCTTCATCATCACAGCGCCTGAGTGACGAACTTGAGCATCTGATCTGCGGCGGATACCACCTTGGCGTTCATCTCATAGGCACGCTGAGTGGTGATCATGTCGACCATCTCCTCCACCACGTTGACGTTGGAACTTTCCAGCGTGAACTGCTTGATGGCGCCCATCGCCTCCTCACCCGGTACCCCTTCGATAGCTTCACCGGAGGCACCAGTCGCACGGTAGAGGTTGCCCCCAAGCGCTTCCAACCCAGCGGGGTTCGTGAAATTGGTCAAGGTAATGCGCCCCAGCTCCACATTTTCTTGCTGGCCTGGCAGCGTTGCGCTTACGGTCCCATCTGTACCGATGGAAACCTTGGTCGCATTATCGGGGATCTGGATCTGCGGCAACATGGGCAACCCATCCGAATTCACCAGCAAACCTTCGGCATTGCGATGCCACTGACCATTACGGGTATAGGCAGTTTCCCCATCAGGGCGTTCGACCCCAAAGAAACCAGCACCGACAACCGCCATATCCAATTCCTGGTTGGTATTCTGAAACTGCCCCGGTGTAAACACTTTCTGTGTTCCAACCACACGCACACCATTACCCATCTGAATGCCGATGGGTGACAGGTTCTGCTGATCCTGCTGAGCGCCTGGCTGGCGCTGTACCTGATAGAACAAGTCCTCAAAGGCCACGCGATCGCGTTTGAAGCCAACCGTATTCACGTTGGCCAAGTTGTTGGAAATGCTGGCCATCTTGGCATCTTGTGCCGACAAGCCCGTTTTACTCACCCAAAGTGCCGCATGCATCTTTGCTTCTCCACCTAATTCATTCGGGGCGCTATCGCGCATCTATCAAGGGTCTTGTGGCTCTGGCGAGCTAACCTGCTAGCCCTGACCGGAAATAAGTCTGGCCCCTTGCCGGGCCTGATCATCTGCGGTTTTCATCAACTTGACCTGAAGCTCGAAATTGCGGGTCAATGACATACTGCTGATCAGCTCGTCGACCGCATTAACATTGGCCCCCTCAAGAAAACCTGAGGCTAGTACCACCTGCTCGCTGGTCTCGGCATCACCCCCCTGGCGCAAACGGAAGAGGCCGTCCGGACCTTTTGCCAGTTCGACCGGATCCGGATTGACCAGCTTGAGACGACCCACATCCAAGCGGGCACCACCACCTGGGGGCGTGATGCTGAGGGAACCATCCTTGCCGAAGCTCAAATCCCGATAGGCAGGCAGTACCATTTCCCCACCATCTCCCAGCACGGGGCGACCATTGAGCGTCAATAGTCCTTCGGCATCCACTTCCAGGTTACCTGCCCGGGTATAGGCCTCTTTGCCATCGGCAGTTTGCACCGTGATAAAACCTTCACCACGCATCGCCACATCCAGTTTGCGGCCCGTTTGCATCAGGGCGCCCGCCTTAAAATCCGTGCCGGCCATCTCTTCGCGCGCCATGACCCGACTTGGGTAGCCATCACCGGTCAGTGCATAGGCTGAGACCCGCTCAAAATCGGCCCGAAAGCCGGCGGTATTGACGTTGGCCAGATTATTCGCCCGAATTTGCTGGGCCATCAGGGTATGTTGCGCCCCCGACATGGCGGTATAGATAAGCTTTTCCACGCATCAAGCCTTAGAAGGAGTTGAAGAGAACTTGAGTCATCTTGTCAGCAGAGCTGATGGTTTTGGCGTTGGCTTGGTAGTTACGCTGGGAAGTCATCAGGCTGACCAGCTCACCGGTCAAGTCCACGTTGGAACTCTCGTAAGCACCAGCAGTGAGTGAGCCCAGGGTCCCGGTTCCTGGCGCGCCCAACACCGGCTGACCTGAGCTGAAGGATTGCTGCCAGGTGGTGTTGTTGGTTTGCAACAAGCCATTCGGGTTGGTGAAGTTCGCCATCACCACTTGTCCTTGCCGCAAGCTCTGACCATTGGTGAAGGTGGCATACACACCACCATCGGCATCCACCTTGACCCCGGTCAGATCGCCAGCGGTATAGCCATTGGACTGGTTGCGGGTGGCGTTGAAGTCGGAGGCATACTGACTGACACGCGCCATATCGAACGTCAAGGAGATATCGGCAGCCCCAGCAGGCTTCAGATCCAGATTGGGGAAGGTTGTCGGTGATTTCAGCGTGCCGTTGGTATTGAACTCCATCTGCACGGGACCTCCCGCTACGCTACCGTTGAAGGTGTAATGTAGATCCCACTTGTTCGGTTCTGTTTTCACAAAATACTGGGTCACAGTGTGCTCAACTCCCAGCGAGTCATAAGCCTTGCTGGATTGGGAGTAGCTGAAGGTTTCCGACTTTTTAGGATCAAAAGCATTACTCGGTACGGCCTGGTCGATTTTGCTCGCATCCGCCTTGAGGTTGGCTACGAACTCCAGCTTGTCCGATGCCTTGGCGGGCAAGCTGCCAGCCTTGACCTGAATATCACCCACCACGCCGGATTGCAGCTCACCTGCATCATTGGTGGTATAGCCTTGCAGACGAGTGCCATTGGCTGTGGTCAGATAGTTGCTGGCATCCCGTTGAAACATACCCGCACGGGTATAGGAAGTCTGGCCGTTGCTGTCTTTCAGCACAAAGAAACCACTGCCGGAGATAGCCAGATCTAACCCACGACCGGTGCGTGTCACATCGCCGTTACGATCAAAGTTCTGGGAGACATTGTTCATCTCGACGCCACCGGCCTGCCCACCACCATAAATAGCGGCGAATTCGGCACGGCTCGACTTGAAACCAGCTGTGCTGGCGTTGGCCACGTTGTTGCTGATAACACTCAATTCTTGGTTCACGGCGCGCAGGCCGCTCAATCCGATACTGAAAGACACAATTTCGCTCCTATCTGATTACGCCGATTTGCCAAACTGGATAGCACTGAAGAGCGGCACATCACCCACTCCAGCCACCTGCAACATGATCTCGCCAGTACCGGGCAGGGTGACACGATCCACCTTGCTGGCCACAAAATTCTTGGTCCCGACCATGCTCTTGCCAGCCGAAGCCTTGACTTCGAAGCTGTATTCGCCAGCGGGCAGGGGAGGCAACTTGTAATCCAGCCCACCGGCCTTGCTTTCACCCCAGCTTTTGCTGGCCACCAGCACACCATGCTGGTCATACACCTTGAGATCTACCTGTTCTGCTGCGCCTTGCAGCTCAATTTGGCCGCGGACGGGCTGCTCCCGCTGCTGCCTGAGGGTCTTGCTCGGTACCATCACTTCCTTGTCGATGAGGGCGGTACTCTGCAACACTTGCTGGGTATCCATCATGTTGATGGATTTCTGTTGCAGCACCTTCAACCCCTCCACGCCTTCCACCATGCTGAACTGCGCCAGTTGGGCCACGTATTGGGCACCATCCAGTGGATTGGTCGGGTCCTGGTTCTGGATCTGGGCAACCATCATCTGCAAGAATTCGTTGCGCAGTTGCATGCCGCCCTGAGGGGCTTGGCCTGCTGCCACACTGTTGGGGGCTATATCCGGTGTTGCGGTACGCTGACTGGTGCTACGCGCAGTATCCAGGCTACTCACCTGAGGCAGGCTCATGGCTTACACTCCCTGGCCTAGGCGCAGCAGACCTTGCTGCATACTATTGATGCGATTGATCACTTCGACCGAGGTTTCAAAACCGCGTGAAGCGCTCATCATGTCGGCCATCTCTTCAACTGCGTTGACGTTGGAGTAGTAGACGAAGCCATCCTGATCGGCCAGGGGGTTGGTAGGCTCGAGGCGTTTATCTACCTGGCGATCAGACTGTACGATTCCTGCGATCTGCACCTGAGCCGCCCCCAGCGAATCAGCATCTTGTACCCGTTGATACAGTGTGGAGAACACCGGCTTGATGGCACGAAAAGCAGCCTCTTCACTGCCTGCGGCACTGTCCACGTTTGCCAGATTGGAGGCCACCGTATCCAAGCGTACGGTTTGCGCGCGCATGGCACTGCCTGCGATGTCATAGATTCGATTAAACGACATGATTAACGGCCCTCGATCGCTTTGGCGATCCCGGTGATTTTCATATTCAGGAAGGTGAGACTGGTCTGAAAGTCGGTAGCATTATTGGCAAACTTGCTTTGTTCAACACTGAGCTCGGCAGTATTGCCATCCATGGAGGCCTGATAGGGAATACGATACAGAGGATGTTGCATATCATTGGCCATGACGCCATGGCTGATGGCTGCACTCGCATCTCCCGCCGCAACTTGCTGCGCGACACGCCCCAAAATCGTCTTATAATCGACATCTCGGGCCAGATAGCCAGGGGTATCCACATTGGCCAGATTCCCTGCCAGAATACGCGCCCGATCCGCCCGCACATCTAGGGCATAAGGGTGTACACCAAGAGCGCTGTCAAATGAGATACTCATGCTTCATCCTTCTATGAATCTGTCAGACCGGTGCATTCTTTATCAAGACTCATGCCAATGATGAATATCCTCTATTCCCGCTGGTTACAGCGGCGACTGTGGCTGATAACACTGATAAAAGGGGAAGTGCTGTTTCCCGTGTGGAAGCGCATTGGCCTGTTGTGCCTGCTGATGCTGCCATACCCGCTGCAAGCCGCACCAACCGACTTGTCGCAGTATCTGGAGACCCTGCTGAAAGAGGATGCCAGTCAGGCGTTGAATGCTTATTTGCAGCAGCAAGGCTGGTCAGCCCCTGAAGTCGACTACCAAGTCTGGCTCTCTCCCGCCGTAACCCATTTGCCACCCTGCCAACAAGCCATTCGTCTGCAAGCAGGGGGGCAATATCGGCAACCCTGGGGACGGCGTCCCTATCTGGCTGAATGCACGGAACCTGCATGGCAGCTAAGGGCCCGTGTCGAAGTGACGCTCATGCTGCCGGTGTGGGTCACGGCACAAGAGATCCAGAAAGGCCAGACCATTCGTGCCGGAGATCTCGTCGAGAAATCTCTTGATATCAGTCGATTGCAACGCGGGTTTGTTCCAAGCTCCGAATCCCTTGTGGGGAGCAAGAGCAATCGGAATCTCAGGATGGGTCAGTTGATTGGTGAACTGGATTTACAGAAGACCTGGGCCGTTCGGGAAGGGGAAGGGGTACTGATCAGAGCCGGCCTCGACAGTTTTTCCGCAACCACCCGCGGTAAAGCATTGGCAAACGGCGCCATTGGCGATGGCATTAAGGTAAGAAACATCAGTTCAGGCAAAGAGATTCAGGCCTGGGTGATCGAAAAAGGCGAAGTCGAAACCCGTTTTTAACCCAAAGGGCTGGTTTGATTTAAGTTAGGCTGGCCTTGGGTCGCTTGTCAGAGATAGACCATCAGGAATTGACGTTATGAAAATCACACCCACCGACCCGCTCTATGTTCAAACCCAGCTGCAGCGCAAGCCGGAGTCTGCGACTGCACAGCCACAAGCACGCGCCAGCCAGGCTGATGCCCAGATAAGCGCCACGACGCAGTTTGTAAACCAGGCAAGATCGCAACTAGCAACTACATCGGATGTGGATATGGAGAAGGTGAACCAGATCCGCCAAGCCATCAGCGACGGCAAGCTCGAACTCGATATGGATGCGCTGAGCCAAGCCATTCTGGATATGCATCGTCGATGAGCCTGGATCCCAAGCTGCGGGTCAAGCAACTGATCATCGCTATCCAGCAAGATTGTGGTCACTACGCCGAGCTGCAACAGGTTCTGCTGCGCCAACACAGCCTGCTGGCCGCTCACGATGTTGACGGGCTGGCTGAACACAATCAGCTGCAGACCCAACTGATGGTTGTGGTTCAACAACAGGCACAACAACGCTGTCAACATCTGCTCGCGTTGGGATTGAAACCGGACGAAAAAGGGATGGCGACACTGATCGCAAAACTGCCAGCCAGTTTGCAAAAAAACGTTGCCAGCCAATGGCAGCAGCTTGAACAATTGTTACAGCAATGCTTGCGCCAAAACGAACTCAATGGACGCCTGCTGGCAGGGCAGATCGAAACAATCAACACGCTATTGGGACAAGAACAGCCCTATGGCCAACTGGAACGCTTCCCGGACTAACCCCTATCCCTCTCTCAACGCGCGATGACGCAAACTGGATAACTCATCCAGCTGTCGCTGATCCCGTGTCTCCTGTTGCTGACGCAGGGTCAGGTCACGCTTATCCAGCAGCAACTCCAATCCTTTGACCCGACCAAATTGTTTAAGCACCTGGCCTTCGTGGCGCTCCAAATCCAATTTGGCCAAGGCCGACTGTTGTACCTGATGAACCAGCAGATGGCGCAGTTGTCCCTCCATCTGCTGCTTGTTCTGCCACAGCAGGGGATGAAATGTTGCCGAGCCGGGGCTCAGAGAGCTGATCACATCCTGCAACCTCAACGCCCTATGCTCTTCTCGCATGGCCTCTTCTCGCAAACGCTGGCGCTCCTTGCCCATCACCTCCAACACATCCTGCTGCAAACCAAGATAGGATTTCAACATGATGGATCCTTAAGACTTCCCGAGCACTTGCTTCAGCCCTGTCATCACCTGAGCAAAAGGCGTCTCCTCATGGATACCCTGTTGCAGGAAGGCCGCGATGGCAGGGTAACGCTGTACAGCCTCATCCATCTGGGGGTCGGCTCCCGGCTGATAACCGCCCAATGGCAACAACTCGCGCACCTGTTGATAACGCCCCCACAACTGCCGCAGCGTCACCGCCAGCGTCTGCCATTCAGCAGGGACAACCTGTGGCATGACTCGGCTTACGGAGGCACCTATGTCGATCGCGGGGTAATGTCCCTCCTCCGCCAATCGGCGCGTCAGAACAATATGACCATCCAGAATGGCGCGGGCCGCATCCACCACAGGATCCTGCTGGTCGTCCCCTTCCGCCAAGACTGTATAGAAAGCACTCAGAGAACCATCTGGGTGTGTGCCATTACCGGCCCGTTCAACCAGCTGGGTCAACATGCTGAACACCGAAGGTGGGTAGCCCCGGGTCGCGGGCGGCTCCCCTATAGCCAGTGCGATCTCCCGCTGAGCCTGGGCATAACGGGTCAAGGAATCCATGAGCAGCAGCACATCCCGTCCCTGCTCGCGGAAATACTCGGCAATACGGTGACACAATTGTGCCGCGCGCAGACGCATCAGCGGAGATTGATCAGCAGGGGCCGCCACGACGACCGCGCGCGCCAACCCTTCCGGGCCCAAGCTGTGCTCGATAAATTCGCGCACCTCTCGCCCCCGCTCACCAATCAGTCCCACCACCACTATCTGCGCGGTCGTATTGCGGGTCATCATGCCCAGCAGCATACTCTTACCGACCCCGGAACCCGCAAACAGGCCCAGGCGCTGTCCCTTGCCAACCGTCAACAGACCATTGATGGCACGAATGCCCACATCGAGCGGCTCGCGCACTGGCGTGCGCAGCAGGGGGTTGGGGGGGGAGGCAAACAGAGCAACACGCTCACCTTCGTCGCGCAACGGACGACCATCCAGGGGTTGCAACAGGCCATCGACCACCCGTCCCAGCAGATGCTCACCGACCTGTATTGTCTCTTCACCATCAATGGGAAGCACACGTGCACCGGCATAGAGCCCACTCATGGGTTGCAACGGCATCAGGTAGGAAATATCCCGGTTGAACCCGACCACTTCGGCCAGCAGCGGAGCCCCTGTCGCCGTATCAACCCGGCAACGCTGACCCATTATCAACTGGCAACCAACCACTTCCAGCGTCAACCCGGTAACCCGTACTAGCCGGCCATAACGGCGAAAACCGGGCACATCCTCAAAACTGTCCAGCGCGGAAGTGAGCGCCTGTTGCAGCGCTTCATGCATCCTGTGGCAATTCCAGCGTACTATTTAGCTGCTCGATACAAGAGGCGAGGCGCTCACCGGTATTGACTTCGATCACCGCAGCCCGCGTTTCTATGCGGGCATCACCCACACTCAGGGTGCCATCCACCTGCAATGGCCACCCCTCACAACGGGTAACGCCTTGCTCGGCCAGACGCTGGCGATCCCCCTCACTGAGATAAATCACCAGCTCTTCCGATGCCGCTGGCAGACTTGCCAAGGCCTGCTCCACCTGATTGAGTACCTGCTGGGGATTGAGGGTAAATTCAGCCTGGATCACTCGCTTCGCAACCTGCGCCACCAGCTGGGCAACCAGCTCTTTTTGTTCCTGCATACGAGAACGGGTCAAAGACTCCCATTGCGCCTGCAGCTTGGCAAAGGGAACCAGAGCCTGATCGAACGAGGCACGCCCTTCTGCCAGTCCCTGTGAAAAACCACGAGTTTGCCCCTGCTGCAGTCCCTTGGCCTCCCCGTCAACGAGACCGCTGGTCAACCCTTGCTGATAGCCGGCCTGATACCCTTCATCATGGCCTTGCTCCAGACCCTGTTGATAGCCACATTCGAACTGCTCCTGCTGGCTCTGCACCTCTGCTCCGCTTTGCCCCAACGAAGGGAAACGGTAAAGACGAGTGGCGCCCGTCGCCAACTTGCGAACATTGTGACTCATGAACGCCTCCTGTTAATTGACGGTGGGCTCTTCGAACAGCTGGAATTCGACCTCGCCCTGCTCCACCAATTCGCGGACCAGTTGCATGACCTCTTCCCTTGCCTGCTCGACCTTGCGCAAAGAGACACTGCCCTGCCCCTGAATCTGGGCATCCAGAGCCTGAGCCATCCGTTTCGGCATGGCTCCTAGCACCACTTTGCGGAAGCTGGCTTCGGTATTTTTCAGCGCCAATGCCAGCAGATCGCTTGGCAGTTCCTGTACCAGACGTTGCAGGGTTTCATCCGATTGACGACGCAAGGCCATGAAGTCGAACATGTTCTTCTCGATTTCCAGCGCCATGTCGCCATCGTGTTCCCGCAACAGGGAAAGCATCTGCTCCTTGTCGCCTTGATAACGGTTCAAGATGTCGGCTACCTGTCGTACGCCATTGACCTTGGCTCCGGACTGATCCGCCACGTAGGCGAGGCAGCGGTCCAATGTCAGACGCAGCTCTCCCAACACGTGTTCACTGACACTATTAAGGCTGGCAACTCGTACCAGCAGATCATCGTGGACGGAACCAGGCAGAGCATCCAGTACGGCAGATGCCGTCTGGGGTGGCAAGAACGCCAGCAGAACCGCCTGCATTTGCGGATGCTCGTTACGGAAGAAGCGGGCCAGCACATCGGCAGGAACCCATTGCAAACGCTGGATATCCTGGCTCATGACATCGCCATACAGGCTGTCGAGCAGACTGCGGGAGAGCCGTTGCCCTAGTGCGAGATCCAGCGTCTGTTCCAGATATTCCCGCGAAGCGCTGCCAATCCCGCTCTGCTCACGGTACTGGTTGAAGAACTGCTGCAAAGTCCACTTTGCCTCCATAGAGCTGACGCCAGACAGACCCGCCATCTTGGAGATGAGTCGCTGTACTTCGTCACGGGAGAGTTTCTGCATGACCTTGGCTGCCGCCTCTGTGCCCATGCTCAACAACAAAATCGCTGCCTTTTCCAGATTATCGATGTCGATATCGACGGCATTTTGGTTCAGATTAACGTTGTTCATTGCCACCCACCCATGCTCTGACCACTTCCGCTACCCGAGCGGTGTCCTTCTCGACCAGCAACTGCAGATGCTGAAGCTGTACTTCCAGTTCGGAACCCGGCTCTGGCAATGCCTCCAGATTCAAGGAGGAGAACTGAGGTTCCATCTGATTATCTGCACGGATCAGCCCATTATTCATCATCGGAGCCGTCAGGGCGGCATCGTCATCCCGTCGCATGGAGAGACCCACAGTTGGTTCTTGCTGCTCGTCCTGCTCTTCGGCTGGTTCCTCTTCGGGTAGCTGCTGGGTACGTACCAGATGCTTCACCAACGGACGAATCCCGAAGAACACCAGCGTCAAGCCAAGCAGGCCTCCGACCAGATAACGCAATGAATCTTGCCAATAAGGCGTTTCCCACCAACCAGATTCAGGAGGAACAATCGGCACCGCACCGGTAAAGTCGAAGACTTGCAGACTAATCTGATCGCCCCGCGCATCATCAAATCCGACCGAGCGCTCCACCATCTGGCGGATTTGCTCCAGTTGTTCTGCACTCCAGCCATTTTTGGGGGCACTTTGCTGATTTAGCAAAATGGAGACATTCATCTTCTCCAGCCGGCCCTGCTGATAGCGGGTATGCACTATGGTTCGGCTATTTTCGTACTGTTTGTTGATCTCTTGGCGCTCGGTACGAGAGTCGTTCTTCTGGGCTTCCGAGCTGGTAGCCCCCTGATTCGGAGCTGGCTGCTCACTTTTGGACGTCGTTTCGGGAGGACGATTGGACAAGGCTCCGGGGATCCCCAGCGCCAACGCGTCTATGGTTTTATCCGACTTGCTGGACTCCTTGGTGACCACGCCCTGTGGATCCAGCTGCTGCTGAGTCTCCTCCACCGCATTGAAGTTCACATCGGCAGCGATCTGCACCCTGAAATTGCCCGTGCCCAACATGGGATAGAGCATGTCGCTGGCCCGCTGGCGGATGTACTGCTCAAGCTTGCGCACATATTCCATCTGCTGCACGCTCTGCTTGCCGAAACCAGCCTTGTCACCCAGCTCGGCGCTGAGCAGCTGACCAGCCTGATCCACTATGGTCACAGCACCCGGCTTCATGCCGGAGATGCTGCCAGCAACCAGATTGGCGATCGCCTCCACCTGTCCTGGCTCCATTGCCTGACCCGGTTGCAGATCCAGCATCACAGAGGCACTGGGTTTTTCCTCATCACGACCGACAAACAGGGTCCGCTTGGGAATAGCCAGATGGACACGTGCACTGCGCACCGCATCCAGCGAGATAATGGTTCTCGCCAGCTCACCTTCCAAGGCATGCCGATAGCGGGCGCCCTCCATGAATTCGCTGGTGCCAAGGCCTGTGACATTATCCAACCCTTCCAGACCGGCAGGCATGGCCGCTCTGACCCCTCTGGCCGCCAGCGCCATGCGAACATGGGCAAGCTGACTCTCGGGGACCAGAATTTGACCCGTGCTCTTTTCCAAACGGAATGGCACTTGCTCCTTCTCCAGCATCTCCATGATGTTGGCGGTATCGTAAAGCTCCTGCTTGCCATACAGGGGCACGTAATTTTTGCTGGAGGTCCACAGGATCACGACGATCGTGCCAGCCACAATGGCCGCCAATAGTGCGATTGTCAGAATGGATTTGTTGTCTCGAGAAAGGCTACGCCAGTTGCGCAACCCTTCCTGGACTCGTGTTCTGAAGGAATCCGAAGCCCCTTGCGGGGACGTTACCAGTTCAGTCATCACTTACCTCAGAGTGGCATGCGCATAATGTCGTCAAAGCCTGTCATCAGCTTGTTTCGCACCTGCATCAGGGCGGAAAAACTGAGACCGGCTTTCTGGCTGGCCACCATGGCCCCCACCAAGTCATCGCTCTGACCCGCATCGACAGCGGTCATCAGTTTTGAGGCGGTATTTTGCTGCTCGTTGACTCGCCCGACGACATCGCGCATGGCATCGGTGAATGACACATTCGATGCATCATTTAATTCGATGGAAGGGGTTTGGTTGGCGACTCGCTGCATCTCCTGCATCTGCTGCAAGAGCGTCACCTGTGATGACATCATTTCAATCTTCACTCGGTTATCCCTTAGTTTTGAAGCTGCTGCTCAATATCTATGCCCTGCTCACGCATGGCCGCCAGCTTGTATCTCAGTGCCCGGGTCGTCATACCAAGGGCCTCTGCCGTGCGGGTCCGATGGCCGCGAAAGCGGCGCAGGGTCTCTAGTACAAATTGAAATTCGGCATACCGACGCGTCTCGCTAAGCCCTTCCGGGGCGGAAAACGCTTCCGGTAACGCATTGTCGGATTCAATGGTGTAAGTGGGCAGCATCAAATCGACTGCTTGAATATGCAATCCGCGAGCCATGATTAATGAACGCTGCATGACGTTATCCAGCTCCCGGACATTGCCAGGCCAGCCATACGCCAACAGCTGCTGACGGGCGCTTTCACTCAGACGATAGCCTTGCTGAGGAGCATGTCGCTCGATGAAATATTCGGCCAATGGCAGTATGTCATCTGGGCGCTCCCGTAGCGCTGGCCAACTCATGGGAAGCACGTCGAGACGATAAAACAGATCTTCCCGAAACTGGCCCACGGCAACAAGCGTCCGTATATCTTTGTTGCTGGCAGCAATAATCCGGACATCCAGTGCGATGGTTTGGTGACTGCCGAGCCGCTCGACTTCCTTCTCTTGCAAAACACGCAGCAGCTTGGCCTGCAGCGACAATGGCAACTCAGAAATCTCATCAAGTAGCAACGTCCCACCCTGTGCCAGCTCAAATTTCCCCGGTTGTGTACCTGTCGCCCCGGTGAATGCCCCCTTGTTATGGCCAAATAAGATAGATTCGAGCATGGATTCAGGAATTGCAGCGCAGTTGATGGCGATAAAAGGTTTGCCGGCACGGTTGGACATGTCGTGGATATAGCGAGCCAGTCGCTCCTTACCCGTTCCCGACTCACCACCAATGAGGATGGTGGCAGACGTTTTGGCTGCACGACGAGCAAGTTGCAGTACCTGCAGGCTCATGGTAGAGGTAGCGATCAGATTGGGAATGGTTTGGCGCAGACGCAACGCCCCCTTCACCGCATCGAGCATTTGTTGATAGCCAAAGGGTTTGATGATGTAGTCAATCGCCCCCGCCCGCATGGCTTCTGCCGCAAGATAAGCCTGCTGTTCATTAACCAGAATAATGCAATCGACACCGCAGAATTCATGCACTAATTGAGGACCAGCCTCGGTCATGAGATCCATATCGAGCAAGACCAGAGCAACTGAGTTATTGGCGAGAATTAATTTAGACTTATTGATCGAATCAACACAGGAAACAGCGTACCCCTGCGCCAACAACCTCCCCTCAATATCATTTCCATTTGAAAACACTGGTCTAACCAATAACAAATGAGGTGCTGACTCAATACCAATCGATCTTGAGTTTTTCTTGATAGAAATATCCGAAAGCATATGAACCCGAACCCGTGATGGTGGACAAACCAATCAACAGAACTGATGTGTCAAAAATAAAAACGCACCATACAGAAAATGGCGCCTCTAACGGGCGTCTCATTTATACAAAGAATGGTATCAAGGCAGTAACAATAGCCTTGGTAACCCCGCTATCATTAGCATTGCTGCTATAAGACCGGAGGCTTTGCGTCCTGACTTTTCAGTTCAGTTTGCCTTTATCATGCGACTGTCCATAGTGGGACAAGACAACTCCACTTCTCCAGTGATAGCTGTGTGACACATGTGAATTGTTATATTTGTTATATGCTTTTAACATCTTGTGCGTCAAAAACCGTCACATCATAGCGGCTTCCAATGACAATTCAAGTAGATATGCGGAATATAACCTTCCCATCTGTTCACAACATGGCAGTTCAGTTTCAGCCCAGAGTCCCAATAACTTCCACCCTCAGATCTTCTGGTATTTCATTATAAGAAAGCACTTTGAGACCTTTTGAAAAGGAACGAGCATATCTTGCCATCAAGGGCCTGAGCTGAGGCATGACAACCAATACCGGAGCATGACCTTGCTGTTGCAACTGCTCTTTCACCAATGGCATATTTTGCTGCAACTGCGCCAGCAGCTGAGGATCAACCGGGAAGCTGTCCAGCTGAATTTTTCCCTGTTGCTGGGATTGGGTCATTGCAGCCAACAGCGTCTGCTCAAGACGATCCTCCAAGGTAAACGCGGCTAAAATATCGCGCGACCCAATCGCCTGTCTGATAATCTGGCGTTTCAAGGCACACCGGACATCGGACGCCAGCAAGACAGGATCCTTGGTCAGCTCGCTTGCATCCAGCAAGGTGGTGGCAATGGTTCGAATATCGGTGAGGCTGATCTGCTCCTTGAGCAACTGTCGGAAAACCCTCAGTTGCTGCATTTGAGTCAGCGCCAGATTAAGTTCTTCTGCCAGACGGGGTGACTGGGTAGCCAGATATTGGCCCAACTTGCCTACTTCATCATGGCCAAATAGAGAATCAAGCTGCTCTCTCAACAATTTGCTGGCATGAGTGGCGATAACTGTTGCGGAATCGACTACGGAATAACCCAGGTTCAAGGCCTTAGCCTTGTTCTCCGGCGAGATCCAGACTGCATTCATGCCATAGGCTGGATCCTGCGTCAGCTCACCATCCAGGGCACCATATGTCTCCCCGCTGCTAATCGCCATCAGTCGCTGACAGTCGACGTTACCAGCCGCAAGTGCCACACCGGACAACTTGATCCGGTATTGATCGGGTTGCAACTGCAAGTTGTCACGCACCCGGATCTCGGGCAGCAGGAAGCCATATTGCTCGGACAGGGTTTTGCGAATACCCCGTACCCGGGCAAGCAGTTCGGCTCCCTTGTCCGCTTCTGCCAAGGGCACCAGCCGATAGCCCAGCTCAATGGCGACCGCATCGACAGGAGGCAGGTCCTGCCACTCCAGTCCCTGTGGCTCGGACTGCACCATCTGGCGCGTCAGCTCCTGGGCTGCATCGAGATCAGGATCATTGACCCGACGCTTGCTGACACTCCAACCTGCCCATGCCAGCACGGCGGCAAAGCTGAGAAAAGCCAGCATGGGCATACCTGGCACCAGACCCAGGATCAACATGATGGCAGCGGCGGTGTAGATAACCCGCGGCGATGCCAGGATCTGCTGACCCACTTGATCCGACATCTCGCCTTCATCGCTGACCCGAGTCACTATGATGGCCGCAGCGGTAGACATCAGCAAAGAAGGGATCTGGGCGACCAGACCATCACCTATGGTGAGCAGTGCATAACTCTGGAACGCTTCCGCAACCGGTAGCGAGTGCTGGAATATACCGATCGCCAAGCCACCGACCAGATTGATGATCAACACCAGCAAACCGGCGATGGCATCCCCTCGCACGAACTTGGACGCCCCGTCCATCGCACCGTAAAAATCAGCCTCTCTGGCAATCTCGTCACGCCGCGCGCGGGCCTGATACTGATCCATGGTACCGGCGTTGAGATCGGCATCAATCGCCATCTGTTTACCAGGCATCGCATCCAGAGTGAAGCGAGCAGATACCTCGGATATCCGCTCTCCACCTTTGGTGATCACCACGAAGTTAATGATCATCAGGATTACGAAGACCACCAAACCGACGACATAGTTACCGCCGATGACCACTTCCCCAAAGGCCTGAATGACCTTACCGGCAGCCTCATGCCCCTCGTGACCGTGCAACAAGACGACGCGAGTAGAGGCAACGTTGAGCGACAACCGCATCAGGGTTGCCACCAGCAACACGGTGGGGAAGACGGAGAAATCGAGCGGACGGCGGGCCGAGACAGAAACCAGCAGTACCAGAACCGCCAACACTATGTTGAACGTGAACAGGACATCCAGCAGCCAACCGGGCAGAGGCAAGATCATCATGGCCAGAATGGCCAGGAGTAGCATGGGGATCGCGGTATAGGATTGGGTCAATACACGCCAGTTCACAACTTACCTCTCAGGTTGACGTAACTCGGGCGGCACATGCAAAGGGGCAAGAGAAGTTGGTTTCTTCCCCTTGCCAGCCGCATAGGCCCGTAACTGCAATACATGGTTCAGCACATAGGCCACAGCGGTGTAAAGACCCGCTGGCACTTCCTGGTCTACCCGGGTGGAGTAATAGATGGCCCGAGTCAGATCCGGCAGACTCATGACCATCTTGTCGTGCTGCTTTGCGACCTGGCGGATCCGCTCCGCCATGCCGTCAACCCCTTTAGCAATCACGTAAGGAGCATTTGCCCGCTCAGGATCATATTTAATGGCCACCGCATAGTGGGTCGGGTTGACGATGATCACATCCGCCTGTGGTACACGCTGCTCGATGCGAGCTCGGGCAAGCATCCCTTGTACCTGGCGGATCTTGGCCTTTATCTCGGGCCGCCCTTCACTGTTTTTGTGTTCATCCTTGACCTCTTGCTTGGTCATTCGCAGTTGCTTGTTCAGGGACCAACGCTGATACGGCACGTCCAGTACGGCAATCAGCATCTGCACACTGCCAAGCAAAATAAATGCCTGAGAGAGGATCCGCAGTGCCTGCTCCATCGCAGCTTGGGGCGGCATGCGGTTCATCATCATCAGCAAGGGCCATTGGTGCTGCAGCATCAGTGCCAACGTTGAGCCAATCAGCAGGATCTTGAGCACTGACTTCAGCAGTTCCATTAGGCTGTGAGTCGAAAACATCCGCTTGAGCCCCTTGAACGGATTCAACTTCTCTGCGCTGGGCAGTAATTTCTTCCAGGTCAGCACCATGCCACCTGGCACTACGCTGAGCAGTACCAGCAACAACGCCAGAAAACCGAACAGAGGTAGCAGCACCCACAACATGCTGAGCAGTGCTTCAGCCGTCCAGTGAATCATCATTTGCGGATCACGGGCACCTTGCCAGTCAAAGCGTTGAGGACGTTTCATCAACTCGGCAAAGAAGTGGCCAAAGCTGGGCACCATCCATTGCATGGCTAAGCCCCCCAGCAGCAACAGCCCAGCGGAGCTCAACTCCTTGGAGCGCGCTATTTGTCCCTCTTCCCGAGCCTTGCGCAGTTTCTGGGAAGAAGCCTCTTCGGTTTTATCCTGGGCGCTATTCTGGCTCATGATGGGGTTAGCGCCCTGAGTTGCTCCAGCACATGCGTCACCAGATCAAGGTAGCGGGCCGGGACTCCACTGATGGAAATAGCCAGAGTCACCAACCCGAGCAACAACGTCATGGGGAAACCCAGCGAAAAAATGTTCAGGGATGGCGCAGTGCGGTTCATCACCCCGAAGGTAAGGTTAACCATCAACATGGCCACCACCGCAGGCAAGGTAAGGATCAATGCGGCACCGATACACCAGCCAAACAAACCTATGACCCCTTTCATATCCAGCAAGTCGAGCGAAGATCCGGGTGGCCAGCTACGCAGACTCTGCACCAGCACATCCAGGACGACCAGATGACCATTGAGCCCAAGAAACAAAAGTGAGCAGAAAATCAGCATCAGCTGGCTGACGATAGGTGCAGAATCCCCGTTGCTGGGATCATTCATCACTGCCATCGCAAGACCCATCTGCATGGAGAGGATCTGCCCAGCCATGGTCATGATCATGAACAACATCTGGACACAGAGCCCGAACAACAACCCGAACAACAGTTGCTCCACAGTCAGCACCAGAGCACCAGTGCTGAAAGGATCGACCACTGGCATCTCTTTTAACATGGGAGCGATCAACAGGCTGACAATGAAGGCAAGAAGCAAACGCACTTGTGGCGGGATCCGGCCATCACCAAATACCGGCATCACCCAAAATGCGGTGGCGATCCGGATGAATGGCCACCACCACTGCCCCAACCAGACCGTCAGGTCGGCAGCACTGAGGGACAGCAGGGAATTCATCCAATAAGCCCGGGTATCTTCAAAAACAGATCGTGGAACAGGGTGGTAATTTGAGAGAGCAGCCAATTTCCTGTAAAAATGAGGGTCATCAGGGTTACCAGAAAACGTGGCAAAAAGCTGAGCGTCTGCTCCTGGATCTGTGTTGCGGCCTGAAACACGCTGACAATGAGCCCGATGATGAGGCCTGGAACAATCAGCACCGATACCATTACCACGACCAGATTGACGGCACCACCAACCAGCGCAACGCTCTGCTCCGGCGTCATGTCAGCCCCCACTACCAAAGCTAGCTGCGAGGGTGCCGACCGTCATCGACCAGCCATCCACCAGCACGAACACCATCAGCTTGAACGGTAACGAGATGATCAGGGGCGAGAGCATCATCATCCCCATCGCCATCAGCACGCTGGCAACGACCAGATCTATCACCAGAAAGGGGATAAACAACATAAATCCTATCTGGAAGGCTGTATTCAGTTCACTCAGCACAAAAGCAGGCAACAAAACCCCGAACGGGACCTCGGCTTTAGTGAGGGAAGTGGGTTCACCGGAGATCCGCAGCATCTGTTCCAGATCCGGTTCGCGGGTCTGCGCCAACATAAAATGACGCAAGGGTTTTTCAGCCCGAGCAATCCCCTCCGGCAGGCTAATTTCATTCTGGTCGTAAGGGATGAATGCATGCTGATACATGTCAGTCCACACAGGGCGCATGATCACTATCGTCAGTATCAAGCTGATGCCTATCAGTACGCGGTTGGGAGGGCTCTGCTGCAAGCCCATCGCCTGGCGCAGAATCGCCAACACTATGATGATTCGGGTAAAACTGGTCATCATGAGCAAGAGCGTCGGAAGTAGCCCCAAAAGGGTCATGAAGAACAGGATCTGCAACTTGATGTTGTAGTCCTCCCCACCTTCAGCACCCGGTAAAACCGAGAACAATGTCATGTCTGCTCCCCAACTGGGTAGCGAACACAACAGCAGAGCAAACAGCAGATGGCGCATCAGTCGTCCATGCCACCCAGCAGATTGGTGTCGATCACATCCACCAAACGCAGACCATATTTACCATTGACCACAACGACTTCCCCCTTGGCCAGCAAGCGGCCATTGACCCGGACGTCAAGCGGCTCACCAGCCAATTTGTCGAGCTCGATAACAGCCCCTTCTTCTACTCGCATCAATTCCCCCAGCGAGACCTCGGTACTGGCCACTTCCAGCGTTACCTTGACCGGGATCTGGCGAAAGAAGGAGAGATCCCGCTGCTTGCTGCTACTGGTGGGAGCCATATAGTCTGCCGCACTGGGCATGCTGATATCATCACCAAACAGTTGATCCAGGCCATCCAAATCCAGCGGGTCATTCATATTGTGCTCGTTCATGATTCGATTATTCCTCTACGACCGTCGCGACCTGGTAAACCAGGCTGCCTTTATGTTCAGCGATACGTCCACTAAAGCAGGGACGGCTACCAATCAGGGCTGGCACCACTTCCGGTAAATCCAGCGAGAGCACATCGCCCACCTTGAGACACTCCAGATCGGCCAGCGTCATGGACAACTGCCCCATCACCACGCGTAAACGTGTGTGAATGTGTGTCAATGCCTGCTCCAAGGCGCCATCTTGCAGGGTGTACCCTGCCGCAGGGCTTGTTCTCTCAGCGGGTGGAACCAGCCACAACTGCCAACCATGAGAAAAGCTCCCCACCGTCAGGGTGGCGGCGGCCATCCAAAGTCGTGACACCGGGAGTGCATCACGTGTAATCAAGGTCAATTGCCATTCGAGATCACCCAGCCCCAGGCAGGAGGACCAGATATCGACCTGATATTGGCAAAGACGCAACACCAAGCGTTGCTCGGTATCCGTCAATCCTTTGCTATTAGAGACGGTTTCTCCCTGATTGCGTAAAGAGCCGCCGAAGAAGAGCACCGCCAAGCGATAGATAACTGAAGAGGATATGGAGAAATAAGCGATCCGTTGGGTATCAAGTGGACTACGGGCCTCAACCCAGATCAAGCCATCATCATGTTCCGGGGATGAAACGGCGATGAACTCCTGATAAGTCAGCTCGCAGTCAGCGCTATTGAACAACTGAGCCATGCAGCCAGCTGCCTGCAGGGAAAAAGTTCCCAACTGGGCATTTACTTGTTTGAGCCGCTCCCGGTCTGCTCGTTCGACACCCAGAAGATCATAATGAGGAAGGGTTTTTCCCCGCTCAGCACAAAGCAACCGAGAAGGTGTGAGCATTACGCCGCTTGATGACATTAAGAATCCACCTTAGCCATTTTTATCTCGCCTTACTGCCACAGAGACATCTATCAGGCCAGCCATGTGATCGGTACAAATAGTCCAGCCGACATAGAGCGGCCAGAATGGGCGAGAACTTTATTACAAAACCCGAAAAGGCGCCATGAGACTGTCTGGCAACCCAAAAATAAAAATCCCGGCACCAGAAGGTGCCGGGATTTTAAGGTGCTTGCACACCTTGAATAGGTCGGAGTCGGCCTGTAAGCCGGGTTCTGTTCCGGGTTGCCCCGGTAGCAATCATTCCTCTAGGCCAGCAATCGCTCACTGGCTCAAGCAACCTACCCGCCCCCAACGCGGGCCGCGCCAATAGGGGCCTATTTGGTCTTGCTTCGGGTGGAGTTTACCGTGCCACGAACTGTTGCCAGTCGCGCGGTGCGCTCTTACCGCACCCTTTCACCCTTACCTGATCCCTTGCGGGCCATCGGCGGTTTGCTCTCTGTTGCACTGGTCGTAGGCTCACGCCTCCCAGGCGTTACCTGGCACCCTGCCCTATGAAGCCCGGACTTTCCTCCCCTCCGCCCGTCTGTCCCGAGGGACACAACGACGAAGCAGCGATTGCCCAGCCGACTCCGGGCGCGGATTATAGCCTTGTCCAGCGCCCCGGGTAAACCTGCAATTGGCCTTTCCCCGGATTAATAGTGCTCGAGACCATATTTGTAGAGGGCATTCTTCTTGACGCCATGGATCTCGGCGGTGAGCGCTGCCGCTTTCTTCAGCGGCAATTCGGCCACCAGCAGCCCCAGGGTGCGGATCGCCTCAGCGGGCAGCTCTTCATCTACCTTGCTGGCACCGGCGACCACCAGCACGATTTCGCCACGGCAGCGGTTATCGTCCTGACCGAGCCAGGTCAGCATCTCGGAGGCAGGCAGACCATGGATCGACTCGAAAGTCTTGGTCAGCTCGCGGCATACCACCACCTGACGCTCCCCCAGGATGCGAGCGATCGCTTCTACCGTATCCTCTACCCGGCGTGGGGATTCGTAGAACACCAGCGAACGGGTGTCTTCGATGACGGCCTGCAGCCTGTCGTCACGGCCCTTGGTTTTCGCGGGCAGGAATCCTTCAAAGGCAAACCGGTCAGTCGGCAGGCCGGCTGCGCTCAACGCCGTGATGGCGGCACAGGGACCGGGCAGCGGCACCACCTTGACCCCAGCCTCACGACAGCGGGTGACCAAGTGGTAACCTGGGTCGCTGATGAGCGGGGTGCCCGCATCGGAGACCAGGGCGACGTTCTTGCCCTCCTTGATCCTGCCGATCAGCACATCGGCTTTCTGCTGCTCGTTGTGATCGTGCAGCGCGAAGGTCGGCACCGAAATTTGGTAATGGCTGAGCAGGATACCGGTATGACGCGTATCCTCGGCAGCCACCAGATCGACACTGCGTAAAATGTCCAATGCACGCTGGGTGATGTCCGCCAGATTACCGATCGGAGTGGGGACTATATACAGGGTTGGGATGTCACTCATGGGATCTCCGAGTGTCCCGACAATTGTGTCGCCATATTGGCCCGTTTACACTATGGAGAACTTCAACACTGGTCGGGGAATGAACTTGAACCGGGTTACAAAGCAGCTAAGTGTATCACGACTCTTCGGCATCCTACTCGCGGCAGTACTGCTCGCCGCCTGTGCGTCGGAGCCCAACCAACCTTCCGGACAACCAGGCATGCCGTCTGCGTTCTCCAATCTGACCAAGAATGCCCAGTGGTATCTGGAGCAGGTGGACCCGGCCAAACCGGCCGAAGCCTTCACCTGGCAGGTGATGGCGGCGCGCAGCTATTTGGCGCTCGGCCAGGCCAAACCGGCCTCGGCCCTGTACCAGCAATTGCAAAAGCAGGCCCAAAGCGCGGAGCAGAAGGCACAGCTGCAACTGTTGCAGGCACATCTGTTGCTCGCGCAGGGCAATGCCAACCAGGCGCTGATCCTGCTGGAGGGCAAGCCGGAGGTGGCGCTGGATGCCGATACCCAGAAGGACTGGTATCGCCAGCGGGTGGTGCTGCAACTGGACATCAACAACAAGTTTGGGGCCGCCAAATCGTTGATCCTGCTGGAGCCCTATCTGGCCCAGAATGAACTGGCGACCAACCATCAGCAGATCTGGTCGCTGCTCAAAAGCATGACCCCGTCCACCCTGCAGGCGCTGGAAGAGGCCCCGGCCCCCGATGTGACCACCGGCTGGCTGCGACTGGCGGCGCTGGTGAACGAGTTCGGCGCCCAGCCCAATCAGCTGGCCCGCCAACTGGCAGGCTGGAAGCAGGCCTTCCCGAACCACCCGGCCCAGAAAGACATGCCGGCGGGCCTGGGTGATCTCGCTACCAGCAACCTCAATACCCTGCAGCAGATCGCCGTGTTCCTGCCGCTCTCCGGCAACCTGGAGCCTCAAGGCGCCGCTATCCGCAACGGCATGTTGATGTCTTACAAGGAGAATCAGGGCCAATTTACCCTGAACTTCTATGACACCCAGGCCAAGGCGATGGGCGAGCTCTACAAGCAGGCCATTCAGGAAGGGGCCAACATGATCATAGGCCCGCTGCTCAAGGACAGGGTCGAGGAGCTGCTCAAGTCCAATCCGACCGTGCCCGTGCTGGCACTGAACGAGCTGGACCAGCCGATCGTCAATGACAACACCTTCTACTTCTCTCTCTCGGCTGCCGCTGATGCGACCCAGGCCGCGCAATATCTCTACGGTCAGGGTTATCGCAAGCCCTTGCTGATCGCCGCCCAGGGGCGGATCGGCTACAGCAGCATCAAGGCGTTCGAACAGGCATGGGCCACCGTGAGCCAAGACAAACCGGTCGTGGCCACCTTCGGTGCCCGCAACGAGGTACAGGGGATGGTCAAGAATGCTCTGAGCGGCCGCTCGACCGCCCGGGCCGGGGAAGTGGTGCAACTCTCAGCAGCCGCACCGCGCAGCATAGATGTGGTCTATGTGGTCGCCAACAGCCTAGAGACCCGGATGATCAAGCCCTATGTGGACATCTCGGTCAACCCCATGGGCAGCCTGCCCATCTACAGCAGCTCACGCAGCTACGACAGCGCCACCACGGAGGTTGCCTCCGAACTCAATGGCATGCACATCTCCGACATGCCGCTGCTGCTGGGTGGCTACGAGAAGCAACGGGAGCAGATCGCCCTGCTCTGGCCACAGACTCAGGGTGACCTGCTGCGTCTGTTCGCGCTCGGTTACGATGCCGTCAGCCTGGCGGAAAACCTGCAGCAGATGCGCAAGGTCAATGCCATGCAGCAACCGGGCATGAGCGGCCAGCTGAGCGTGGACGCCAGCGGCAACATAGTGCGGGTACTGGACTGGGCCACCTACCAGAACGGCAAACTGGTCAGCGACAGTGCCATGTCTCAGCTCGAAGGAGTCTCCCATGAAGGGTCTATTGGCTCGGATGAGCCAGCAGTGGCAGAACCTGTTTCCGTCACCGACGAGCAAGGGACAGCACTTTGAGCAGGTAGCGGAACGCTGGTTGCAGGCCCGCGGCCTGCAACCCGTGACCCGCAACTACCGCTGTCGGGGTGGCGAAATCGATCTCATCATGCGCCAGGGGGAAACCCTGGTGTTTGTTGAGGTACGCTACCGCGCCAACACCAGCCATGGCGGAGCAGCCAGCTCGGTCACCCGGCGCAAGCAGCACAAGATCGTGCTGGCCGCGCGCCACTATTTCAAGCAACATGCCATCAACGAGGCCAGCCAGGCCTGCCGATTCGATGTGATTGCGTTCGAGGGCGACCAGCCAGACTGGATCCAGAACGCATTTTAAGAGGACCCTATGACTGACCGCATCAAAGAGAACTACACCGAAAGCATCCAGACCAAGATTGCCGCCGCCGAGGCGCTGCCGGACGCTATCCATACTGCGGCCCAGATGCTGACCATCTGTCTGCTCAATGGCCACAAGGTGATGGCATGCGGTAACGGTCCTTCTGCGGCGCTGGCCCAGCTGTTCATCTCGGAGTTGGTCAACTGCTACGAGACAGAGCGTCCTTCCCTGCCCGGCATGGCGCTGACCCCCGACATGGCCACCATCAGCGCCATCGCCACCGACCATGGCTTCGAGGAGGTGTATGCCAAGCAAATTCGGGCGCTGGGTCAACCCGGCGACATCCTGGTGGTCATCACCACCACTGGCAACAGCCGCAGCCTGATCAAGGCAGCCGAAGCCGCGCTCTCCCGCGACATGACCATAGTGGTGCTCGGTGGCGGTGACGGCGGCGAGATCGCCGGTCTGCTCGGCCCCAACGATGTGGAGATCCGGGTGCCATCCGCCCGTCGTCCCCGCATTCTGGAAGTGAACCTGTTGACCCTGCATTGCCTGTGTGATCTCATCGACCAGACTCTTTTCCCGCAACAGGAAGATTGAAACCATGAAGAAGCAAACTCTCTTGCTCGGCCTGCTGGCCGGCACCCTGCTGCTGCAAGGCTGCGCGGCCGTGGTAGTGGGCGGTGCAGCCGGTACCGCCAAGGCTTCCGGCGATCGCCGCACCTTGGGTGCCCAGTGGGACGATCAAGCCATAGAACTGCAGGCAGCCAACCTGTTGGCCGACAACAAGCCACTGAGCGCGGCCAGCAAGATCAGTGTCTACAGCAACAACGGCCGCGTACTGCTGGTCGGTCAGACACCTTCTGACGCCTACAAACTCGAAGCGGGCAAGATAGTGGCCCGCATCGACGGTGTTCGCCACGTTTACAACGAACTGCGCCTCGGCCAGCCGGTCAGCATAGGGGTTCGCAGCAATGACTCCTGGATCACCTCCAAGGTGCGGGCAGACATGCTGGGAGCCAAGAACTTCGACAGCGCCAAGGTCAAGGTGGTCACCGAGAATGGCGAGGTATTCCTGATTGGCCTGGTCACTCGCCAGGAAGGGGATCAGGCCGTTGAGATCGCTCGCCACGTCAGCGGCGTGAAGCGCGTCATCAAGGCTTTCGAGTTCGCCCAGAACTGAGTGATGAACAAACCGCCATAAAAAAACGCAGCCAACTGGCTGCGTTTTTATTTGATGACTTTCAGCGTCGGACGACCGGTTGGACGCGGTGGTTCCGGCTCGGGCTCCGCCGGTGCTTCGGCCTGCTCCAGCCAGAGGTCGTAACCCGGCTCGGGCGGGAACAGAGTACCCACGCCATTCTCCCGGGCATGAATGGCCAGTACGGCCGCCATCGGGATATAGACCTGCTGGGAGACGCCACCGAAACGGGCACTGAAGCTGATGGCTTCATTGTCCATGTGGAACTGTCCCACCGCACGCGGTGCTATGTTCAACACAATTTGCCCATCCTGGACAAACTGCATCGGCACCATCACATGAGGGATGTTGACGTTGACCACCAGATGCGGGGTCAGCTCGTTATCCAGCAACCAGTCAAAGAACGCCCGTAACAGATACGGGCGACTGGGTGTCATTGTCGGTTCCATGCTCATACGCCAGCGCGGATCTCGCGCTCGGCTTCGGTCAGGGAAGCCTGGAAGGATTCACGCTCGAACAGACGAACCATATAGGCCTTCAGCTCCTTGGCACCACGACCGGTGAAGTCGATGCCGAGGCTCGGCAGACGCCACAGCAGCGGGGCCATGTAGCAATCCACCAGACCAAACTCTTCACTCATGAAATAGGGCATTTCACCGAAGATCGGCGCGATGGCCAGCAGGTTGTCACGCAGCTCGGCACGCGCCGCATCCACGTCGGTACCCGCCATGATCTTGTCGGCCAGGGAGTACCAGTCCAGCTCGATGCGATGCATCATCAGACGGCTGTTACCACGGGCTACCGGGTAGACCGGCATCAGGGGCGGGTGCGGGAAGCGCTCGTCCAGATACTCCATGATGATGCGTGAGGTGTACAGTGCCAGCTCACGATCGACCAACGTCGGTACAGTGTTGTACGGGTTCAGCTCGGCCAGCTCATCCGGCAGGTTGCTTGGGTCAACCTGGCAAATATCTACGCTAACACCCTTCTCCGCCAGGACAATGCGCACCTGATGGCTGAACATATCGTTGGCACCGGAAAACAGCGTCATTACCGAACGCTTATTGGCAGCTACAGCCATTGAACCCTCCCGTCATTAAAAAGCAGAAACGGCAATGAAGCATCTTGGTCTTCATTGCCGTGCATTATATTACCCGGATCTGGTCGCTTAGTGAACGTCGCGCCAGAATTCCTTCTTCAACAGCACAGTGAAGATGAAGAAGATCACGATGAATCCGAGTACCCAGAAGCCCATGCGTTCGCGCTCCTGTTGTACCGGTTCAGCCGAGTAGACCAAGAAGTTTACCAGATCCAGTACCGTCTGATCATACTCTTCGTTATTCATTTCACCGTTGCCGTCAGATTTGACACTGACAACCTGCTGGGTTTCCACCCCGTCGACCGTATGAGTGGCAAACTCGGCACGCGGCGTGCCTTGCAGTGGCTCCAGTACGTGGGGCATGCCCACGGACGGGAACACCACGTTGTTCACGCCAAACGGACGAGTCTCGTCCACATAGAAGGAGCGCAGATAGGTGTAGATCCAGTCTGCACCGCGCACCCGCGCCACCAGAGTCAGATCGGGGGGCGGCGCACCGAACCACTTGGCTGCATCCTTCTCTGAAACCGAGTTCTCCATCAGATCACCAATCTTGGCACCGTTGACGATCAGGTTGGCCGCCATCAGGTCTTCCGGAATGCCTATGTCTGCCGCAACACGGTTGTAACGCTGATACTGGGTGCTGTGGCAGCCAAAGCAGTAGTTCATGAAGGTGGTGGCACCACGCTGCAGGGACGCCTTGTCGTTCAGGTCATAGTTGGCCTTGTCCAGATGCACGGCACCGGTATTGGCAAATACCAGCGCCGGCAGCAGGGTCAGCACTGCAAAAATTATTTTTTTCATTTAAATGTCACCCTCTCCGGCAGCGGCTTGGTGCTTTCATTCTTGCTGTAGAAGAACAGCAGGACGAAGAACCCGAAATAACCCAGGGTACAGATCTGGGCAATCAGCGTCAGGGTCGGGGTCGATGGCAACACGCCGAGGACACCGAGAATGACGAAGCAGACCACGAACTGGGCGATGTTCAGCTTGTGCAGGGTGCTGCGGTAACGCACCGAGCGCACCTTGCAGCGATCCAGCCAGGGCAGCAGGAACAACACTACGATGGAGAGACCCATCATGATGACACCCAGCAGCTTGTCCGGCACCGCACGCAAAATGGCGTAGAAGGGCGTGAAGTACCACACGGGGGCTATGTGCGCCGGGGTCTTCAGACCGTTGGCCACTTCAAAGTTCGGCTTCTCAAGGAAGTAACCCCACATGTCCGGCTTGAAGAAGATGATGGCGCAGAACAGGAACAGGAAGCCTGCCACCCCGATCATGTCCTTCACGGTGAAGTAAGGGTGGAATGCCACCGCATCCAGCGGCCAGCCTTTCTCGTCCTTGTGCTTCTTGATGTCGATGCCGTCCGGGTTGTTGGAGCCCACCTCGTGCAGCGCCAGTATGTGCATGGCCACCAGCATCACCAGTACCAGCGGCAGCGCGATGACGTGCAGCGCGAAGAAGCGGTTCAGGGTCGCCCCCGAGATGACGTAGTCACCACGGATCCACAGGGTAAGATCGTCACCGATCACCGGAATGGCGCCAAACAGCGAGATGATGACCTGAGCCCCCCAGAATGACATCTGGCCCCAGGGCAGCAAATAGCCCATGAAGGCTTCGGCCATCAGGCAGAGGAAGATCAGCATGCCGAAGATCCACAGCAGCTCGCGCGGCTTCTGGTAGGAGCCGTAGATCATGCCGCGGAACATATGCAGATACACCACCACAAAGAACGCAGACGCGCCTGTGGAGTGCATATAACGCAACAGCCAGCCGTAGTCCACATCCCGCATGATGTACTCGACAGAGGCAAAGGCGCCTTCTGCGGAGGGGTTGTAGTTCATGGTCAACCAGATACCGGTGATGATCTGGTTGACCAGCACCAGCATGGCCAGCGAGCCGAAGAAATACCAGAAGTTCAGGTTCTTGGGCGCCGGGTACTTGGCCATATGGTCGTTGTACATGGCAGTGAGCGGGAAGCGATAATCGATCCAGCCCATCAGTTTGGCAAACATGGTCAAGCCTCCTTGCCGTCGGCACCGACCAGGATGGTGGTGTCGCTAAGATATTGGTACGGCGGAATGACCAGGTTCAAGGGTGCAGGCACCCCCTGGAACACTCGACCAGCCATGTCGAACTTGGAGCCATGGCACGGGCAGAAGAATCCGGAAGTTACACCCTGAACCTGTTCACCGAAGTTGTCCGGCAAATAGGAGGGAGAGCATCCCAGATGGGTGCAAATGCCGACGGCCACGAAGATTTCCGGCTTGATGGACCTGTACCCGTTGTGGGCATAGTCGGGCTGTTGGGGTTCGTCGGAGGCTGGGTCGCGCAACTTGTCATCATGGGCGGCCAGGGCATCCAGCGTCTGCTTGGTACGTTTTACCACCCAGACCGGTTTGCCTCGCCACTCCACGCGGATGAGCTGGCCTGGTTCCAACTTACTGATATCCACTTCTACCGGAGCACCCGCCGCTTTGGCTTTGGCACTCGGGTTCCATGACTTTATAAACGGCACTGCGGTAAAAGCAGCTCCTACCCCACCAACGGCGACCGTTGACCAGGTAAGAAATCTGCGGCGACCGGTATCAACTGGCGCATTGCTCATCCAAAAACTCTCCCATGTGGACTCCGCACATTCTTATTGTGTCCCTGTTCCCCTTTCTTCCGTGACAACAGCGGCGGAAGCGGAGTTACAATTGTCACAGAAAAACCGAGGGAATTTTAAAGAAAAGATAACAACTTGACAAGAAAGAGAAGCGAAGGGCAAAAACAATAAATACACAAATATTTGTCTTTTGTGACGTGGTGTTAGCATTGGCGTAGGTAATATTACCAATAAAAAAAGCCTGGCACATGGCCAGGCTTTTTTGACACTCGTGAGAGTGCGTACCAAAAGCGAATTAACGCTTGGAGTACTGCGGACGCTTACGAGCTTTGTGCAGACCGACTTTCTTACGCTCAACCTTACGGGCATCGCGAGTAACAAAGCCTGCTTTACGCAGTTCGGCACGCAGGGTTTCATCGTACTGCATCAGAGCACGAGTGATACCGTGGCGGATTGCACCAGCTTGACCGGAGATGCCGCCACCGTTAACGGTGATGTACAGATCCAGTTTCTCGGTCATCTCAACCAGTTCCAGCGGCTGACGAACTACCATGCGGGCAGTCGGACGGCCAAAGTACTGCTCCAGGGAGCGCTGGTTGATGATGATTTTACCGCTACCCGCTTTGATAAACACGCGAGCAGTGGAGCTTTTGCGACGGCCGGTACCGTAGTATTGATTTTCTGCCATGTTGCCAGTTCCCGATTAGATATCCAGTACTTGAGGTTGCTGAGCAGCATGAGCATGCTCGGCGCCTGCGTAAACTTTCAGTTTACGGAACATGGCACGGCCCAGAGGACCCTTCGGCAGCATACCTTTGACAGCAGCTTCGATTACCATTTCCGGTTTACGCTTGATCAGCTTGTCGAAGCTGATTGACTTGATACCACCCGGGAAACCGGAGTGAGCATGGTACATTTTGTCGGTAAATTTCTTACCGGTTACGTGTACCTTCTCAGCATTTACAACGATGATGTAATCACCGGTGTCAACGTGCGGAGTGTACTCAGCTTTGTGCTTACCACGCAGACGAGAAGCGATCTCGGTTGCGATACGACCCAGAGTTTTACCTTCTGCGTCCACAATGTACCAGTCACGTTTTACGGTTTCTGGCTTGGCAACGAAAGTTTTCATTAAGTTAAACCCAATTACCTGTTACAGACCCAATTGCTTATGGGGGCTCTCCCACAAACAACAAACGATGGCCTACCTGTACCCCTTCGAATACAAGTAAAGCTTAAAGTGTTGCTGTCTTATCGACAGCTGTAACGTGGGCCGGGCGATTATAAGTGAAGTTGCCTTAAATATCACCTGCTAATTTCACTGCCATGAAGCTAGCAAATGTCGCCCGGCCCTACCTGCCGCAGATGCCCATCCGACTGGCAGGCGCGGTATTGTGACTAAGGAAGGTGCACTCTGGCAAGGTATTCGTGCGATTGCATTTCCTGAAGCCGTGAAAGACAACGTTTGAATTCGAAATTCAGCAGCCCGTCCCCGTAGAGTTCTGTCATGGGGACAGCCGCCGACATGATGAGTTTCACGTGCCGTTCATAGAACTCGTCCACCATGGCGATGAAGCGGCGAGCCGCGTCATCCGTGCCCGCCCCCATCGGCTGCACATTGGCCAGCAACAGGGTGTGAAACAGTCGGGCCAGCTCTATGTAGTCGCCCTGTGAGCGAGGAGTGCAGCAAAGTTGCTCGAACTCCATGTAGAGCACCCCTTCCCCCATCCCCAGCGACGTCAATTGACGATGATTGATCTCGACACTGCCCGCCCTAGCCTCTTCCAGCCCGGTCAACTGTTGAAAATAGCGATCCAGATTCGCTTTTGCCTGCTGATCCAGCGGAGAGTGATAAATCTCGGCTTGCTCCAGGGTACGCAAGCGATAGTCGATCCCGCCATCCACGTTAAGTATCTCGCAATGGCGCTCGATCAATGCGATGGCAGGTAGAAAACGGGCGCGCTGCAGGCCATTTCGATAAAGATCCTGTGGCGGTATGTTCGAGGTGGCCACCAACACTACACCGTGACCAAACAACTCTTGAAACAAGGTCCCCAGCAGCATGGCATCCGTGATGTCGGAGACAAAAAACTCATCGAAGCAGATGACATCCATCTCGCCGGCGAGTTTGCTGGCGATGAGCTTGAGCGGATCGGCTTGACCGGTCAGCCCCTTGAGTTCGTCGTGCACCCGGTGCATGAAACGGTGGAAGTGGATACGCAGTTTTCGCGTCCCCGGCAGGCTCTCGAAAAAAGTATCCATCAGCCAGGTCTTGCCTCTGCCCACTCCGCCCCACATATATAGCCCGAGGACGGGTTCCCGGGCCTTGGGCTTTTGCAACCAGCCAAGCAGCCCTCGGGATCTGGTCGGAGTCGGGCTTTGGCATAAATCCTGATAAAGTCGCTCCAGGCGGGTCACGGCCATCGCCTGAGCCGGGTCGGCCACAAAGCCGGGGCGCTGCAAATCCTGCTGATATTTTTGCTGCGGGGTCATCCTGTCAACCGCCTCCAAGTCCCTGAATGAAGGACAAAATGGTATCACGCTCTCGGGGTGCACGGTATAGTGCCATCAAGGCGTAGCGGCCGCTCTGGCCGCATCAACACACATTGATTTAGCTGTAACAAGGAGCATCTATGAGTCTGTTAAACGGGATCCTGCTGGCTGTCGCCGCCTTGATTATTGGTATCATCATCGGGCGTTTCACTGTGCGCAGCCGCGATGCCGGACGTCTGGAACAAGAGCTCAAAAAGGCCCACAAGGAGCTTGAAAGCTACCAGGGCCAGATCAATACCCACTTCGCCGACAGCGCCGCCCTGATGGAACAACTGGCCGAGCAATATCAAACCCTTTATCGCCACATGGCAGAGCAGAGCAAATTCCTGGCCAAGGCACAGGAGCCGCTGTTCCGTGAAGCACTGCTCGACGAGAGCAACGATGCTCCGGCCAATGACGAACCGGGTATACCGCCGCGTGATTATGCCGGCGCCTCCGGCCTGCTGAAACAGTCCAATTAGTTCCCTGCGGAACTAACTGGACTGTATCGTGGTCAGACTTTGACGATTGCATTGCAACTTTTTCTGGGAGCTGTTTTTCATATGCGTAAACCTCTTTCTGTGTTCAGTGTGTTGGCCCTCAGTGTCGGTATCGCTATGTCAGCGGCCCCGGTGCAGGCTGCACTGCCTTCCCTGCTGGCGAACAATCAGGAGATGCCGAGCCTGGCGCCGGTTCTCGAACAGGTCACGCCCGCAGTGGTCAACATTTCCGTCTCTGGCAAAAAAATCACCCGCCAGCGTCTACCAGAACAATTCCGTTTCTTCTTTGGCCCCAACATGCCTGACGAGCAGGTGAGCGAGCAGCCCTTCCAGGCGCTGGGCTCCGGCGTCATCATAGATGCCAAGAAGGGCTACGTGATCACCAACGCCCACGTGGTACACGAGGCGGACGAGATCAAGGTCAACCTGAAAGATGGTCGTGAGTATGCGGCCAAGAAGATAGGTGAAGACAAGCAGTCCGACATCGCGCTGCTGCAAATCAAGGCCGAGGATCTGGTGCAGATCAAGTTTGCCGACTCCGACGAACTGCGGGTCGGTGACTATGCGCTGGCCATCGGCAACCCGTTTGGCCTGGGCCAGACAGTCACCTCAGGTATCGTCAGTGCCTTGGGCCGCAGTGGCCTCAATATCGAAAATCTGGAGAACTTCATCCAGACCGATGCGGCCATCAACTCCGGCAACTCGGGTGGCGCCCTGCTCAACCTGCGCGGTGAGCTGATCGGCATCAATACCGCCATCCTGGGCCCGAACGGTGGCAACATCGGCATCGGCTTTGCCATCCCGTCCAATATGGTGCGCGATCTGTCCGAACAGATCGTCAAGTACGGTGAAGTGCGCCGTGGCCAGCTGGGGATCACGGGGACCGAGCTGACCTCAGAGATCGCCAAGACCTTCGGCTACAACAAGAAGGATGGCGCCTTCGTCAACCAGGTCATGCCCGACTCCGCCGCCGCCAAGGCAGGCATCAAGGCAGGCGACATTATCATCAGCATAGATGGCAAGGCCATCCGCTCGTTCGGTGAGTTGCGCGCCAAAATAGCGACCATGGGGGCCGACAAGCAGGTCGCCCTGGGGCTTATCCGCGATGGCAAGGAGCAGACCGTCAAGGTCATCCTGAAGAAAGCGGATGACAGCGAGATCCTCGCCAGCGTGCTGCACCCGGCACTGGAAGGGGCCAAGCTCAGCACCACCGCCGAACCTGTTACCGGCGTGGCCGTCTCCGATATCGATCCGCGTTCCCCTGCCGCCGCTTCCGGCCTGCAGAAAGGCGACATCATCATCGGGGTCAATCGTCTGCGCATCAACTCGCTGGACGAGCTGACCAAGGCGCTCAAAAACAAACCCGAAGTGCTGGCACTGAACATACAGCGCGGAGAGTCCTCTCTCTACCTGGTGATACGTTAACTCCCTCACACCCGCGGCCCTCGCCGCGGGTGATTTTTATCCACCGATAGTGTTATTCTCTGCGCGCTGCATGTACGGATGAGAATGACATGAAAATCCCACCTTTGATCAGTTACTTGGGCAAGTCTGTCGGCTTCGGTCTAACCGTGGCGGCTCTCCTGTTGCTGCTGTTTCCCGATTTCCGGGGTGGTGCCCAGCTGCCCGGCATCATCACCAATGCTCGTGAGCTGAGCTTCTCCTATGCGGCCCACAGGGCCGGCCCTGCCGTCGTCAACATCTATACCCGCAGTTTTGCCCGCAATCAGGGCAACCAAGCCGAACTCAGGCCCCAGGGGCTGGGTTCCGGCGTCATCATGAGCCAGCGTGGCCATGTGCTGACCAATTACCATGTCATTGCCGACGCGGACCAGATCATAGTCGCGCTGCAAGATGGCCGCGTGTTCAGTGCCGAGCTGGTCGGCACCGATCAGCTGACCGATCTGGCGGTGCTCTACATAGAATCGGACAACCTGCCGGTAATCCCGCAGGATCCCGAGCGGCTGCCGGATGTGGGGGATGTGGTGCTCGCCATCGGCAACCCCTACAACGTCGGCCAGACCATCACTCAGGGCATCATCAGTGCCACCGGCCGGATCGGCCTCTCCAGCATGGGGCCGGACAGCAATGGGCGGCAGGACCTGTTGCAGACCGATGCCGCCATCAACGAGGGCAACTCGGGTGGCGCCCTGGTCAACGCCCGCGGTGACCTGGTCGGTATCAACACGGCCGCCTATCACCTCAACGGCAATCAGGAGAGCTATGGCATCAGCTTCGCCATCCCCTACAAGCTGGCCAAGCGGATCATGGACGAGCTGATCGCCAACGGCCGGGTTATCCGTGGCTACCTCGGCATTTCCAGCGTCGAGATCAATCCCATAGTGTCCCGCATGATGAACCTGGGCGATCTGCGCGGCCTGGTGGTAGAGAGCCTGGATCCCAACGGCCCGGCGGCCAAAGGCGGACTGAAACGGGGTGACGTGCTGCTCAAGATCAACGGGGAAGCCATCAGTGGCGTGCGTGCCGCCATGGACAAGATCGTCGAGAGCCGCCCCGGCACCAAGCTCACCATCTCGGTGTTTCGCGATGGCAAACCACTGGAGGTACAGGTCACCATAGAAGAAGACCTGCGCTACCAGCAAAAACAGCAGAACAAGGACAATGCCAACGCAAGTGCCGCGGCTGCCAGCTGACGCTCGGCGCTCTCCACAACAAGGGCGGTATCCCGCCCTTTGTCATCTCAGCCCCCCCTTATTTTCCTTGCCATCCGTGAGGCCACTCACAGTTTCCACCAAGTCTTATCGGGCCAACCCCGCTGGTCCAATGCGTTATCGATCACACTAAGTCGGCCCCAATAAGCCCCCTTTCCCCCTCCAACGCACAAAAACCGTCATTTTCAGCCCAAGTGCACGGGAATTTCCGCTTCAAATCGGAAAAACGCTGCCTCCTCTGTACGCCCCTGCCGGCTTAGGGTAAGGCCATCCCTTCTGCCAGCCTTGGAGAGCAGACATTGCAAACAGAGACTCATGACCAGAACCTGACCCCGGACAGCCAGGCATTGCTGCGCCAGACCGACCTGATCCTGGCGCGCATCCACCCCCTGCTCGGCGAGCAGGGCATTCGTCCCAATGAGGTGCAGAAACAGATGCTGGCCTCTCACGTCAAGGCCATGGTGTGGCGCTCCCATAGCGGCGAATCCCTGCCGGAGGTCGACCTCAGTCTGTTCGAGGAGATCTCCCCTCTCTCCTTGCGACTGGCCGAACAGGTCGTCGCCTGGCTGGACAAGCTGGCCTATGAAGAGGCGCACCTCTTGTCCGTCCATTTCGAAGTCGCCAAAGAAAACGAACTCAGCTCACTCAAAGGAGATATCTAAATGTCAGCCATCAAACTCGTAATCGGAGATCGCCTCGGCAAGGGTCAGAAAGTGGGGGCCGGGGCAGAAACCGCCGGCGCCAGCGTGACCGTGATCCCTGGCATGGCCGCCGACATGAAGCTCGGTGATGTGATGAACAAGGAACAGGCAGATCTCGGTATCTCTTTCTGCGGCAGCGGCGGCGCCGGTGCCATCACGGCCCAGACCAAGTATGGCTACAAGTGCCGTTACGGCATGCGCTCCGTCGAGGAGGGTGTCACCGCCATCAATGACGGCTGCGTGGTGCTGGGCTTCGGCTTCATGGACAAGGAAGAGCTGGGCCAGAAGCTGGTCGAAGCCTTCGCCAAGAAACACGGACGCGTCTGATGAAAGAGAACTTCACCACCCAGGTCATCGTCAACGGCAAGGGGGCGACCCGCCAGCAGGCGTTCGCCGCCGCCCTCAGCCAGGTGCAGCACAGCCTGCTCAAGGACAACCCGCGCGTGATGCTGCGGATCGAACCGGTCGAGGTGCAGGTGCTCAAGGCCGAAGAGTCGGTCCGGGTGGAGAAGTTCCTGTTCTTCTTCCTGCCGCGCCAGCGCCGCGAGTTCCGCGTCCAGCTGGAGATCACGGTCAAGGTCACCAGCCTGGACGCCGAGCAAGTGACGTTCACTCTGGTGTGACACCACCCGCTGGCACCACCTCACAAGAAGGATACTCTGGATGTTTCTAATCATATTTATCAAGTCACTCATCATCGGCGGCCTGGTGGGCGTCGGGGTGGGAGCTGGCGCGGCACGCATGTTCCACGCCCCAACCGTACAAGGCATGGGCGCCTTTCGTACCCTGGGTGAGCTCAACTCCTGCGAAGGGGATCCCGCCTCCCACTTCTCGTTCGGCCTGGGCTTTTTCTTCAACGCCTGGGCCTCGACCGTGGCGGCCGGTGCCTTCACCCAGGACGTGGATCACCGCATCATTCCGCACTGGGCCACGGCCGCACTGCTGGTCAAGAACCGGGATCTCGCCACCACCCTGCACGACCCGAAGAAGATGGCCATCGCCGGCGGCATCATAGGTGCCATCGTCGTCACTTTCCTCAACAGCACGGCCGCCGCAGTGCCGGAAGCCCTGCAGGTCACCGCCGTCAAGGTGCTGGTGCCGGCTGCAAACCTGCTGGTCAACACCGTCATGCCGGTGATCTTCTGGCTGGCGGCCATAGAGGCGGGCAAGAAATCCGGCTTCTGGGCCACCATCTTCGGCGGTCTGGCACAACTCATCATGGGCAACGCCGTGCCGGGTCTGGTGCTCGGCATCCTGATCGGTAAAGGGGTGGAAGAGAGCGGCTGGAACCATGTCACTCGCGTGATGATGGGCGCCATAGTGCTGCTGTTCGTGCTGAGCGGATTCTTCCGCGGCTTTGACATGAAATTGATTGAATCCTTCCACATGGGCATTCCCCTGTGGCTGGAGAACGTCCATAACCTGCTTAGCGGCAAATAAGGGGCCACCACATGGATGAGAAATTGAGAAACAACTTCTGGTACGCCGACTGGTCCTTCCCCATCTTCGTCGGCCTGCTCTCGGCCGGCGTCTTTGCCGGGACCCACATGTACTACTTGTACGGGGTCGGCGCCTTCAACGAGGTGGCCTTCGTCGCCATGCTGAAAGCCGGCATGGACACTGGAGCCTACGGCGCGGTGGCCGCCTTCGGTGCCAGCTTCCTGTTTGCCCGCATCATAGAGGGCTCCCTGGTGGGGATCCTGGATATCGGCGGCGCCATTCAGACCGGGGTCGGCCTGGGCGTGCCTGCCCTGCTGCTGGGTGCCGGCATCGTCTACCCGGTGGAGAACTTCGGTGCCTCGCTGGCGACCGGCATGACCATAGGGGTCGCCATCGGCGGCATCATCATCCTGGCGCGCAAGTTCACCATCAACCAGAGCAACTCCACCTACGGGGCGGATGTGATGATGGGCGCTGGCAACAGCTCGGGCCGCTTCCTGGGCCCCCTGATCATCCTCTCCGCCATGGGTGCTTCCATCCCCATTGGGCTGGGTTCCCTGCTGGGTGCACTGCTGTTCTACGTGTGGAACAAGCCCATCACAGGCGGCGCCATCCTCGGTGCCATGCTGCTCGGTACCTTCTTCCCGGTCGCTCTGGCTTAATCACAGGCCGTCTCTCGGGCGGCATTTAAGAACCTGTTTGCGCTCTGTCGCGAGAGGTCGTCAGCAAGGTGAAGAGCAGCGCAGGAACCGGAGCGTATAGATTCCGAGCAGCACATGAGCCTTGATCACGGCCTCGCAGTAAGAGCGCAAGCAGGTTCCAAGAGGGATATCAGCATGTACGACATGATCATCAGAGCGGGACGCCAGGGAAATGGCGAGCTCATCGATATCGCCATCCGGGACGGCAAGATAGCGGCCATCGGCCAGCTGCAGGCAAGGACCGAGGCGAAGCGAACCCTGGATCTGGCGGGCCGGGTGCATGTGAGCGCGGGCTGGATCGACGGTCACACCCACTGCTACCCCGCCTCGCCCATCTATCACGATGAGCCGGACAAGGTGGGCGTCGAGTCCGGCGTCACCACCGTCATCGATGCCGGCAGCACAGGCGCCGACGACGTGGACAACTTCCAGCGCCTCGCGTCGGGCTGCAAGACCCGGGTGCACGCCCTGCTCAACATCTCCCGCATCGGCCTGTTGCGCCAGAACGAACTGGCGGATAGCCGGGATCTGGACATGGCACTCACCTCGGCAGCCATTACCCGTCACCCCGGCTTTGTCGTCGGCATCAAGGCGCGCATGAGCGGCAGCGTGGTGGGCGAGAACGGCCTGCAGCCGCTGCGCATGGCCAAGGCACTGCAACAGGCCCACGGCCGGCTGCCACTGATGGTGCACGTGGGCAACACGCCACCGGATCTGGACGAGATTGTCACCCTGCTGGGGGATGGCGATCTGCTGACCCACTGCTTCAACGGCAAGCCCAACCGCATCCTGACCCCGGCCGGCGAGCTGCGCCAGGCGGTGCGTGGGGCGATGCAGCGGGGCCTCTTGCTCGACATAGGCCACGGCGGCGCCAGCTTCAGCTTCGAGGTGGCGGAGCTGGCCATTGCCCAGGGGATACTGCCCCACACCATCAGCTCCGACATCTACTGCAAGAACCGCATCAAGGGGCCGGTCTACAGCCTGGCCCACGTGATGTCGAAGTTTCTCGCCATCGGCATGATGCTGGAGCAGGTGCTCGCCTGCGTCACCGACCAGGCCGCCGATGCGCTGCGCCTAGCCGGCAAGGGACGACTCGAGGTGGGCGCAGATGCCGATATGACCCTGTTCGAACTGGCCAGCGACCCAACCCTGTTTATGGATACCGAGGCGCACTCGCGCAGCGGAGACCTGCAACTGCTTCCCCTCGCCGCCCTGGTGGGCGGTGACCTGGTTCTGACTCACTATGGGAAATCACACCATGCCTTCTGTTTATGAGAAATATCAGCTCAAACCCGTGATCAACGCCTCAGGGCGGATGACCATTCTCGGCGTCTCCACCCCGGAGCAGGAGGTGATCGATGCGGTCAACTTCGGCCTGGGCCACTACTTCGAAGTGAAGGATCTGGTCAACAAGACCGGCGCCTACCTGGCCGGCCTGCTGGGAGTGGAAGATGCGGTGGTCATTTCATGCGCCAGCGCAGGCATCGCCCAGTCGGTGGCTGCCGTGATAGTGCGCGGCGACCCCTATCGGCTCGAACATCTGCACGCCCATGCCCACGAGGTGCCGAGTGAAATCGTGCTGCCCAAGGGACACAACGTCAACTTCGGCGCGCCGGTCGGCACCATGGTCAATCTGGGGGGCGGCAAGGTGGTGGAGGCCGGCTACGCCAACGAGTGCTCAGCTACCCAGCTGGCCGCCGCCATCAATCCTAATACTGCCGCCATCCTCTACATCAAGTCCCACCATTGCGTACAGAAGAGCATTCTGTCGGTGGCCGAGGCGGCCGAGGTGGCCAAAGCCCACCAGCTGCCGCTCATCGTCGATGCGGCTGCCGAAGAGGATCTGCGTCTCTATTACAACCAGGGGGCGGATCTGGTCATCTACAGCGGCGCCAAGGCCATCGAAGGCCCCACCAGCGGGTTGGTGCTCGGCAAACGCCAGTATGTGGAGTGGGTCAAGCAGCAGGCCAACGGCATCGGCCGGGCCATGAAGGTGGGCAAGGAGGGGATCCTCGGCCTGACCCACGCCATCGAGCGCTATCTGGAAAAAGAGAAAGAGAGCGATGCCGCCATGGTCGCCAAGATGAGCCCCTTCATCGAGCGCCTCAACCAGCTGCCCGGCGTCAGCGCCAAAGTGGTGTGGGACAGCGCGGGGCGCGACATAGCCCGCACCGATATCGCCTTCGACCATGCCCGCATCGGCATGACGACTGTGCAGGTCGTCACCCGCCTGCAGCAGGGCAATCCTGCCATCTACTGCCGTGGCTACAAGGCCAACGAGGGGCATATCGAAATCGATGTGCGCAGCGTCACCGCCCCCCAGCTCGACCAGATCCATGCCGCCATTGCCAACCTCGTACAGGAGAATCGTTGATGTCCTTAACTCCCAACTACTACCGTGACCGTGTCTGCCTCAACGTACTGGCAGGTTCCAAAGATAATGCCGTTGACATCTATGAGGCGGCCGAGGGCCACGTGCTGGTCGGCGTGCTCTCCAAAAACTATCCGGATGTGCCCTCTGCGGTCGCCGATATGAAGGAGTACGCGACCCTTATCGACAACGCCCTCTCCATCGGGCTGGGGGCGGGCGATCCACGTCAGTCCGCCATGGTGACCGAGCTGGCTCGCCAGCTTCAGCCCCAGCACGTCAATCAGGTATTCACCGGGGTCGGCGCCAGCCGGGCGCTGCTGGGCCAGCCAGAGACGCTGGTCAATGGCCTTATTTCCCCCACCGGCACCCCCGGCATGGTAAAGATCTCCACCGGGCCCCTCAGTGCCCAGCAGCTCGACGGCATAGTCCCCATCGACACCGCCATCACCCTGCTCAAGGACATGGGCGGCAGCTCAGTCAAGTTCTTCCCCATGGGCGGCCTCACCTGCCGTGATGAGTATCAGGCGGTCGCTGAAGCCTGCGCCCGTCACGGCTTCTGGCTGGAACCCACAGGCGGCATCGATCTGGAGAACTTCGAGGAGATAGTCCGCATCGCGCTGGACGCCGGTGTCGAGAAGGTGATCCCCCACATCTACAGTTCCATCATCGACAGCGCGAGCGGTCAGACCCGTCCCGAGGACGTGCGTACCCTGCTCGCCACTGTGAAACGACTGTTGGCGTGACGAAAGATGGCACCGGTCCGATCACTGGCCGGTGCCTGGCTTGTTAATGACCCGCTTGTTAACATCGACCCTTTATTTCGCGACAGGAGTCCCGTCCCCTCTCATGACCAAGCTGCCCCACCCCAGACTCCATCAACTGCTGACCCAGCTCCATACCGAACCGCTGCCGCAGGAGGAGCTGGCTCGCCGCCTCAATGTCTCCACCCGCACGGTGCGCACCGATGTGGCGACCCTCAATGAGCTGATCGCCACCCACGGCGCTCACCTGATCCACCAGCGCGGCAGCGGCTACCAGCTCAAGATTTACAATCAGGGACTGTTTGACGACTTGCTGGCGGCCCAGGAGCAGGAGAGCAGCCTGCCCCGAACCAGCCGCGAGCGGGTGCTGCACCTGCAGATCCTGCTGCTGACGGCGGAACAGGGGATCAAGCTCGACGAGCTGGCAGATACCTGGTATCTGAGCCGGGCAGCACTGCAGGGGGATATGGCAGAGGTGCGGGAGAGACTCGCCCACTTCGGGCTCGCCATCGACAGCAAACCCAGACAGGGGATGCGGATCCAGGGAGGCGAGACCGCCATCCGCGCCTGCCTCACCCAATTGCTCTATCAGGAGCTGCTGCACAGCAACCCGTTGCAGAGCCTGCTGCCCAACCTCTGTCCCAGCAAGACGCTGGAGGTAGTGGGCAATCACATCCATGCCCAGCTAGGCCATCACCAGCTGCGTCTGGCCGACGAGAGCCTGCAGCAGCTCGCCATCTACTGCGCCGTCGCCCTGTTGCGCCAGGCGGCCGGCCATGAGCTGCACCAGTTTGCCAACGAGGATCTCACCGCCCCCCTGCTGGCGGTCGCCCGCGACATCTATGGCGAGTTGCCGACCCTGACCCCACCGGGAGAGAAGGAGGTCGCCTGCCTCGCCATCCAGATCCAGGCCCGCCTCACGGCCGATGCCCCCCAGCTCAGCCCGGCCATGGCAGCCGAGAGCGAACAGCTGGTCGGGCATCTGCTCGCCTATATCCACCAGCACTACCCCTATGACCTGCGCGGTGATCTGCAACTGCGGGCTGACCTGCAGACCCACATCAGCGCCATGCTGCTGCGGGTCAAATACCAGATCGGCAGCCACAATCCGCTGGCTGATCACATCAAGCAGTACTATCCCCTCGCCTACGATATTACGCTGGCGGCCATTTCTGAGTGGATCAGGCAGACCCCCTATCGGCTGACCCATCACGAGATAGGTTATCTGGTGATCCATATCGGGGTCGGGCTGGAGCGCCACTATGACATAGGTTATACCCGTCGCCCCCAGGCGCTGTTGCTGTGCGACACAGGCAACGCCACCTTCCGGGTGCTGGAGGCGCGCATCAAGCGGGAATATCCCCAACTGCAGCTGACGACACTGGAGTCGGTGCGTGATTACGAGGGATTGGCGCGGATCGAGCAGGACTTTGTCATCAGCACAGTCAAGGTGGGCGAGAAGAACGTGCCCGTGGTGCAAGTCGCCCCCTTCCCGACCCAGTATCAGCTGGAGCAGCTCGGCAAGCTGGTGCTGATCGACCGCACCCGCCCCTACCTGCTCGACAAATACTTCGATGCCGAGCACTTCATGGTGGTGAATGAGCCACTCAGCCAGAGCCAGTTGTTTGCCCGGATCTGCGATCAGCTGGAGGTAGAAGAACTGGTAGAGAACGGATTCCGAAGCTCGTTGCACGAACGGGAACGCATCGTATCCACCCTGTTGGGGGAAGGCATAGCCCTGCCCCACTCACTCGGCCTGCTGGCGCGCCGCACTCTGGTCTATACGGTGCTGGCACCGCAGGGAATCGACTGGGGCAATGGCGAGACAGCCGCCCTCATCTTCGTGCTGGCCATCAGCAAGGCGGACTACGAAGAGGCGATGGGGCTCTACGATCTGTTTCTGGCGCTGATGAACGAAAAAGCCAGCAAGAATTTGCTGGCGTGTCGGGATTTTGCCAGCTTCAAGGGACTGGCGCGCACCGGCTCTTGAACCGGCCGGGAGTAGATCACTCCTCGTTGAAGCCGGAGGTGAACAGCGCCACCACGGCGGCCAGCGCCTCCACTTCTTCGGGGCCCTCCACCTGCACTTCCACCTGCTTGCCCTGAGCAGAATCCAGCATCAGCAGGCCGATCACGCTGTCCGCATCGGCCTCAATGCCATCCTCGTTGCGCAGCAGCACGTGGGCATCGAAGCCCTGCACCAGTTCGAACAGCATCATGGCCGGTCTGGCATGCATACCCAGTTTGTTCTTCACTTCCACCGAGGCTGAGACGGTCATCTGATCTTCCTATTGGCCCATCAAAATTGCGGGGCACTCTTGTCGAGAGTGCGATGGCGGATCTGGACGTTCTTGCCAAGCAGCCGGAAGGCACCGGCCAGCTGTTCAGCGATGAACACGGATCTGTGCTGACCACCGGTACAACCTATCCCCACCGTCACATAGCTGCGATTGTTGCGCTCCAGATGGGGCAGCCAGGTAGCCAACATGTTCTCAATCTGCAGGATGAACTGCATCACGTCAGGCTGGCTGGAGAGATAGCGGGCCACTGGCTCATCCTTGCCGGTGAAGGGCTTGAGCTCGGGGATCCAGTGCGGGTTGGGCAGAAAGCGGGCATCGAACACGAAGTCGGCGTCCTTGGGGATGCCGTACTTGAAGCCGAACGACTCGAACACCAGCACCAGCTCGTTCTCCTTCTTGCCGAGCACACGGGTCTTGATGAGCTCGCTCAGGTCATGAATGCTGAGGTTGGTGGTGTCGATGCGCAGGTCGGCGGTCGAGGAGAGCGGCGCCAGCAGGTGGGTCTCTTCCCGGATCGCCTCATCCAGCGACAGCTGTTTGCGCGACAGGGGATGCAGCCGGCGACTCTCGCCATAACGCTTGAGTAAAGTGGAATTTTCCGCATCGAAGAAGAAGCTGGAAAATTCGACCCGCCCCTCATTGCGCACCTGGGCCAGCAGGGTCTCCAGCTGGTCCGGGCTCACTGGCAGGTTACGCACGTCGATGCTGACCGCCAGCTTGTCATACTGGCGCTCAACCGACACGATCAACTGGGGCAGCAGGTTGACTGGCAGGTTATCCACACAGTAATAACCCAGATCCTCCAGCACACGCAGGGCAACTGTCTTGCCCGAGCCGGAGCGCCCACTTACCACTATTAATTGCATCTTGTTCCCTCACCGCTTGGGGTCATGACGAGGCCTGCATATCAGGCCGAGGTCATGATCTGATAGAGATCTTCATCGCTGGTTGCCTGGCGCAACTGGCGACAAACCGCCTTGTCACCCAGTTTGGATGCCATCAGGGAAAGGGTCTTGAGGTGCTGCTTGCACTCGCTTTCCGGCACCAGCAGGGCAAAGAGCAGGTCAACCGGTTGATTGTCGATGGAGTCGAAGGGGATAGGCTCTGCGAAGGTCATCAGGATGGCGGTCGGCGGAAACTCGTCTCCGATCCGGCCGTGGGGAATGGCGATACCGGCACCGATCCCGGTACTGCCCATCTTTTCTCGGGCCAGCAGACACTCAAAAAGCACCTGACGGGAGGTTCCCAAGCGCTCAGCAGCTAATTCACTGATGATCTCAAGGGCGCGTTTCTTGCTGGTACAAGGGACCGCACTTTTGGTGCAGTCCCGACTCAGTATGTGTTCAAGTTGCATAGTTATTTTTGATTTAACTTATCTTTGTGCTTGATGATCTGCCGATCCAGCTTGTCCAGCAGGGTATCAATCGCAGCATACATGTCGGCATGCTGTGAATTGGCGAACACCTCGCCACCGCTGACATGCAGCTTGGCTTCGGCGATCTGGTTCAGTTTTTCTACGCTCAACACCACATGAACATTGTTGATGTGGTCAAAGTGACGCTCGAGTTTGGCAAATTTATTATTCACATAATCACGCAGAGCTTCGGTGATCTCGACATGGTGTCCGGTCAGGTTAATTTGCATAACGTCTTCCTTTTGTTTTGCCTAAACCAGGCGTTTGCGCTGATTGGATGGCGGGATCAACAAGGATTCACGGTACTTTGCGATCGTGCGTCTCGCCACCATAATACCCTGTTCGGCCAGCAAATCCGCGATCTTGCTATCACTTAGCGGCTTGGCGGGATTCTCTGCCGTCACCAGCTTCTTGATCAGTGCGCGAATTGCGGTCGATGAGCACTCTCCTCCCCCTTCGGTGTTTACATGACTGGAGAAAAAAAACTTCAGTTCGAAAATGCCGCGAGGTGTATGCATGTATTTCTGGGTCGTTACCCGGGAAATGGTCGACTCATGCATCTCCACCGCTTCGGCGATGTCATTGAGCACCATGGGTTTCATGGCCTCTTCACCATACTCGAAAAAGCCCTGCTGCTGCTCGACAATACAGCTGGCCACCTTGAGCAGGGTGTCGTTGCGACTCTCCAGACTCTTGATGAACCACTTGGCCTCTTGCAGATGGGAACGGATGAACTGGGTATCAGTGCTGGTGCGTGCCTGGCGAGCCATGGCGGCATAGGTTTCATTGACACGGATGCGCGGAGCGGAATCGGGATTGAGCTCAACCACCCATTTGGCGCCCTTCTTGACCACGGTCACATCCGGAATCACATACTGGGAGTCGCTCTGGATGATGCCATTGCCCGGTCTCGGCTCCAGCTGCTGGATGAGATCCAGCACCTCCTTGAGGTCGCTCTCCTTGAGCCGGGTCTTGCGCGCCAAGGTGCGATAATCGCGATTGCCGAGCAAGTCCATGTGCTCGTTGATCACCTCTCTGGCCTCATTGAGCCAGGGCAGTTCGGGGGCGTATTGGCCGAGCTGGATCAACAGGCACTCCTGCACTGAGCGGGCGGCTATACCGACCGGATCGAAATGCTGCACCCGTTTGAGCACGGCCTCGACCTCGTCGAGCTCTACTTCGACATCCTCGCTGCTCACCGCCGCCTGTATATCTTCGAGGGAGACAGTCAGATAACCGGAATCGTCGATGGCATCTATGATGGCAAGGGCGATGGCGGCATCCAGATCGCTGAACGGTGTGAGCCGCATCTGCCACAGCAGATAGTCCTGCAGGTTCTCGGTGGTTTCCCCCTGATAGACGCTGTCTTCCCCATCGTGGATGGGGCCTGCGCTCTGGGCCGTGCCGGCCGAGTAGACATCTTCCCAGGTGGTGTCCACCGGCAACTCGTCCGGCATCTGATCCTGGGCCATGGCATCGCTGGAGTCGAGCTGACTGGCGTCGACCGGCTCTTCCGGGCTGGTCTCCTGCACCTCATTCTCCTCTTGCTCCAGCAAGGGGTTGTTATCGAGCGCTTGCTGAATTTCCTGCTGGAGTTCCAGAGTGGAGAGCTGGAGCAGACGAATCGCTTGTTGTAATTGCGGCGTCATGGTCAGGGACTGGCCGAGACGCAACTGTAATGTCGGCTTCATCTACGTCGGGATATCCTTATGTTCAGCGAGGCAGTCGTCAAAGGAAATGAAGAGATGCCTCCTTACTATAGACTGAATTGATCGCCCAAATAGACGCGCTTGACCTGTTCATCGGCGAGTATCTCGGCCGGTGCACCTTCGGCAATCATCTTGCCGTGGCTGACGATATAAGCCTTCTCGCATACATCCAGAGTCTCTCTGACGTTGTGGTCGGTGATCAAGACACCCAAGCCTCTATCTTTCAGATGCTGGATGATCTTCTTGATGTCTATCACAGAAATGGGATCGACCCCTGCAAATGGCTCATCCAGCAGAATAAAGCGCGGCTCGGCCGCCAGCGCTCGGGCGATCTCGACCCGCCGCCGCTCCCCCCCGGACAGGCTCTGACCCAGGTTGTCGCGAATGTGGGTGATATTGAACTCTTCCAGCAACTGTTCGACCTTGTCTTCCCGCTCTTCACGGCTCAGCCCCTTGCGGGTCTGCATAACCCCCATCAGGTTGTCGAACACCGACAGACGGCGGAAAATGGAAGCCTCCTGCGGCAGGTAGCCGATACCGTTGCGGGCACGGATATGCATAGGCTGCAGGCTGATGTCCTGATCGTCTATGGTGATAAGACCGGCGTCGCTCTGCACCAGCCCCACTATCATGTAGAAGGAGGTGGTCTTTCCGGCCCCGTTCGGACCTAACAATCCGACGATCTGGCCAGTCCCCACTTCCAGGCTCACATCACTGACCACCATGCGGCGCTTGTAACTTTTTTGCAGGCCGGCTGCTTTCAACACTGCCATGGCTTATTTTCCCTGCTTCTTCTGATCGGCGGGCTTGTCGAAGTTCTCTACCTGATCCGGCAGGAACACCGTCTTGACGCGCTGGGTCGGGCCCTTGCTCTCGGCGATCATCTTCTGTTTGACGATGTCGTAGCGGATCAGATCGCCGTTGACCTGGCTGTCTTCCTGCTTGAGCTGGCCATTGCCCGTGATGGTCACCAACCGGTTCTTCAGCTCGTAGCGGATGCTGTTGCCATGGGCGTTGACCGGCTTGCCGTTGTCCAGGATCTGGAAGAAGGTGGCGGGGTTGCCATAGGCCGTCATCACCTCGGCCCCTTTCTCGCCGGAGCGGATCACCACTACCTTGTCGGCCTTAATCTTGATGGTGCCCTGAGTGATGATGACATCGTCACTGAAGGTGATGCGGTTGTCCTGCAGCTCAGCCACCTGTTTGACCGCATCCACATAGACCTTCTCGGCAAAGTCGGACTCTTTGGCACTCACGGTGCCGCACAGCAGCAGGGCCGCGAGGGCCAGATTAACGTTTTTCATTGAAATAGATGGCATGGCCCTGGTCCAGTAATTCAAAATATTTGCGTTCCAGATGACCCTTCAGGCCAATGCCCTCGGTCTGGAAATCCTTACCCACTATGCTGACTTGCTGATTGCTTCTCACGTTCTGGGTCACCAGATCCAGCTCCAGATAGGGGGTATCCAGCGTGGAGATGAAGGAGGTGGGCAGCAGGCCATCCAGATGCACCTTGTCCCGCAGGATCACGTTGTCATCTGTGTTGAGCACGCCGGTATCGGCCGTGACTTTCCACTCGGCCTCGCCCTGCTTGTCGAACATGTAGACCACCGGCTTGTTGAAGGTGGCCTGTTCGAGGAGCTGGTAATACTCGGCATACTCGGACTCCAGCCGCTCGGTGCGCCGCCCATCGGCGTCAAAGCGGGTGGTGACCAGATTCTTGGCGGTGAAGTCCGGCTGATAGTTCTCGACCTTGGTGGTCGGCTCCGGCACCAGTTCGATATCGCCGAGCTGCCAGGCGGCCAGCGCCACCAGAAACAGCAAGGCGAACAGCAGCGTCTGTCTGCTCATACCGAGGCCTCTGGCTGATAGTCACCCAGTCCTTGAGCCTGCAGAATGAGGTCGCACACCTCGCGCACCGCACCCAGTCCACCGGCCAGTCGGGTCACCATGTCGGCCCGGGCCAGCACCAGTGGATGGGCATCGGCCACGGCGATGCCGAGGCCACAGGCCTGCATCACCGGCAGATCTATGGTGTCATCACCCATGTAGGCGGCCTGCTCCGGCGTCAGCCCCAGCTTGGCCAGCAGTGCCTCGAAGTGGGGCAGCTTCTGATCTGCCCCCTGCACCAGATGCTGTACACCCAGGCTCTTCATCCGATCGCTGACGATGCGGGAGTTGCGCCCCGTGATGATGGCGATCTCTATCCCGGCGTTGAGCAGGGCGCGCATGCCGGCGCCATCGCGGGTACAGAAGGTCTTCAGCTCTTCACCGTCATTGCCCATATAGATGAGGCCATTGGAGAGGACTCCATCCACATCGCACACCAGCAGGCGGACCTGCGCCGCGCTGTCATATTGGCTGCGCGTCACCGGACCATAGAGGGTCGGTACGTTTTGCATCAAATTACTCCGGCTTTCAGCAGGTCGTGCATGTTGAAGGCACCCAGCGGACGTTTGTTCTCATCCACCACCAGCAATCCGTTGATCTTTCTGGTTTCCATCAGTTTGACAGCTTCTGCCGCCATCATCTCGGGTCCTACGGTAACACAGTTGGCCGTCATCACCTTGGCGATCGGGGTGTGATGGATATCCACCTGTAGATCCAAAATGCGGCGCAGGTCACCATCGGTAAAGAGCCCGGCCAGCCGGCCATCGGCGTCGACGACCGCCGTCATCCCCAGCCCCTTTCGACTCACCTCCAGCAGCGCCTGGCTGATGGTGGCATCTATCCCCACCCGGGGCAACAACTCGCCACTGTGCATCAGGTCACCAACCCGCAGCAGCAACCGCTTGCCCAGCGAACCACCCGGGTGAGAAAGGGCGAAGTCATCGGCGGTAAAACCGCGTGCTTCCAATAGGGCAACCGCCAGTGCATCTCCCATCACCAGAGTGGCCGTGGTGCTGGAGGTGGGCGCCAGCCCGAGCGGGCACGCCTCCTTCTCGACTCGCACGCACAGATGCACGTTCGCTTCCTTGGCCATGGTGGAGGCAGGGTTGCCGGTCATGCAGATCAACTGGATGCCACGGCGTTTGAGCACTGGCAGCAGGGCCAGGATCTCGTCACTCTCGCCCGAATTGGAGATGGCGATGATGAGATCGCCGCTGGAGATCATCCCCAGATCACCGTGACTGGCTTCGCCAGGGTGAAGGAAGAAGGCGGGGGTACCGGTGCTGGCCAAGGTAGCTGCAATCTTGCTCCCGACATGGCCTGACTTGCCCATGCCGGTGACGACTATCTTGCCACTGCAGCGCAGCACCAGGTTGCATGCCTGATCGAAGGCATCATTCAGGTACTGATAGAGTCCATCAATCGCTTGTTTTTCAATGTCCAGCACGGTACGGGCGCTGCGACGAAAATCGAACAGTTCAGACACTTTTTCAGGCTTTACAGACATAAAGGCACAGCTCCGGGCCGAAATTTGCTGCGGGATTATAAAAAAGTCTGTCGAGATAAGCGAATCGGATACTTCTCGGTCCTAAAAGAGAGACAATTGGTTACACAAAACTGTCGCGCTTTAGGGAAGGTAGGCTGTTCAATAGTTGTTCCTTGCTGTTGCTTAGACCTAGACTAGCCCATAAAATTCGCTCTTCATTTACACCGGATGGACAATTGTTTGAACAATGACCTGATCACCATCTCCGACCTGACCTTCAGTCACGGAGATCGGCTGTTATACGACGGGATCAACCTGACCATTCCCCGTGGCAAGGTCACTGCGGTCATGGGCCCCAGCGGCATAGGCAAGACCACCCTGCTGCGGCTGATCGGTGGCCAGCTCAAGCCTGAGTCCGGTCATATCATGTTTGACGGGGAAGATATCCCCACCCTCTCCCGCTCGCGCCTGTACGAGGTGCGCAAGCGGATGAGCATGCTGTTCCAGAGCGGCGCCCTGTTTACCGGCATGACGGTCTACGACAACGTGGCCTTCCCGCTGCGCGAACACTCCGGCTTGCCGGAGGAGCTGATCCACACCATCGTCATGATGAAGTTGCAGGCGGTCGGTCTGCGTGGCGCGGCAAAACTGATGCCGTCCGAGCTTTCTGGCGGCATGGCCCGCCGCGCGGCACTGGCCAGATCCATCGCGCTGGATCCGGACCTCATCATGTATGACGAGCCCTTCGTCGGCCAGGACCCCATCACAATGGCGGTGCTGGTCAAGCTGATCAAGGAGCTGAACGGTGCCCTCGGTATCACCTCCGTCATCGTCACCCACGACGTGAAAGAGGTGCTGAGCATAGCCGACTACGCCTACATCATTGCCAATCGCAAGGTGGTGGCACACGGCACGCCGGATCAGCTGCGCGAGGAGCACAATCCCGAAGTCGAGCAGTTCCTGAAAGGATTGCCCGACGGTCCTGTTCCGTTCCATTTTCCGGCAGACGACCTGCTACAGGATCTGTGATGTTGATAAGCCAAGTAAGCAAGCTGGGCCGGGTCGGAGTGCGTTTCATCAGCTCCATCGGCCGCGCCACCATCATGCTGTTTCATGCGCTGGCGGGCAAACCCGAGCCGCGCAAACACTTCCCCCTGCTGCTTCAGCAGCTGTATGTGGTGGGTGTTCAGTCCGTTGCCATCATACTGGTGTCAGGTCTCTTCATCGGCATGGTGCTCTCGTTGCAGGGTTACAACGTATTGAAGGACTTCGGCGCCGAGCAGAGCCTGGGCCCGCTGGTCTCCCTATCCCTGTTGCGGGAGCTGGGTCCTGTCGTGACGGCGCTGCTGTTTGCCGGCCGCGCCGGTTCGGCCCTCACCGCCGAGATCGGCCTGATGAAAGCCACCGAGCAGCTCTCCAGCCTGGAGATGATGGCGGTGGATCCGCTGCGCCGGGTAGTGGCTCCCCGTTTCTGGGCCGGGGTCATCAGCATGCCGCTGCTGGCCTTTATGTTCAGCCTGATCGGCATCTTCGGCGGCAAGCTGGTCGGTGTGGATTGGCTGGGGGTGGACGAAGGGGGCTTCTGGTCCGCCATGCAGGCCTCTGTCGACTGGCAGGATGACATCATGCAGGGGGCGATCAAGAGTGTGATCTTCGCACTGGTTGTCACCTGGATTGCGCTCTTTAACGGTTATGATGCCAAGCCGACCTCGGCCGGGATCAGTCAGGCCACGACCCGTACCGTGGTCCACTCCTCCCTGGCCGTGCTCGGCCTGGATTTTATACTCACCGCAGTCATGTTTGGATAAGGTAAAGATGAAGTTCAGCAAAGTAGAATTCCTGGTTGGCGCCTTCATGCTGGCCGGCATCGGTGCCATTCTGGCGTTGGCACTGCAAGTGGCAGGTTTGAGTTTCAAACCGGAAGGAGAAACCTATACCCTGCGCGCCCATTTCGATAATATCGGCGGCCTGAAAGTACGTTCACCGGTCAAGGTCGGTGGCGTTGTCGTCGGTCGGGTCAGCGACATCACCCTGGATGCCAAGAGCCAGGTGCCAGTCGTCTCCCTGCAGATGCAGAAGAGTGCCGGCGAGTTTTCCGAAACCAGTAGCCTCTCCATCCTGACGTCGGGGCTGCTCGGTGAGCAGTACATAGGACTGATGCCCGGTTTCACCGATGAGGCGATGGGGACCAGTATGCTCAAGGATGGCGACATGATTGAAGACACCAAATCCGCCATTGTGCTGGAAGACCTGATTGGCAAGTTCCTCTACAGCCAATCTTCCGACACCAAGTCAGACAGCAAGTAAGGAGTAACCATGTTCAAGAAGATCGCCCTGCTGCTGGGCCTGATGACCAGCATGTTGTTTTCCCTGGTCGCTCACGCCACCGATGCCACCGATCCCTATGCCCTGGTGGACGCAGCGGCCAAGCAGACCTTTGCCCGCCTGAAGGCGGACAAGTCCCAGGTGAAGAGCAACCCGGATCATCTGCGGGTGATCATACGCGAAGAGCTGCTGCCCTACGTGGACAACCGCTTCGCCGCCTACAAGGTGCTCGGCAACCAGATCAAGCAGACCACTCCGGCCCAGCGTGACGCCTTCGTCGAAGTGTTCACCGAATACATGGTGAGCTCCTACGCCGATGCGCTGGCGCACTTCGACAAGCAGACCGTCAAGGTCGAGCCGGGCAAGGCGCCAGGTGACAGCAACATCACGGCCGTCAACGTCAGCGTGAAAGAGACCGGCAAACCGGACATCTTCCTTGAATTCAAGCTGCGCAAGAACAACAAGACCGGCGAATGGAAAGCCTTCGACATGGTCGCCGAAGGGATCAGCCTGCTCTCTGCCAAGCAGAACGAGCTGGGTGGCCTCATTCGCCAGAACGGCATAGATGCGGTGATCGCCCAACTGCGCGCCCACAATGCCAAGCCGCTGGTCATCAAGTCATGAGACTGAGCGGCGAGCTGCAGGCACCCCAGGTCGTTGAGCTGTGGCAACGCCGCGCCGACTGGTGGCAGGAAGATCGGCTCGAACTGGGCGAGGTCACCACCCTGGACTCCGCCGGGCTGGCCCTGTTGGTCAAATGGGCCAAGGCCACACTGGCACGAGGCGCCACACCGCAACTGGTGGGCGCCTCCACTGATTTTTATACCCTGGCCAACCTGTACGGGGTGGCCGGGCTGTTTCAGTCAACCCCGCTCACAACTGAGGACGCATAATGCAAGTCTCTGAAATTGAAGCGATACTCCTCGAGGCTCTGCCATTGTCCGAAGTCCATGTCAAAGGGGACGGTAGTCACTACCAAGTGATCGCCGTCGGTGACATGTTTGACGGTATGAGCCGGGTCAAGAAGCAGCAGGCCATCTATGCCCCGCTGATGGACAAGATCGCCAGCAACGCCATTCACGCCCTCTCCATCAAGGCCTTTACCGATGCCGAGTGGAAGCGCGAACGTAAATTCCTACTGCCCTCCTGATTTGGTATCTAAGTAAATGGACAAATTTAAAATTGATGGTCGTTGTACTCTCAACGGCGAAGTGACCATCTCTGGCGCCAAAAACGCCGCCCTGCCTATCCTGTTCGCCACCCTGCTGTGTGATGAGGAGATCCACCTCTCCAACGTACCGCGCCTGAAAGACGTGGGTACCACCATCAAGCTGCTGGAGATGCTGGGCGCCACCACCAAGGTCAACGGCAACGTGACCGTGCTGACCGGTGCGGTGAACAACCACGTCGCCCCCTACGAGCTGGTGAAGACCATGCGCGCCTCCATCCTGGCGCTGGGCCCGCTGGCCGCCCGTTTCGGTGCTGCCGACGTCTCCCTGCCCGGTGGCTGCGCCATCGGCGCCCGTCCGGTGAACCTGCACGTCCACGGCCTGGAGCTGATGGGTGCAAAAATCACCATCGAGGATGGCTACATCAAGGCCCGCGTCGACGGTCGTCTGAAAGGTGCCCACATCCTGATGGACATGGTTTCCGTCACCGGTACCGAAAACCTGATGATGGCCGCTACCCTGGCCGACGGTCGTACCGTGATCGAAAACGCCGCGCGCGAGCCGGAAGTGGTCGATCTGGCCCACTTCCTCAATGCGCTGGGTGCCAAGATCCAGGGCGCGGGCACCGACACCCTGATTATCGACGGTGTCGAACGTCTGCACGGGGGCAGCTACAGCGTGCAACCTGACCGCATCGAAACCGGTACCTTCCTGGTGGGCGCAGCGGTTACCGGCGGCAAGATCACCTGCCGCAAGACAGATCCCTCCCTGCTGGAAGCCGTCTTGGTCAAGCTGGAAGAGGCGGGTGCACTGATCGAGAAGGGTGCTGACTGGATCAGCCTCGACATGACGGGTCGTACCCTCAAGCCGGTCACCATCAAGACGGCCCCTTACCCGGCCTTCCCGACCGACATGCAGGCCCAGTTCACCGTGCTGAACGCCGTCGCCAAGGGCACTGGCATGGTCACAGAGACCATCTTCGAGAATCGCTTCATGCACGTACCGGAACTGGTACGGATGGGCGCAGATATCGAACTGCAGGGCAATGTGGCCATCTGCCGTGACACCGAGCAACTCAAGGGTGCCCAGGTAATGGCGACCGACCTGCGCGCCTCCGCCAGCCTAGTGTTGGCCGGCTTCGTGGCCGAAGGCTCCACCATCGTCGATCGTATCTATCACATCGACCGTGGCTACGAAGACATAGAGCACAAACTGCAGGCCCTGGGTGGCCGCATCGAGCGCATCAAGGGCTGATAGCCCCTGATCGCAGGCTGATAAAAAGGCCCCCTCGCGTTGGCGAGGGGGCCTTTTCATTGCATCATTTCAGCGCGAGCCAAGAGGGGATCAATGGCCTGCCAGCTTCATGTTTTCGACCAGCACAGAGCCGGTTTTGAGGCTGGAGCGTTCATCTTCGTCGCTACCCACCGCCACTATATGACTGAACATCTCGGTCAGATTGCCAGCTATGGTGATCTCTTCGACCGGGTAGGCTATTTCGCCGTTCTCGACCCAGAAGCCGGCGGCGCCGCGGGAGTAGTCACCATTGACGATGTTGACCCCCTGCCCCATCAGCTCGGTCACCAGCAGACCGGTACCCATCTCCTTGAGCATCTCCTGGAAATTCTGACCCGTGCTGGAGACCTGCCAGTTATGGATGCCACCGGCATGACCCGTGGTGGTCAGTCCCAGCTTGCGGGCCGAATAGGAGGTGAGCAGCCAGCTCATCAGCTCGCCGTTGCGCACTATGTCCATGTCACGGGTACGCACCCCTTCCCCATCGAACGGGGTGCTGGCCAGCCCGCCCAGCAGGTGGGGGAACTCCTGAATGGTGAGCCACTCGGGCAGGATCTGCTTGCCCAGCTTGTCCAGCAGAAAGCTCGACTTGCGATAGAGGTTGCCACCGCTGATGGCCATCACCAGATGACCCCACAGGCCGGCAGCCGTGTCTGGGTGAAACAGCACGGGAGCATGGCGGGTGGAGATCTTGCGGGCGCCGAGGCGGGAGACGGTGCGTTCCACCGCCTCGTCAGCGATGCGTTGCGGGCTCCAGAGCCCGGCCAGATCGCGGCTGGAGGAGTAGCCGTAATCCCGCTGCATGTCGCCATCCAGCTCACCGATCAGCACGCAGCTCAGAGAGTTGCGTGACGCCACATAGCCTTTGACGAAGCCGTGGCTGTTGCCATAGACCTTGATGCCGAGGTGGCTGGAAAAACCAGCCCCGTCGGAATGCTTGATGCGGGCATCACGACCGAGCGCCAGTCGCTCACACTCGATGGCCAGTTCGATACCGCGCTGGGGATCCAGTTCGATAGGATGGCACAGTTGCAGATCGGGGGCATCCCAGGCCAGCAGGTCGGCATCAGCCAGACCTGCACAGTCATCGGGCGAGGTGTGGCGGGCTATCTCCATGGCCGCTTCGACGGCGGCGCGGATGGCAGGCTTGCCCAGATCGGTAGTCGAGGAGGATCCCTTGCAACCATCGCGATAAACGGCGATGCCAAGGGCACCATCCTTGTTGAATTCGATACTTTCCAGTTCACAACCACGGGTGTTGACCGACAACCCGGTCTGCTTGCTGATGGAGACTTCGGCCAGCGAGGCGCCCAGTCCCTTGGCTATCTCCAGTGCCTCGGCAACGACGGCCTCAAGATGGGCTTGATCCTGGCGAATTTGGTCTTGCTGATCCATAACTCACATCTGTATGAAGGAAGGAAAGGGGGCTAAGCATATCAGACCCCTGCGCCCAGCGGGAGAAGCTGGTAACATATCCACCAACGTGAATGACAGGAATCAAGAGACCGATGAGTCAATATCAAGACGACAACGAGTTGGAAGACTGGGGCCCCAGCAAGACCCAGCTCAAGCGCGATGCGGAAGTGCTGCAGAAGCTGGGCGCGGAGATAGTCTCCCTGAGCCACAGCGAGCTGGAAAAAATCCCGCTGGATGAAGAGCTCGCAGATGCCGTCGAACTGGGTCGCAAGCTCAAGCCCAAGAAGGATGAGTCCTTCCGTCGCCATTTGCAGTTCATCGGCCGCCTGATGCGCAGCCGTGATATCGAACCGATTGAAGAAGCGCTCTCCATCATCAAGAACCGCCACTCCACCGTGAATGCCCGTCTGCATCGCCTGGAGCAGTGGCGGGAGCGCCTGATCACCGAAGGTGACAGCGCCTTGAACGAGCTGATGTCCCAGTTCCACGAGCTGGATCGCCAGAAGTTGCGCCAGCTGATCCGTTCCGCCAACAAGGAGCGGGAGCTGAACAAGCCGCCGGTCGCCTATCGCGAAATGTACCAGTACCTGCGCGGCGAAATCGAAAACCTGCTGTAAGTGATGACTCACGCAGCATGGCGAACAGCAATCGACGCAGCGTAAAACGGGGCCATATTGGCCCCGTTTTTTATGCAGTTCTGCGCGTCAGTTGCCCGCCATGCATTGGGTATGGGTGCCAGGTTGCAGATAAGGCATCAGCAGCGGCGCCATCCCCTTGAGCACTTGCACTGGCAAGGCCGAGGTGAAACGGAACTTGTCAGACTGGCTACCCGGTACATAGGCGGTCAAAGTACCGAAGTGATCCTCGCCCAGATAGAAGACGAAGGTCGCAGTCCGGTTGCGTGCCAGCGAACTGGTCACGTTGCCATAGCGTCCGACCGTCTCAATCCGATTGTCACCCGTGCCGGTCTTGCCGCCCATCTGCAATACAGTACCATCCGGCAAGGCAAAGGCGCCGGCGATGCGCCTTGCCGTGCCCCCTTCCACTACTTTCGACAGTGCATTGCGCAGCGCGGTGGCCACCTCAACCGGCAATACTCGTGTCCCCTCGGCCTGGGCTGGCTTGAACTCGGTCTCAAATGGTGTGCCCTTGGCGAACGACAGATGCTCAATACGCAGGGTTGGCGCACGTATGCCACCGTTCTGGATGATCCCCATCAGTTCAGCCAAGGCTGCGGGTCTGTCCCCCGAACTACCCAGCGCGGTTGCCAGTGATGGCACCAGATGATCAAATGGATAGCCCAGTCTGGCCCAGCGTTGGTGAATATCGAGGAAGGCCTCGACTTCCAGCATGGTGCGGATACGGCTGTCTCGCGCACTGCGGTGACGGGTCTTGAACAGCCAGCTGTAGACCTCCTGCCGTTCGTCCCGGCTCGCCTCGACGGCATCGGCGAAGGTCGCCTGGTCAAACTTCTTCAGGTAGGAGAGCAACCACAGCTCCAGCGGGTGCACCCGAGCGATATAGCCCTGATCCGGCAATGAATATTTGCCGGGGCCATAGCTGGTGTAGAGCTGCTCAATTCGCCTGTCGCTCAGCTTCTCCCTTGGCAGACGCTTGGCCAGAAAGGCTGCGAACACCTCCTGCGACGCATCCGGCATCAGATAGCGATGCACGGCGGCGAGGCGTACTGCACTCGGCTTCAGGCCATCAAGGAAGGTGTCCAGTTGCTCGTCTGCAGTCTTGCCGCGGTATTTGCGCCAGAAGCGCAGCAGATAGGTCTGGCCCTCTTTATCGGCAAATTTGGCCAGATACTCGGTACGGCGTGGATCCCGATCATCCTTGAGCAGCTGGGCACGGTTGCCCTCCCGATACAGACTGTAACGCACGATATCGCGCATCAGCCGCACGAACGGCAGGTTGATGGACTCGCGCAGCGCATCGCGGATCGCCGGAATGCGACCGTTATCCTCACGGCGGAAGTTGTTGAAGGTGTGCATCCCCCCCCCGGTAAAGAAGCCTTCGCTCGGGCTGGCGGAATACTTGCGATCCAGTGCGGCTTCCAGCATCAGGGGCAGGCTCTTGTCCTTCGCTGTCATCAGATAAGAGACGGCCCAGCGACTGATGTTATCCTGCTCCGATACCTCACTTTTGCGCAGACTCTCTGCAGACCTGTCCGCATAGCTGTCGTGCAGCTCGGACACAATCTCCAAGTAGGTAGTCAGCACCCGCAGCTTGGCGGTGGAGCCCAGCTCCAGCTTGCTCCCCTCATTGATGTCGAACGGCTGATCCGTGTTGTCAGTCTGCACCCGCACCTTGAAGCCCTCTGGCGATTTCTCAAACAGGGTGAAGCTGTAACGTACATCCCCCGTCTTCTCCGGCGAGAGCAGGCGCTCACCAAACAAGCCTACTTGAGCGGCAAACGTCGGATCGGCCAGCTGCTGCAAATAACGCGAGACCTCGTTTTGCAACGGCATGTTGAGACTGGTATCAGCGGTCAAATCCAGTCGGTCCAGATCATAGAGCTGCACCCCGAGCTGGCGACTAAGGCGCGTGCGGGCGACCTGCAACCCCTTGTTGTTGTTGACCTTGGTCACCGCAGGAGACTGCAGGAAATCGCGGAACGCGATCTTGGCCTTCAGTGCAGCCTCCATCAAAGGCGGCGTAATCATCCCCTCCTGCACGAACAGGCGCAGATAACTGTCGGTCAAGGTCGCCAAAGCATCGCGCCCCTGTGCCAGATAGTAGGAAGGGCGACGGTGGGCAATCATCAGCGAAACCACCTGACGCAAGGCCAACCCTTGCTCTGCAAGTGACGCATCCTGGTTGCGAGCTGGATCCAGCAGACGATTCACCTCGTCCACATTGGCACCAAACCAAACCCAGAGACCATCACCCAAGCCATGCACCTCACCATAACCGGGGGCGGCGGAGAGCGGAACCGAGTTGAGATAGGCCCAGGCGACCAGCTTGCGCGCCTCCAGCGTCTTGGGGCCCAGCCGATAGGCGCGCACGCTGGCCGAGGCCATCTGGCGGATCTTCTCGGTAGGAGACAGAGTCAGACCGTCCGGTGAGTGGCGATACTTCTCGACCTGAGTGGCCAGAGTACTACCGCCGGCGGACTGATCCTGCATATCCAGCGCCTTGCCGACTTGGGACATGGCCGCCTTGGCAAAACGGGGCCAGTCCACCGCAGGGTTCGCCAGTGGTTGCTCGTTGCTCAGCAGATCGCGGTTCTCAATGAACAGCAACGACTGTATGACCAGCGGCGGGATGGAGGCAAAATCCGGGTAATAGTGGGTCGGATACTTGAACTGATAGAAGGGTTCTGCCCGACAGTCATGCAGCGTCAGCCCGGCCTGCACCTTCTCGGTATAGGGAACAAAGAAGCCACGACTGGCGTAGTCATAGAGTGCATCGGAAAAATGTACCTGCTCGCTGACCTGGTAACCCCGTTGCAGCAAGCGCTCCTGCATCATGGGCAGCAGCACGTAGCCGAGCCGCTTGTCGAAGGGGCCATCATCGGGGAAGGCTATCTGTTTGCTGGGGCCCGGCTCGACCTGATAAGTCAGCTTGGCAGCATAACGGGAGATCTCCTGTGACTGCAGCCTGGATGTCTGCATCTCATAGCCAACCAGGGCGATCGCCGCTGCCAGGCACAGCAAAAAGAGAAAACAGAACAACCAGCGCCACCAGGGACGACGTTTGCGCTTGTACTTGCCGTCCGCGCGTGGGACGGATGAATCCTGAGATGCCACTTTGTTCAAATCCGTCTGTTCTGATGCGCCCATATCAGCCCCACCATGGTTGCGCAATTTATTGTGTTTCACTCAAGCTTAGTCTTTTCAAGTCAATGGCTTGAAAACTATTGACCGCTTTGCAGTGATGGTAACAGGGCGATTATAAAAAGGGGAGCCGATTGTTGCAGCGCACGAAGAGATCCGAGCTGATTGCGGAAAACAAAACACCGGCCAAAAGCCGGTGTTTTCAGATAGCAGCGAAGCTGGCCTACTTGCTGGAGCTCATGGCTTTGAGCTTGGAGCTCAGATCTTTGCGCTCTTTGGACAGTTCGGCATTCTTGATGATGTGATCGTCGACACGCTCTTCATAGTCGGTACGCATGTTGGCGATGATGGCCTGAACCTCATCTATACTCATGCCCGGCTTGATGTAGTCGCTCAAGTTGTCGAGCAGCAGTACCCGCTTCTGGTTATCACGGATCTTCTTCTCGTTATCGGCGATCTCGCGCTTGAGTTTGTTCTGGCGACGGGACATACGCACATATTCCAATACATCGCTGAAGGTGGACTTGTTTACTTGTTCCATATCGATACCACTGGCTTAAGGTTGATAAAAGCAGGCCAAGTTACGCCCGTACCAGAGAGAAAAGAAAAAGAGGGTACAGGCAAACTCAAGATGCCCTTTACTCTACCGAGTTATGAACCAGATACAACCCTAATTGCAGGCTTGGCGCCGGGTTTCGGTGGCGGAGAGTCGAGTGGAGAACCAAATGAAAAGGCCACAATGAGATAGCAATTATCACGTCAGCAAGCAATGTACCGAAGGCACCTTACTGGTTGAGCTGAGGTGATATTAAACGGCTGGTTATGGGGTAATAAGAGACAAAGCATGGCCAGAATTACGCAAAATGGCGGCTGAGATGCGAATTTCAAGCAATAAAAAAAGCCCGCTCAGATGAGCGGGCTTTCAATGTTGGGTGCCTGGCAGTGTCCTACTCTCGCATGGCGAATGCCACACTACCATCGGCGCTACCGCGTTTCACTTCT
>NZ_JBSTYL010000007.1:0-204718 GCF_054052465.1 Aeromonas enterica | reverse complement strand
GTGTTGAAAGGCAGGGGTATCCATGATGGTAGACCTCAAGGAGATGGCCTACTTCAAGATTAGCTTTTCAACACGTAATTGGGACAGAGCCATAAAAAACGCCCCGGCATTGCGATGCCGGGGCGTTTTTCCATTCAGGCTTCAGTCCCTCAGGACTGATAACCGTTCGGGTTCTGGCTTTGCCAGCGCCAGGTGTCGACCATCATCTGCTCGAGCCCGCGCTCCGCCTGCCAGCCCAGCTCGTCACGAGCCTTGTGTGGCTCGGCCCAGCATTCGGCTATGTCACCGGGGCGGCGCGGTTTGATCTGGTACGCTATGGTGCGACCGCTGGCCGCCTCGAACGCCCTGATCATCTGCAGCACGGAATAGCCCTGACCGGTACCCAGGTTGTAGGTAAAGACACCGGTATCGGCAGCAATGCGGGCCAGCGCCTTGAGATGACCGAGGGCGAGATCCACCACGTGGATGTAGTCACGCACACCCGTGCCATCCGGGGTCGGATAGTCGTTGCCAAACACCCCCAGCTCCTTGAGCTTGCCGACGCCGACCTGGCTGATGTAGGGCAGCAGGTTGTTGGGGATACCGTTGGGATCTTCGCCGATGAGACCGCTCTCGTGGGCGCCGACCGGGTTGAAGTAGCGCAGCAGGACGATGGCCCAGCGCGGATCGGATTTGGACAAGTCACGCAGTATCTCTTCCACCATCAGCTTGGAGCGACCGTAGGGATTGGTCGCGCTGGTGGGGAAATCCTCCCGCAGCGGCACAGAGGCCGGATCGCCATACACGGTGGCCGACGAGCTGAACACCAGCCGGAACACGCCCGCCTTTGCCATCTCCTCGCACAGAACCAAAGTACCGGTGATGTTGTTCTGGTAATAGGTGAGCGGGATCTGGCTCGACTCCCCCACCGCCTTGAGACCGGCGAAGTGGATCACGGATTCAATCTTGTGGGCGGCAAACAGCTGCTGCAGGCAAGCTCTGTCCAGCACATCGCCCTCGACGAAGGTGACCGGCTTGCCGGTGATCCGCTCGACCCGCTTGAGCGATTCGGGGGAGGCGTTGGAGAGGTTGTCCAGCACCACGACCTGCTGCCCGGCATTGAGCAGCTCAACCAGGGTATGGGAGCCGATGTAACCGGCGCCGCCCGTAACCAATATTGTCATTTTTTATCCCGTGTTCTGGTGAAACTGGGGCAGAGTCTACCCGCCCTGCCCACTCGGGAAAAGAGTGAGATACTAATGACGCCCCTCAATAGTCGAGGCTGACATCCCCCCTGACGGTACAGGAGCAGGCCAGTGCGACGCCGCCCTCCAGATCCTGCGCACTCAGCGTCATCACGCTCTGCCGTTCGATCTTGCCGGTCGTGGTACAGCGACAGGCGCCACACACTCCGGCGCGGCAGGCGGCCATCATGATTTCGCCAGCCCCTTCCAGGGCGGCCAGCAGGGTCTGGCCCGGCAATATCTTCACCTTCTTGCCGCTTTTCTTGAGGGTCAGCCAGAAATGGTCGCTGGCGGCCGCAACCGGCGCCGCGCCCGATGTAACAGCAGGCAGGCCGAACGACTCCTGATGCAACTGTTCCGCTGGCAACCCCAGCTCCGCCAGCATGGCGCAGACGGCAGTCATGTAAGGCGCAGGGCCGCACAGATAGGCGTGGCGATCGAGCAGGTCCGGCGCCAGCTCCTTGAGCATGGCGGGAGTGAGCCGGCCAACCCAGGGATGAGCGGCCGAAGCCTGCTCCAGCACCAACCCATGGCGCACGCCGGGGTGAGCCTCGGCCAGCGCAGCCAGTTCGTCCGCGAAGATCAGATCCTGGGGCGAGCGGGCGCTGTGAATGAAGCGGATGTCCGCCTCGGGGCGCTTGGCCAGCTCGTCACGCAACATGGCCCACATGGGAGTGATGCCGGAACCGGCGCTGAGCAACAGCGGCCGCTCGCAGGGCAGCGCGGTCAGGTTGAAGTCGCCGAAGGGGCCGTCGACCCGGATCTCGTCCCCCACCTGCAGGCTCTGGTGCAGGTGGTGGGAGACTAACCCCACATCCTTGATGGTGACTTGCCAGCACGCATCCTGCGGGCTGGAGGAGAGGGTATAGGCGCGGCACATGGGCTGGCCGTCTATCTCTGTGTGCAGGGTCACGCACTGGCCGGCCAGCACAGCGGGCAGACTGCCGGTTACGGGCGCGAACTGCCAGCTCGCCACATCATGGGTGTCGGCGCGACGACCGATGCAACGCAGGGTGAGAGAGGTGGAGGTCATCACAAGGCTCCTCATTTTGAAAACATGTTTTTGACACACGGGTCTTTGAAAAAAAGGCGAGCCATCAGGCTCGCCAAAGGCTTACAACATGCTGAGATGATCAGGCCGGCACGGCCTGCGGGATCACCGGATTCAGGCAGCCAGGATCTCGGCCAAGTCGGCCTCGGCCGTAGTGGTCCCTTTCAGCCCGAACTGCTCCTCCAGCACCTTGAGCAGGGCCGGGGTCAGGAAGGCCGGTGCGGTCGGGCCGGTGCGAATGTCTTTCACGCCGAGCGCCAACAGGGTGAGCAGGATGACGATGGCCTTCTGTTCGAACCAGGAGAGCACCAGGGTCAACGGCAGGTCGTTGACGCCACACTCGAACGCCTCGGAGAGCGCCAGCGCCAGCTGGATGGCGGAGTAGGCGTCGTTGCACTGACCCACGTCCAGCAGACGGGGAATGCCGCCTATGTTGCCAAAATCGAGTTTGTTGAACTTGTACTTGCCGCAGCCCAGGGTGAGCAGCAGGCTGTCCTGCGGGGCAGCCTTGGCAAACTCGGTGAAGTAGGCACGCTCGGCCTTGTCGCCATCACAACCGCCCACCAGGAAGAAGTGGCTGATTTCACCCGCTTTCACCTTCTCAATCACTGCTGGTGCCGCCTGCATCAGGGCATTGCGGGCAAAGCCGATGGTGATGAAGTGCTCGAGCTCCGTGTGCTTGAAACCGTCCAGCGCCAACGCTTTCGCCACCACGGCGGAGAAATCGTCCCCTTCGAGGTGAGTCACGCCCGGCCAGCCGACGATGGAGCGGGTGAAGATACGGTCGCTATAGTCGCCCACGTTGGGATCTATGATGCAGTTGGAGGTCATCACAACGGCGCCGGGGAAGTTGGCAAACTCCTTCTGCTGGTTCTGCCAGGCGGAGCCGTAGTTGCCCACCAGGTGGGGGTACTGCTTGAAGAAGGGGTAAGCCAGCGCCGGCAGCATCTCGCCGTGGGTGTAGACGTTGATGCCGGAGCCTGCTGTCTGCTCCAGGATCAGCTTGAGATCCATCATGTCGTGGCCGGAGACCAAGATGCACTTGCCGGGGATCGGAGTGACTCTGACCTGGGTCGGTTCCGGGTGGCCGAAGGCGGTGGTTTCACCGAGATCCAGCATCTCCATGATTTTGAAGTTGAGCAGGCCGATCTCCATGGCACATTTGAACAGGGGATCCAGCTCGCTCGGGTCCGTGCTGAGCCAGCTCATGATGCGATGGAACTCGGCTGCCACGGCGCTATCCTGCTGACCCAGCACCCGGGCGTGCTCCATGTAGGCGGCGGCGCCCTTGAGGCCGTAGAGGCAGAGCAGACGCAGCCCCATGATGTCTTCGTGCACCTCGCTCTTGCCGCGATTGACTGCGGTTTGCGGTGCATGGGCCAGCTGGGCGAGCAGCTCGTCACCCGGCTCGAAGCTGGCGGCCTCGGGCAAGCCGGTGACTTGCACCGCCAGTGCCGCCAGACGGTCGGCCAGCTGCTGACGATGAGCCAGCGCCTGGTTGACATAGCCAACGATGCGGGCGGAGTCGAAGTTGACGTTGGTGAGGGTGGCGAAGAAGGCCTTGGGCACGAAGGCATCGATCTCGTTGTCGATGACACCGTGCTCGCGGGCGGCCAGCGCCCAGGCGCTGAGGCCCTGCAGCGCATAGATCAGCACATCCTGCAGATCCGAGGTTTCGGCCGTCTTGCCGCACATGCCTTGTGCATAAGCACAGCCATTGCCTGCCGGGGTACGAATTGTCTGTTCACATTGCACACAAAACATCATGCCTCTCCTAATTGGACATTTCAGTTACTTGTTTTGTGGCGATTCTATGCCCCTCGCCAAGAACTTAATAGGCATTCAATTTGCCAATTAAGTTTTCATTGATGCAGATCAAAAACAAAAAAGCCGCCCAAACAGGGCGGCAAGCGGGTGGATAAAAGGAGAGACAACTCGGGTTTACAACAAAGGATTACAACAAAACTCGTTTCAACTAAGGGTCAGGCCAGATAGGCGCGCAGCATCCAGACCAGTTTTTCCTGCTGCTGTACATAGTCGGAGAGGATGGATGCCGTCCCCTCGTCACCGGCCTCGGCGGCTTGTCCCAGGATCCGGCGCTGGGCGACCAGCAGCTCGCGGAAGCTCTCAAGCAGGGATTCGACACAGGCACGACCGTCATGCAGCCCCTTCTGCTCCGGGATGGCAGAGACTTTCAGGTAGTCGCTGAAGCTGTGCATGGGTACCCCATCCAGGGTGAGGATGCGCTCAGCCAGGGCGTCTACCTTGAGCAGCAGATCGTTGTAGATCTCTTCAAATTTCAGGTGTAGTTCGAAGAACTGATTGCCGCGGATATTCCAGTGGAAGCCACGGACGTTCATGTAGAGGATCTGGTAGCTGGCCAGCAACTTGTTCAGCTCGGCGGCCAGGGCTTGTGATTGAACGGTATCAAGACCAATCGGACTTTTCATGTTTCACCTCCAGATTTGACGATGGAGCCAGATTAGCTCCCTTCAGACTCAAAAGGTAATAGTTGCTACCTAACTGATTGATAGCGAGCGGCTATCGCCAAGTGCACCCATCAGATGATCTGGCATGCCTCACCCCGGACGCCGCTCGATATAGAGGATCACCTCGCCCAAGTGAATGCCGAACTTGCTTATCTCGGCCCGATTGATCAGGCGATCCTCATCCAGCAGATACATCCAGTCATCGAAGCTCACCCGCACCAACTCCCCGTCCGGCAGGGCCAGATCGAGTTGATAGCGCCAGTTGAGAGCAAAGCCTTCCGTCTTGCCTATCGCCTCCCCCACTACATCGGATGCGGTACCGCGCCAGTGACCATCGTCCCCCTTGCTCAAGAACCAGGTGCGGGTCTGCCGGCGGCCGTCATCGAAATAGAACTGCTCGAACAACTCCCCCTTGCCACCCTGCCAGTGCCCCTGCATCTCGACCCGGAAGCGACTGGTCACTTCGCCGCTGCGGTCGGTCACCAGGCCATGGGCCACCAGCTTGCCGTTGAAGAAGCGGGCGAGATCCCAGCTCGGCTCCTGACCACGGTAGTCATCCAGACTGCTGCCACACCCCGTCAGTACCACGAGTGACAACAGCAGCAGAAAGCGACAATAACGATAGAGAGACATTGAGTATTCCAGCATCAGAGTTGACCCCGCAGGCGGCGGGTGAGCGCGGGATCGCGGCTGTTGTCGGCGAGCCAGATGGCCAGAAAGGCCGCGGAGAATTGGGGATCGGCGAGGCTGCCGAGCGGCCGTTCGTGCCACCAGAAATGGCCAAATCCGGCCTCATCCACATAGAAGGCAAGTCTGTCTCCCGCCCCCACATCGGGCCAGAGCGCCGCCAGCTGATCGAGCCAGCGCCGGCGATCGGCATCGCTGCCGAGTCCGAGTCGCTGCCACTCCTCGGCGGTGGCGGTGAGCAAATCACTGCGTTCGATATCTCTGGCGTAGGTGAGGATCAGCGCCTGTGGATAATGGCCCGGCTCATAACGGCCACTTGCGCTGTAGAAGGTAGCGTCGTAGAGCTTGAACCAGAGCCAGCTCATCTCCCCCTGCCCCACGGCTCGCAGCGGCTGCCAGGGAGTGGAAGGGGCCTCTTTGGCCAGTGAACACGGGCTGCTCAAGGCCACGATCAGCAGGCTAATTCCACCCCATGTGCCAGCTCGCGGGATCTTCCAGTTCATGCCAATCCATCTCCTGTTCCAGCAGGGTGTTGATATCCTGCATCACCACGCGGGCCAGTTGCCCCTGCGCATCCCGCTGACATGACACCACCAGATAGAAGCGCTCGGTCAGCTCGTGCTGGCTCTCTTTGGTCCACTTGGAAAACAACAAGGTGTCGGTCGAAAAGGTGTTCATCTCGCGTCACCCTCCAGCTTGACCGTTACCCACAGGAGTACGGGTAACCACCACATCCAGATCACCGCCAGCAGTGCCGTGCTGATCCAGATGCCCCAAGGTAAGTGTACTGCGCCCATGGCTGCTCCCGCCACATAGGAGGAAGCACCACCCGCCATGCCAAACAGCCCCTGCTGCCAGCGGGGCAAGGGGCGCAACCAGCGCATGCCGTGGGCCAGCGTCAGGGCAAAACCGAGCCAGAGCAGTACCAGCCAGAGGGGAAAACCGGCCGAAAACTGAAACAACCCGAGCTGCCAGAGCAAGCCATCGAGCAGACAGCCGGCCAGGGCCACCGGCCATAACCGCAGATCGCGCCTGCGGCTGGGGGAGAAGAGAAAGTGGAGCAACAGCATCAGCAGCAGCGGGCCCGGCTGCGGCCATTTCACCGCCAGCAACCAGTAGAGGTTGAACCCCAGCAGCTGGGCCCACTGCCACATGGTCAGTGACCGCTTACTGGCAGATCCCCCGTCCAGCCGAGGGGGCCCGGCTTGGCCGCTTCCAGCTGGACCAGACTGATGGCCCGCTCCCAGAAGCCTCCTTCGCAATAGGCAAAGTAGAAGTGCCACAGCCGGATGAAATCCTGGCTGTAGCCGAGCCTCGGCAGCTCCGGGGCCAGCGCCAGAAAACGCTCGCACCAGTGCGCCAGGGTGCGGGCGTAATGGTGACCATGATCGTGCAGCCGCACCAGCTGCATGTCGGTCTCGTGGGCCAGCAAGCCCGCCATCTGGGAGACACTCGGCAGGCAGCCGCCGGGGAAGATGTAACGCTGGATGAAGTCGACGCCGCGCAGATACTGGGCGTGGCGCTGATCGGCGATGGTGATGGCCTGAATGAGCAGGCGACCGCCGGGTTTGAGCAGCCGCGACAGCTGGCGGAAGTAGTCCGGCAGGAAGGCATGACCCACCGCCTCTATCATCTCGATGGAGACCAGCTTGTCGAAGGCTCCCTCCAGCTTGCGGTAATCCTCCAGCAGCAGGGTAATGCGATCGTCGAGCCCCTCCCGCGCGATCCACTCGCGAGCATAGTCATGCTGAGCCTGGGAGATGGTCGTCGTGGTCACTCGGCAACCATAGTGACGGGCTGCATAAATGGCCAACCCACCCCAGCCTGTGCCAATCTCCAGCAGGTGATCGTCCGGTTTCAGCGCCAGCCGCTCGCAGATGGTGCGCAGCTTGGCCTGTTGCGCCTCCTCCAGGCTTGCGTCGGCACTCGGATAAATCGCGCTCGAGTACTGCATATGGCCATCGAGAAAGCCCTGATAGAGGGTATTGCCGAGATCGTAGTGGGCGGCGATGTTGGATCTCGAGCCTGTCAGGGTATTGCGATTGAGCCAGTGGCGCGCCTTGTTGAAGGGGAAACTGAGCCAGCTGAGCCGCCGCTCCAGGCTGTCGAGCAGTGTCATATTGCGGGCCAGCAACCGCACCAGCGCCACCGGATCCGGGCTGGTCCAGAGCCCCTCCACCCAGGTTTCACCGGCGGCAATGCTGCCCCCCAGCAGCAGACGGCGATAGAAGGCAGGATCCTTTACCACCACTTCGGCGTGCAGGTCAGTGCCCGCCACACCGAAACTGTGGCGCTCGCTGCCGTCCCGCAGCAGCAGTTGACCATGTTCGAGACGCCCCAGCAGATTCAGCAGCAGTTGCCTTGCGCCTTTGTCGATGAAAGAGGCTGAACTTGTTGATTGCACCAGTTCCATTAGCGAGTCTCCGGATGGCTGAAGATAGGTGTTCGTTTGATAAAAAGACGCAGGGCCTGCCAGTAGATCCCGAGCAGCACCTTCAGGGTCATCCAGGGCCAGCGAGCGAGCAGCGCCACCAGCCCCTTGCGCGACAGCGGCTCACGGCTCAGCGCCAGGGTGGCGTCAAACAACTTGGCCTCGCCGGACTGGGGATGACTCTCGATATGGATCAATGTCTCCTGCTCCGGCGGGCGAATGCGCCAGTGGTAGCGCATGGCCAGCCCCATGAAGGGAGATACGTGAAAATCCTTGTCGTGGGGCGCCAGCGCCGCCAGATCCAGCAGGTAGTAGTGACGCTCGTTCCAGGGGGTGTTCGACACCTCGGCCAGCAGGTAACGCGCCTCACCCTGCCGGTAGCAGAAGTAGAAATTGACCGGGCTGAAATAGAAGCCCAGGCAGCGTACATTGCCGAGCAGCAACACGCGCCCGCCCGGCTCGGCAGCACCGCCCAGCTCGGTCACCTTGTCCCACACCGCCTGCTTGAGGCTGCCCTCGCCGCCGCCCAAATAGTCGCGGCGGCGAAAGGAGAGCAGCCCGGCCCGCTCCACGGCGAACCAGCGCCCCTGGCCGAGGCTCGGCAGCTCGTCCAGATCCAGCCCCAGCATGAAGAGGCTGTAGGAGAAAGCATGGGCTCTGGGTGCGAAGCGGCGATGGCGCACCGAGCCCTGCCAGATGGCGCTGACAGTCTGAGCCATGGCGGCAGTGTTCATAGCTCGGCCCCGAAGCGTCTGGCGACGTCCAGGGCGCTGCGCACCCCGTCCTCGTGAAAGCCGTTGTACCAGTAGGCGCCGCAGAAATGGGTGTGGTGCTGGCCGCAGATCTCCAGCCGCGCCTGCTGCGCCTCAATGGATGCCTGATTGAACACAGGGTGGTGATAGACGAAGCGGCGCAGCACCTTGCTCTCGTCCACCTTGCCCCTGGGATTGAGGCTGACGCAGAAGGGCTGCGGTGAGTTCACCCCTTGCAATATGTTCATGTTGTAGCTCACCAGCGGCCGCGCCTCGTCGTCCCCGTCAAGCTGATAGTTCCAGCTGGCCCAGGCCTTGTGGCGGCTGGGCAGGCAACTGGTATCGGTATGCAGCCAGACATCATTGGCCTGATAGGCCATGTCGCCCAGAATCGCCTGCTCCCGCTCGCTGACATCCTGCAACAGAGACAGCGCCTGATCGCTGTGGCAGGCGAGGATCACCTCGTCAAACAGCTCCTCGCCATAGCGACTCTGGATCAGCACCCCCTCGGCCAGACGCCGGATCCCCTGCACCGGGCAGGCGAGGCGGATCTGCGGCTGCCAGCCTGCGGTGAGCGGGCCTATGTACTCCCGCGAACCGCCTGGGATCACGTACCACTGGGGACGGTTGGCCACATCAAGCAGGCCGTGGTTGGCAAAAAAACGCAGGAAGAAGGCCAGCGGGAAGGCACGCATGTCCGCCAGGGTGGAGGACCAGATGGCTGCCCCCATGGGCAGAATGTAGTGGCGGGCGAAGTAGTCGCTAAAGTCCCCCACCTGCAAGAAATCCCCCAGGGTCAGCGTGGGACACTCGCCATGTCGTTGGCCGTCGGCCAGCCAGGCACGGGCCTCCCGGTTGAAGCGCAGTATCTCGGCCACGAAGCGGTAAAAACGCGGGCTCAACAGATTGCTGCGCTGGGCAAACAGGGTATCCAGATTGTGGCCGTTGTACTCGAGCCCCTCCGGGCTCTTCACCGAGAAGCTCATCTCGGCCGGTTGATGCGCCACCCCGATCCGCGCCAGCAATTTGAGGAAATGGGGGTAGGTGCGATCGTTGAACACGATAAAACCGGTATCGATGGCATAGCTGCGACCGGCCAGGCTGACATCGACGGTGGCGGTATGCCCCCCCAGGGTGGGGGCCGCCTCGAACAAGGTGATGTCGTGGCGCTTGTGGAGCAGATAACCGGCGGTAAGCCCGGAAATCCCAGAGCCGACAATGGCGATTTTTTTCTTCATGAAGGGCGTCCTTTCGAAACAAGCGTGCTGCCAAGCTGCAGCCAGAGTCCTACCGGCAGTGCGCCAAGCAGGCGCAGCAACCAGATGAAGCGGCGGGGAAAATGGATCTGGTGACGACCGGCGGCCAGTCCGGTCAGGATGGCGCGAGAGGCCTGCTCTACGGTCACCAGGCAGGGCATGGGAAAATCATTTTTCGCGGTGAGCGGCGTCTGCACAAAGCCGGGGCGGATCAGGGTCACCGCTATGCCCCTGGCCTTGAGATCGAGACGCAGGGTATCGGCCAGATAGTCGAGAGCCGCCTTGGAAGCGCCATAGGCTTCGGCCCGTGGCAGCGGCAACCAGCTCACCGAGGAGCCGACGATGGCAAGCCTGGCACCGCGTTCCAGAAGCGGCAGGAAGACGGCCAGCGCGTGGCCGGTGGCGATGAGATTGGTCTCGATCACCCGGGCAAACAGCTCGCCATCGAACCCCTCTGCCAGATCCATGTATTCGCAGCTGCCGGCATTGAGGATCAGCAGATCCAGCGGCGGCAGGCTGGCCGCCACCTCTGCCATGGCGGCCGCATCCCGGCCATCACACTGCAATGGGGTGATGCCATGGCGACCCAGTGCCAGCAGCCGATCGCCATCGCGACCGCAGCCCCATACCTGCCAGCCCGCCTGCCGGTAATCGAGCGCCAGCTGGCGGCCCAGCCCGGAGCTGGCACCCGTGATCAGCACCCGTCCGCTCATGATCCCAGCCTCCCCTTGATGGTGCGCACCAGGGATCCGAGCAGCGGCAACTGCTCGTAGAGCATGGCGCCGAGATCGAAGTAGTCGCGATGCAGACACACCTTGTCGGCGGCGTCGAACTCAAGCCGGGTCGCCCCCTCCACAGTGACGGGCCGTCCCCCGCCGAGCCTTGGGTGGGAGAAGGTCATGACCCAGCTTATCCAGGCCTCACGACCCTGTTGCTGCTGGCTGACGATCTCGAAGCGGCAGTCGGCGAGACGCTGATAGAGGGCGGCAAAATAGTCAGTGAGCGCCGTCAGCCCCTCGATACGGTGGGCCGGATCGATGAAGATCACCTGCTCGGCGTAGACGTCCGGCAGGCGATGCAACTGCTGCTTGTCCAGTTGCTGGTAAAGGGCAATAAAGCGGGCCAGCGGCGCGTTCATCCTATTTCTCCAGGTGTCGAAACATCTCGATGGCTCTCACCCGGGCAACGGCGTGATCCACCATGGGGGCCGGATATCCCCTTTCCCCTTTGAGCCGCAACCAGTCATGGGGCTGGTGCACATAAGCGACAGGGACATCGGCAAGTTCAGTTACCCAGGTACGGATAAAGTCTCCTTGTGGATCAAATCGTTGCCCCTGAGTGGTGGGATTGAACACCCGAAAGTAGGGGGCCGCATCGGCGCCCGTACCCGCCGCCCACTGCCAGCCACCATTGTTGGCCGCCAGATCCCCGTCAATCAGCTGGCTCATGAAGTAATCCTCCCCGAGCCGCCAGTGGATGTGCAGATCCTTGGTCAGGAAACTCGCCACTATCATCCGCAGCCGGTTGTGCATCCAGCCGGTGGCGTTGAGGCAGCGCATGGCCGCATCGACGATGGGATAGCCGGTGCGCCCTTCACACCAGGCGGCCAAGGCATCCGGATCCCAGCTCCAGGGCAAGGCCGCGGTCTCGGGTTTGAACGGCAGGTTCATGGAGAGGGTCGGCACCAGCACCAGCAGGTGACGATAAAATTCGCGCCAGACAAGCTCGTTGAGCCAGACGAAACCGGGCTGCGCCTTGGATTGGGGCCGGTAACCAAGCCGCTGTTGCAGCGCGCCTACGCACTGACGCGGGCTTATGATGCCCGCAGCCAGATAAGGCGAAAGGATGGAGGTGCCCGCCTGTGCCGGAAAGTCCCGGGTCTCGCCGTAGTCGAGCACGGCCTGTTCCAGAAAGGCGTGCAGACGGCGCAGTGCCTCGGCCTCCCCCACTGGCCAGCGCGGAGCCGCCGTTACCTCGCCAAGGGTGGCATCAGCAAACTCCCTCTCGGCCAGCGGCTGCCACGGCAGCGGCTCGCCCCGTGGCGCGGGGATTCGGTGAATAACGAAGCCATCCTCCTCCAGCGCCTTGAGCCAGGCGCGGCTGAAGGGGGTGAACACCTTGAACATCTCCCCTGCACCTGTCAGCACCCGGCCCGGCGGCAACACGCAGCAGCCGTTGAGCCAATGGCAACTTGTCTCCTGCTCTGCCAGCGCAGCAGTGACGACATGGTCACGGCGCTGCTCGTCGAGTTCGATGGCCTGATTGGCGTAGAGATGAGTGACACCCAGCTGCCGGGTCAGAGTCGCCAGCGCCGCGGGCAGCTCGGCAAAGGTCTCCACCCGCAACAGATGGAGCTGGATGCCGAGGGCCGCCAGTTCGCGGCCCAGCGCATCGACCTGCGCCAGCATAAAGCGCTGACGAATGGGCGCCATCTTGTGTTGTCGCCACTGGGTCGGGGAGATGACAAACAGGGCGCTGACTTCCCCCGTCTCGGCGCAAGCGTGTCGCAAGGCCGGGTTGTCGGCGAGGCGCAGATCATTGCGAAACCAGACCAGTTTCATGGGATCTTGCTCCCGCGCACGGCACCGCCACGGGCAGCCGGTTTGTCCAAACCAACCTCGGCAAGGGTGGCCTGCCAGCCGTGGGCCCTCAGCCAATCCGCGTCATAGAGGCGCCCCAGCTCGCCAAACAAGCGGGTGCCCGCCGGCCAGCCGGTGGCCAGATCAGGCTTGCCAAGGCCGGCACCCAGCAGCACCAGCCAGGGAGTGGCCGCCCGCCCCTCCAACAAGGCGAGGTGGCGCGGCTCGACCGCCCCCAGCAGTTGCACCTCGTAACCCTGGCCGATCAGCTCGTAGGCAGACCAGACCAGATCGAGGGGGCCGACCTGGCCCCAGCTCGCCAACGTGATCGGCGTGCCCTTCTCCTGCTCAATCAGGTGGCGGGCGAAGCGGGTATGAAGCCAGCCCAGCCACACCTGTTGCAGCAGCTCGCCATCAGGCCGCTCACGCCACAGGCCAAGCAGCTGCTCCACCAGGGGTTGCAGCACCCGGCTGCGCACCAGCTCGAACGGGTAGCTCGCCAGCAGGTCGTTCAGTTGCGCCTCCACCTTGCGCTGGTTGAGGGCGAGCACAGACTGGCACAGTTGCTCCAGGGTCTGCTGCCAGTGATCGCTCACCAGCTGGGATTGGGGCTCGCTCAGCAATCCCTTGACCTGGCCTATGCTCACTCCCCGCTCCAGCCAGCTCAGGATCTCGCCTATCTGGCGGATGTCCTGTTCGCTGTAGAGGCGGTGCCCCTTCTCGGTGCGGGCCGGCTGCACCAACCCGTAGCGGCGCTGCCAGGCACGCAGGGTGACGGCATTGACACCGGTGAGGCGGGAGACATCGCGAATGGGGTAAATCCCCTCATCCAGCCTGGTGGCATCATCTTGTGGTAAATCTGACATGGCTAATTCCGTTCAACAGGGTATGGGCGCCCCGGCCAAAGGGGCCGGGGTCGCAAAACAGGGATCAGAGCCCGTAACGCAGCTTGAGCGTATCGGGGTGCGGATCGAGATAGACCTGCTGCGCCAGATAGGGATTGGGGTATTCGCGCAGGTAGTGGCGGATCAGGGTCAGCGGCACCAGCAAGGGGAAGATGCCGGTGCGGTACTTGTCTATGCTGTCGGCCAGCTCCTGCTTCTGGGACGGGGTCAATACCCGCTTGAAGTAACCCTGCAGGTGCATCAACACATTGGTGTGGCTGCGGCGATTGGCACGCAGGGTCAGGGCTGCCATCAATCCTGTGATGTAGCTGTCGGCCACCTGTTGCAGGTTGGCCTTGCCAAGGTTGCCCAGCAGCTTGCCGAGCGCCCGATAGTGGGTAGTGGCATGGGAGAGCACCAGATACTTGTAACGGGAGTGAAAGCGGATGAGCGCCGCGGCCGTCAGCCCCTGGGCGCAGAGTTGTTGCCAGTCGTGGTAAGCGAAGACCCGCAGCACGAAATTTTCCCGCAGTATGGGATCGCAGAGGCGGCCATCTTCTTCCACCGGCAGCAGGGGGTTGGCCTCCATCAGCGCCTTGGCGAACAGGCCTATCCCCTCCTTGGCACTCCCCTCGTTGTTGGCGCCATAGATGCGCACCCGCTCCATGCCGCAGCTCGGGGACTTGGCACAGAGGATGTAACCGGAGATGAAGTCGAGCTGACGGGCCTTCTGCTCGCTGAAAGCGATCAGTTGCTCGGTGACATCGAAACTGCCGTTGCTCGCCTCGGCGCGGATCTCGCCGTTGCGCTTGACCAGCCGGATGGCGGCGCGCGGCGCCCCCAGGCCGATGGCCATCTCGGGACAGACGGGGTGATAATCGAAGTGAGCGCCAAGATCCCGTTCGCAGAAGCTGGAGCGCTTGTGGCCCCCGTCGAACCGCACTTCCTGTCCCAGCAGGCAGGCACTGATACCGACTTTAATCTTGTACATGTTGACGCTCCTTGTATAAGCCTGAGTTCAGTTATAGCAGTTATACAAAGAAAAGAAAGTTGTATAACTATTGCGGACTGATATGGCACAAGGGCGAAAACAGGATCACCAGAAAATGAAAAAGCCCATGACCGACGTCATGGGCAAAAATGAAGACACTACAGGAAGCAGGATTAGAAGCTGTACTTCACACCCAGGCTGGAGATGGAACCCTGTTGCAGGTCCCACTTGCGGTAGGTGTAATCGGCGGTGAGGGCCAGGTTCTGGCTCACCTTGTAGGCGGCACCCACTTTGAAATCGTGCATGTCGTCGGTCATGTTGGCGTAGCGGTAACCGGTGGAGAGCTCGACGGCGCCGATGTCGTAGCGCAGGCCCACTTCACCGTACATGCTGCCGCTGTTCTTGCGGGTAATCACGTCCCAGCCGCTGTCCTTCACGTTGGCGGTCACCTGCCGTTCCATGCTGTAACCCATCAGACCCGCTTCACCATACAGGTTCAGGCCGGTACTGAGCGGGGTGTAGACACCCAGACCCAGGCTGGAGAGGCCCATGCTGTCGTTGCCATCGTTGCGGGAGGTGTATTCACTGCCCAGACGGCCGTAGAAGTTGGAACCGAAGCTCTTGGAGAGATCCAGACTCAGGCCGCCGAAATCGCGGTTGTTGCTGTCCTTGCCGCCGATGTAGTCGGACTTGGTGTGTGCCCAGGTCAGGCCGCCCTTGGCGTAGCTGAAGGCATCCTGTGCCAGGGCGGAAGTAGAAGCGAAACCGGCCAGAACCAGAACAGAAAGTGCAACTTTTTTCATTTTGATGACTCCACTTGTTGAGCTAGTTGAGACCTAGCTGGAATGGAGCCATTGTGCCGAGCAGGAAGGAGAATGCCGAGCGGCAAGCTGTTGCCAAATCATGTCAGATGTAAGCAACTGTTGCTGGCAGTTACCGGATTAACAATTGAACCCAAACAGGCTCGGTGATGGAGCCTGTTTGGCAGCGGGTGTCTGTGTGGCGAGGGGTTAGCGGAATTCCACTTCCTCAATCTCGACCCGCACCAGGGGCTTGCCGGTCAGGCCGGCCGGGCGCGGCATCTCGAGCACCAGGGAGGGACGTTGCTGACCCTTGCGCAGGTAGGACTCCGGCAGACGGTTCTCGCCCACCCAGAAACGGGCCTCCTGCTTGACCAGTTGGGCACCCTGCTCGCTGAACAGGGTGACGCTGCCGCGCACCCGCACCACGCTGCGGCTGCCCGTGTTGCTCACCATGAATTGCAACGACAGGGGATCCGAACCCTCTATCTTGTCGAGCTTGACGCTTATCCCGTCCTTGACCGCCTGGGCCAGCAGATCCGGATTGGTCATCGCCTGCTCGGTCAGCACGGGGACGGCCACCGCACCCGTGACCACCTCACCGCTCGCCGTCGGCTTGATCAGCAGATATTCCCAGGTGAAGTCATCGTTGAGCTGCACCTGGCGGCCATCCGGCAGGGTGACCTGGGTCAGGGGCGCAGCCTGTGCCAGCAAGGGTGACAGACAGAGGGCAACCAGCAGGCGGGACAAGGGTTTCATAGGGTGATGGCTCGGCGTCGATGGAAAAGGGCGTCAGTATAAAGAGTCGGCTCCGGCTTGCCTATGACCCGACTCACGTTCTTGCCCTCTGCGGCCAAGTCAGCAGGCCAGCTCCTGCCGATCCTCTTCCTGCCCCATGTCCAGCGTCACCAGATCGAACTCTGTGCTCTTGAGGGCATTGAGGATGTCCGGTTGCAAGTCGAATGCCTGGGCACGCAGCCGCAGCGGTACGCGCACCCGTGCCAGAGTGGTCGCCTGATCGGAGAGGGTATGAAAGAACACCTGTGCCTCCTCCAGCCCCATGTCGGCCAGCATTTGCTCCGCCATGTCCACCATGCGCAGATGGCGCTTGTCCACCAGCTCGGGATCAGAGAAACGGCGACTCAGACAGCCGTGGGCGCTCTTGCCCCAGCGCCCCAGCTGCCGCTTGTTGAAGCCGTAACGAAAGTCCCTGTGGGTCATGCCCTGTTTGGCAAACAACCAGAGGGTGTTGGCTGGCAGGCTGCCGAAGCGGCGCAAATACTCCTGCAACTCCTCGACCGGGGCGGGCAGCAGCATGGGCAGACGGCTCCAGTCGGTTTCCAGTGCGGTGAGATGACAGATGTAGCGTACCGGGTCTATCACCTCGTTGAGGTGACGCAGGTGATCGCAGAAGATCATCTCGTCGGTCTTGATGACTCTCTGCTCTATCTCATAGCGCTGACAGTAACGTTTGGCCCGCGCCACCTCTTTGCGGCTGCGGGTCGGGCTGTCCAGGGTCACGGCCCGGATCCGGACCCCGCTGGCGCGGCACAAATCCATGCTGTAGCAGGATTCCAGTCGGCCGGAGAAGGAGACAACCAATTCGCCGTAGCCGGCCAGGGTCTCGACAAGCAGCTGCTCCCTGGCCTGAAAGGTCTGATCGTATCCTCGATTCAGCACAACTATATTGGCATCCATAACGACAACACCGGATAGTGAATGGGCCATCATTGTGCCGTAACAATCCTGAATAAACCCTTAAAGCACAGGGATACATCAGAATTTAATTATAACATCATGCCAATCTGCGTTACTTTCATCCTGTTCTGCATCATAAATCCGCAGTTTTGCCTGATGTACCTGATGTGCTCGCAAAAATCCCTCCGCCTGTTCGAGGGAGCCGAACGTCAACCTGCCCTCCTCACTGTCGGTGAGACACAGCATCTCGCCGTCAACCTCGACACAGAGCTGGTAACCGCTGCCATCCAAGCAGGCGATCAGCAGGCCCGCATCCGGATAGTGGCTCAACCAATTACGAAACCGGCCATGCTCCATAACGTCTCCTTGAGCATTCCTGACTGTCAGCTCAACCGGGCAGATAGCCCAGCGACAGCAGCTGCTGACGACAGCTGGGCACATCGGTAAACACCAGCCCCCCGATCCCCAGTGCCTGCGCGGCAGCCACGTTGGCGGGGCTGTCATCGATAAACAGGCACTCATCGGCCTTCAGATCGAACGACACCAGCAAATAGCGATAAATATCCGGTTCCGGCTTCATCATCCGTACCCGCGCCGACACCACCTTGCCACTGAAGAAGCGCCAGAATCCGTGCTGCTCCAGCCAGTCGATGCTGGCATGACCCATGTTGGAAAGCGCATAGAGGGTGTGGCCCGCCCCATGCAGCGTCTCTATCAGGGTCAGCATAGCGGGATCAGGCTGGAGCGATGCGGGCACCGCCTGCAAAATGGCGAGATTCTCCGCAACCGACAGACCGGTGCGCCCCTGCGCCTGGCGGGCCATGGTGTGCAGCGACAGGGTGCCACGGTCCACCTCCAGCCAATCCGGGTGGTTGAACAACCGATCCGCCAGCGCCTCGGCGTCGTCCGACCCTCGCACCGAGCGTACTATGGCCACCGGATCCCAGCTCACCACCACCCGTCCCAGATCGAAAATAATCGCCATTGTGACCTCCTCCTGATGCCTCTGCCTCCGGGCCAACCGCCACCACATGGCGCTCGAACGGCCCCGTCGGCACACGTAAATACCCTGCCCCGTTCGCCTCCTACGGGCAAGTTTTACTTGCATCCCACGCCCAAATCCCTTAATGGTTATGACGACATTTTCAGGACAAGCCCCATGCACGCACCATTCTTCTTTGCTTTCACGTTTATCCGGCCCACATGAGGGAAGGCCCTGTCGTCGCATGAACAGAAAGCAAAGACGAATCGAGCCTCCCTTAGCGGAGGCTTTTTTTTGCAGCTACCACACACGATTATTTGGATAGGGAACCACCATGGCTACGCTCGACGAGATCAGACAAGACATCACCCGGTTGGATCAGGAGCTGCTTGCCCTGCTGGCCAAGCGCAAGACCCTCAGCATAGAGGTCGCCCGTGCCAAGCAGGCCAATCCCCGTCCCATCCGCGACACCCAGCGCGAGCAGGATCTGCTGGTCGCCCTGATCCAGAAAGGGCGTGTGCTGGGGCTGGACGCCCAGTACATCACCCGTATCTATCACACCATCATCGAAGATTCCGTGCTCTCCCAGCAGGCCTATCTGCAGAGCCTGCTCAACCCGGAGCAACAGGAGCCGATGACCAGCGTCGCCTATCTGGGCCCGCGCGGTTCCTACTCCAGCCTGGCGGCTCGCAAGTATCTGGCCCGCTACAAGGATCAGGTGATAGAGGTGAACTGCCAGAACTTTCGCGAGGTGCTGGATGCGGTGGAGTCGGGTCGCGCCGCCTTCGGCGTGCTGCCCATCGAGAACACCAGCTCGGGCTCCATCAACGAGGTGTATGACGTGATGCAGCACACCAGCCTTTCCATCGTCGGCGAGTTGACCTACCCCATAGAGCACTGCATCCTCACCGCTGTGCCGACCGAGCTGGGTCGCATCAAGACCTTCTATGCCCACCCCCAGGTGTTCCAGCAGTGCTCCCACTACCTGAGCAAGCTGGAAGGGGCACGCCACGAGATCTGCGACTCCTCTTCCAGCGCCATGATGAAGGTCAAGGAGCTGGCAAGCCCGGAGGCGGCGGCAATCGGCAGCGCGGCTGGCGGTGAGCTGTACGGACTGGACGTGCTGGCCGAGCAGCTAGCCAACCAGAAGGAGAACTACAGCCGCTTCATCGTAGTGGCGCGCAAGCCCATCGACGTGGCGCCGCAAATTCCGGCCAAGACCACCCTCATCATGTCCACCTCCCAGAAACCCGGCTCCCTGGTGGAGGCGCTGCTGGTGCTGCGCAACAACGAGATCAACATGACCAAGCTGGAGTCACGTCCGGTACAGGGCAATCCCTGGGAGGAGATGTTCTATCTGGATGTGTCCGCCAACCTGCAGACCCCGGCCATGCAGGCCGCGCTGATGGAGCTGACCAAGATCACCCGCTACATCAAGGTGCTGGGCTGCTACCCGAGCGAAGACGTCAAGCCGACCACAGTGCCGCCGGTACTGATGGGCAACTGACCGCTTCTGCCAACAAAAAAGGCGAACATCATGTTCGCCTTTTGTTTTTCTGCCTCGCGGTCAGAACTGACCGGCCATCAACTGGTTGATGTTGTAGAGGGCGCGGGTATCGAGCTCCATCTCGGTGGCATAGGTGTTGCCACGGGGATAGGAGGCCACCACCCGGGCGCCACGCACCATGCCGGCCACGGACACGTCCAGCGAGTTGGAGGTCTGGATCAAGTCCTTGTAGCTGCTCTGGCCCCGCACCTGCTGGCCATTGAGCTGCTCCGCCAGTTCACGGTAGGCATCCATCTTGGAGGCGCGAATGGCCTGCAACATCTTCTCTGACTGGGACGGCCCCGGCTGGATGTCGATCACCGCGTAACCCACTGCCTTGAGCACCGGGAAGTCATCGGGCTTGTTGTTGCCGCCGCCGTAGTTGACCACCCGATTGCCGCCACTGCACGCGGTCAGCAGCAGGGCCAGCAGGCATCCGAACAGGATCTTCATTGCGCTCACTCCTTGTCAGGGGGTCAGATTGACCAGATGGCCACTGGGGCCGACCTGGCTGCCCCGCATCAGGTAACCGCGGTTGATGGATGCCCGGCCAAACGAGTTGTTGGCGCCGAACAGGTATTGTTGCGGGATCAGGCTCTGAGCCGTGGTCTCCACCATCTTGGTCCGCAGATCTATGATGCGGGCATTGACCAGGATCCCCTTGCCATTGCGGCTGAAGGTGCCAGTCAGGATGCGGGAGATGGGCAGTCGGGGGGAAAGATCCCGGTAGTTGCGGCTCATCACGAAGTCACCCTGCGGGGTCACCTTGATGCTGCCGGTCATCTTGAAATCCACCACCACTTCCCCGCGCCGGTTCAGTTCGTAGATAAAGCTCTCCTCGATCTGCTGCCCCATCCAGTTGGTGTCCTGCAGGGTATCGAGATCGACGAAGGAGGAGACGGCGATGGGCTCGGTCAGGGTGGTGAGCGACTTGCGCTCCATCAGCTGATCGGTCATGCGCGCCACCAGCCAGTTGAGCTCCATGCCAGCAGCGGCCTGGCGAGGATCACCCAGATCCCGGTTGATGGGGTCGGAACCACAGCTGGTCAGAGCCAGAGCGAGGGCCAACGCCGTGATGAGTTTGTTCATGGATACCTTTCCTGTATCTGCACCTGATTCGTTATCGGTTCGGCTGGCCAAAGCTTGAGTTGGGAATGAGGCATGGATCTTGCTAATTATTTGCGGTGTGCTGTGCAACTGGCACGGTTCTGTGGTCTGTATCGGCCGGCGCCATCGCTTCGACAGGGGTGAGAGGGCCGACCCGCATATTCAAGGTGTTTGTCATGAAATTACCGCTGCTGTTAACCCTGCTGCTGGCCAGCCTGTCGGTCCGGGCAGAGCTTATCGAAGCCCAGGGCAGTGCCGCCATCCTGGGGGGCGACGAGGTCTATGCCCGCGAACAGGCGACCCGCGACGCCCTGCGCCAGGCCCTGCTGGCGAGCGGCGCCGCCGTCTCCAGCATCCAGCGTCTGGAGAATGGCAGCCTGCGCTCCGAGCAGATCCAGATCCGCTCCGGCGGCGACATTCGCCAGTACCGGCTCAAGCGGGAGGAGGTGCGCAACGGCCGCATGTACATCACGGTACAGGCCGATATCCAGGCCGAACGCCAGATCTGCCAGACCCAGCATTACGCCAAGGATTTGACGCTGGTCAGGCTGCGGCTGCGCTACCCGGATCAGGCGAGCTACGGCGCCCTCGACGACATGCCCGCCAACCTGTCCCGTCGCATGTTCGAGACCCTGGCCAACGCACCGCAAGGGGTGGCCGTGCGCCAGTGGCTGGACGAAAACCTGCGCATCGACCCGCTCCACCTGCAACAGGGGGATCGCAGCGCCCTCGAGGAGATCAAGGCCCTCAGCCTGCGCACCGACAGCCAGTATCTGGTGCTCGGCAGCATAGATGACCTCTCCATCGAGCCGCAGGGCAACCAGCTGACCAGCTGGTACGAAGATCCCATCCGCAACTTTCGCATGCAGCTCTACCTGTTCGACGGCATCAACGGCAGCCTGCTCAGCCGCAAGGAGTATCAGGGCCGCGCCAACTGGACCTTCGGCAAACGGGATCAGATAGGCAGCAGCAGCGGACAGTTCTGGCAGTCCAGCTATGGCCAGGAGGTGAACTATCAATTGCAGGAAGCGGTGCAGGATCTGGTCGCCCAGCTCAATTGCGCCCCGGTCACCGCCCGGGTGATAGGCCAGAACGAACGAGGCCCCCACATCAATCTGGGCCGCCGTAACGGCGTCAAGCTGGGAGATCAGTTCCGCATCCAGCACAGCGCCGACTTCATCGACCCCTACGGCAAGTCGCGCATGATGCGCAACCCCGCCGACGGCCTGTTCGAAGTAGTGCAGGTATTCGAGGATGGCGCCATCATCAGCAGCCAGAACAAATATTCACCGTTTAACATCCAGATCGGGGATCTGGCAGTATTGGAATAAGAATCAAGGGTTTAAAAGGGAGCGGCTTCTTGTATAATGCCCGCCACAATGCTCCCGTAGCTCAGTAGGATAGAGCGGTCCCCTCCTAAGGGACAGGCCACTGGTTCGACTCCAGTCGGGAGCACCATATAAAACAAGGGGTTGGCATCATCACGATGCCAACCCCTTTGTTGTTTTTGGGCCGGATGGCGCACCCGTGATCAGGTCAGATGGAAGAGCGAGTACAGCTCGGTGCTGATCGGGCTGTTGTCGGGGTGCGATGGCATTATCTCTTGCATATAAGCCCACCACTGCTGGCAGATGGCCGTGCTGGCCACCTCGCGCCAGCGTCCCTCATCTTCAATCTCGACGTAACCAAACAGCTGACAGCTTTCCGGGTGGAGAAAGATGCTGTAGTTGCTGGCCCCGTGAGCCTTCAGGGTTGCGGCCAGCTCGGGCCAGAGTTCATCGTGACGGCGACGGTATTCCACCTCGCAGCCTGGGTGCACCGACATCAGGAATGCCTTGCGGATCATCTTGTCGCTCCTTATGCCATGCCCATGCCGACCAGATTGGCGGCACCGACGATCACCAGCATGCCGATGCAGAGGATCCGCACCGGACGGGTGCCGACCCCTTTCCATTCCGCCATCAACAGCCCCACGATACCGCCACACAATACATAACCGCTCATGTGCAGCATCCAGTTCACGAAGGAGAGGTGTTCGGGAATGCTGGCTTCGCCCCAGGCATAGAAGAAGAACTGCAGGTACCACATGATGCCACCGGTCGCGGCCAGCAAGCCATTGAGCAGCAAACTCCGCGCTGGCTGGGCCAGATCATTGCGCAGTGACAGTTCGGGGCGCGTTGCCAGCCGGATGAAGCAGTAGGCCATGTTGACGATGGCCCCACCGCCCATGATGATGCCGTAGCTCGGCAACACGGCGTAGAGCGGGTTGATGCCAAGCGCCAGCGATGCTTGCCGGATGGGGGCTGCGGCTTCCAGACCGAAGGCAAATCCCGAGGAGAAGATGCCACACATCACCGCCAGCAGCAGCCCCTTCTTCAGGTTGAATTCCCGGGTAGTCGTGCCCAGAGCAATCTCTTTTTGATGTCCAGCCCAGGTGACTATGCCTATGCCGATCAATGCGACAAAGACACCGAGCAGGGTGATTTGGCCACTGGCCGTGGTGAGCAGCTGACCAAATTCCCCACGCAATACGGGTGGCATCAAGGTGCCCACTACCAGCGTCACGCCGATGGCGATCCCGATGCCCAGAGACATGCCCAGATAGCGCATGGTCAAGCCATAGTTGACGTTGCCTATCCCCCACATGGCACCAAACAGAAACATGCCCCAGAATGCCTTGCTGTCCACCACGCTGTAGAAGGCGCCGAAGTCATCGATCAGCGTGGAGGTGACCAGCCAGGGCAACAGGATCCATGAAAACAGGCCGGCGAAGGCCCAGGTGGTTTCCCACGACCAGCGCCGGACCTTGCTGAGGGGCGCATAGAAGGAGGCCGCCGAGGCGGCGCCAACCAGGTGCCAACCGATTCCCGATACGATTGCAGACATGAGATGTTCCTTGCTTGAGGTTTGATTGTGTTTTTGCTTCCCGATGAGGGGAAGCGTCCTTGATGACAACCGCGCTGTTTTTGTTGTTTTTCTGACGCCCGCCACACATGGCGGGCGTCAGCAGAGGGTGAACTCAACGACGAGTGAGCAGCTCCTGCGCCTCGTACTCCTTGACGACGACGAGCCAGTCGACGCCCACCGCTACCCCTTCACGGGCGCAGGCGTAGTCCCAGACGGCTTGCCACGGCAGGCTGCGGGTCTCCTCCATCAGGACCAGGCGGGTCGAGTAATCCCCCTTGCATTCGGCCTGACGCAGCATCTCAATGGGTTCGAGCAGAGCACGCAACAGCGCCTTCTTCATGTTGCGGGTACCGATAACCCAGGCCGCGATGCGGTTGATGGAGGCATCGAAGAAGTCGAGGCCGATATGCACCCGCTCCAGCAACTCATTGCGGATGATTTCATTGGCGATGGCCTGGGTTTCGTCATCCAGCAGCACCACGTGGTCGCTGTCCCAGCGCACCGGGCGACTGACGTGCAGCAGCAGGTGCCGGACAAACAGGGAGGCCGCGCTGATCTTGTCGCTGATGACCTCGGTGGGGTGAAAATGGCCGGCATCCAGACACAGGGCTATGTCACGGGAGCTGGCATAACCCAGGTAGAACTCGTTCGACCCGACCGTGTAGGACTCGGCCCCTATGCCGAACAACTTGCTCTCCACGGCATCTATGTGGTGCGCCTCATCGATCCGCTCGGCCAGCACCTCATCCAGTGCCGCCATCAGCCGTTGACGTGGCCCGAGCCGGTCGGCGGGCAGATCCTTCATGCCGTCCGGGATCCAGATGTTCATCACGGACGGCGAACCCAACGCCTGACCAAAGGAGGCCGAGATGCGGCGGCTCGCCTTGCAGTGATCAATCCAGAATCGGCGGATCTCGGGATCCGGATGTGACAGCGTCATGCCATCGGCGCTCAGCGGATGGGAGAAACAGCTGGGGTTGAAGTCCAGACCCACGCCTCTCTCCTTGGCCCAGTGCACCCAGTTGGCAAAGTGTTTGGGTTCAATCTTGTCCCGCGCAACCGGGTTCTCCGCCTCCAGATAGATGGCGTGCAGGTTGAGCCGCTTGGCCCCCGGGATCAGTGACATCGCCAGATCCAGGTCGCGACGCAGCTCGATGGCATCGCGCGCCTTGCCCGGATAGTTGCCGGTCGCCTGAATGCCGCCGGTCAGGGCACCGGCATCCGCTTCGAAGCCACCGACATCGTCCCCTTGCCAGCAGTGCATGGAGACGGGAATGGTGGCCAGGGTGGTCAACGCCTGATCCACGTCGACGCCGAGGGCGGCATATTGTTGTTTGGCCAGGGCAAAGGCGGTTTCAATATTCGGGTTCATACAACTTCCTCGATTAACGTATCTGAATGGGTGTGCGCGCAGAGCGCAGCAAAGCGCGTCCGATAATGGTCCAGCTGCGGGACCTCATGCGGATGCAGGGTGTCGATGCGGGTGTTGTGGCGGATCAGGCGGCGCACGTCCGCCAGATCCTGTAAATGGCCCAGCCCCTTGAGCTGCCAGCCGATGTTGCCGAGCGCCGAAGCCTCCACAGGCCCGGTGAGCACTGTGCATTGGCAGATGTCGGCGCAAAGCTGGTTGAGCAACCGGTTCTGGGAGCCGCCGCCTACGATATGCAGCCTGGTGATGGGCTCGCCGGTAACGCTCTTCAGCTCCCTGAGCACCTGGTCGTAGCACAGCGCCAGGCTGTCCAGCACGCAGCGCACCAGCTCGCCCGGGGTCTGCGGCGTGCCCTGCCCCGTCTCCTGACAGAAATGCTGAATGGCGCTGCGCATGCAGGCGGGATTGAGAAAACGTTCGTCATTGGGGTGGATGAGGTAGGCAAAGGGCTCGGCCTGTTCTGCCTGCGCCACCAACTCTGCGAAGCCCAGCTGCGGCCACAGCGCCTGCAGCCCCTGTACCAGCCACAACCCCATGACGTTCTTGAGCAGACGCCAGGTCCCCTCCACTCCTCCTTCATTGGTGAGGTTGGCTGCCTGGGCGGCAGCATCGGTCAGCGGAGCCTTGCGCTCGACCCCCACCAGCGACCAGGTGCCCGAGCTGATATAGGCAGCGCCTCGCCCGCTCAGCGGGGTGGCGACGATGGCCGAGCCGGTGTCGTGGGTGGCAGGCAGGATGACGCTGACCTGACGGCCGGAGGGACTGATCCAGTGACCCAGCCGGGTGCCGGGGGCGGCAATCGGCTGCAGCCACTTGCCCCCTTCGCCGATCAGCGCAATCAGTTCGGGATCCCAATCCCTGCTGCGGGCATTGACCAGCTGACTGGTGGAGGCATTGGTAAATTCACAGCAGAACTGGCCGGTCAGCCGATAGTGCAGGTAATCGGGGATCAGCAGCAGGCGAGTAACCTTGTCCAGCCAGGCCGGTTTTTCATCGAGCAGTGCCCGGATCTGATAGAGGCTATTGAACTTGAGGAACTGGATGCCGCTGCGACGATAGATCTCATCGCGGGACAATTGCTGCCAGACCCGCTCCGGCACGCCGTCGGTACGGGCATCGCGATAGGCTACCGCATCACCGAGCATCTGGCCCGCCGCATCCAGCAGTACAAAGTCGACCCCCCAGGAGTCGATACCCACCGCATCGAGCGCAATACCGGCGGCATCAATTTTTGCCAGCCCGAGCAAGATATTGGAGAAGAGCCGTTCCGGTTCCCAGCAATCATGCCCATTGCTATGCACCATGCCATTGGTAAAACGATGCATTTCCTGCATGGTGATGTTTTCATTGACCGGATCATAGCTGGCCCATATTACCCGCCCGCTGGAGGCTCCTAAATCCACTGCCGCAATATTGACTGACATCGAACCGACTCCATAAATTTCGATGTCGTTACTCTAGGTTCCCTGATGGTTGGCAACCTTTCTGTTGTGGCCAAATAAATATGTTCAGCTGGCATAAAAATCGAGAAATAGAGACTGGATGACAATTGTGTGAGTGAGGTCAAATAACGCCACAGCGTAAAAGGAAGCAATCGAGACTCGTTGATGAATAAATGCGAGGTAACTGTGAAAACCCTCACGAAACCCGTGCTATTTGATTGACCGGAACCGGCTCCTGCGCATATTCACTGATCATTACCTCATGAAGAGAGCGACCATGTTTCGCCTGCAGCAGACCGATTTTTTTGACCACAACAAGGTCATCAACGTATTGCCACGCGCTCCGCAGGAACCCTTTCCGGAGCACTGTCATTCGTTTCATGAACTCGTGCTGATCAAGTCTGGCTGTGCCATCCACATCACGGACGGCAGCGCCGTGCATATCCGCCGCGGCAGTGTCTTCTACCTGCGCGAAGACGATGCCCACATGTTCGATCAGATGAAGGATCTCTGCCTGACCAACGTGCTGTTCAGGCCGGAGGGATTCCACTTCGCAGACGGGTTGCAAACCCTGCTGCAAACCAGCTGCCATCCGGCCAGTGGCGGACTGCAACTGCCCCCTTCCCTGCAACCGCAGAGCGAGCTGCTGCTAAACCAGATAGCGGCAGAAAACAGCCGGCGAGATGCCTGTTCTCCGGTGATGATCGAAGCACTTTTTTCCCAGTTGGCCGTGCTGCTCTGGCGTGCCCATCAGCAAGGAGGGGAAGCGGGCGGCAAGGGGGAAGGAGATCAGGAAAGGCTGTTGGCTCTCATTAATTATCTCGATGAAAACTATCAGGAAGAGATCGACTGGAGCGAACTGTCTGAACGTTTCTCTATTCCACTGCGCACCCTGAACCGAAAAATACAGGAACATACTGGCTTGACCCCCAACAATTATCTCGGACGAGTACGACTTTGCCATGCATCCTGGTTGCTCAGCCATACCAACAAATCGGTTACCGATATTGCGTTTGAGAGTGGATTCAATGATGGCAATTATTTCTCGAGCAAATTTCACCATGCCTTTGAGCTGACACCACTGCAATATAGAAAACGTCATAAATAAACTTCACTTCTTGGCCACTATATTTCCCTCACTGGCCAAAGGTTAAAGGTCTTCCGCCGCAACAAGCTTAATATCCCCTTAATTTCATCTAAAGAAGAGGGATATCTGATGGCTTTTGCATTGTGTCTACCCCAGATCAGCCTGTCCGGCAGTGGAGCCATCCACGATCTGGTGCAATTGATGTGCAACCAGCCCGCCCGTCGTCCGCTGATCGTGACCGAGCAGGCCCTGATGTCGCTTGGTCTGCTGGACGGTCTGCTCGGCGCACTGCGTGATCATGGCTTCACCCCCCAGGTTTATGACGGCGTAGAGCCCAACCCGACCGATCGGGTGGTCAGTGCGGCGCTGGCAACCTGGCAGGCCGGGCAGTGCGATGCACTCATCGGCTTTGGCGGTGGCAGCGCCATGGATACCGCCAAGGCGGTACGCGCTCTGGTTGCCAACCCGGGCAAACAGATCCATGACTTCGAAGGTATCGGCAAAGTCGTCCACACAGGGCCCTTCATGGCCTGCATCAGCTCCACCTCGGGCACGGCCGCCGAAGTGACCAGCAATGCGGTGATCACCGACACCCGGCACAAGGTCAAGATGGTCATCATAGACCCGGCACTGATACCGACAGTGGCAGTCAACGATCCAACCCTGATGGTGGGGCTGCCCCCGGCCGTTACCGCCGCCACCGGCATGGATGCCCTGACCCATGCCATTGAGGCTTATGTCTCCATCGGTGCCCATGTACTGACCGATCACTCGGCCCTCGCCGCCATCCGGGTGATTGCCGAATATCTGCCCCAAGCGGTGGCGAACGGCCAGGATCTGACCGCTCGCGAGATGATGGCCCACGGCCAGTTCCTGGCCGGCATGGCGTTCAACAGCGCAGGGCTTGGCTATGTGCACTCTCTCGCTCATCAGCCCGGCGCTACCCACAACCTGCCGCACGGCGTGTGCAACGCCATCCTGCTGCCGGTGGTCTGCGAGTTCAATCTGGCCGTCAGGGAGGATCGCTTCGCCGACATCGCCGCCGCCATGGGGGTGGATACCGGCACCATGAGCAAGGCTGGTGCCGCCGCTGCCGCCATCCAGGCCATTCGTGCGCTCTCCGCCCGGGTGGGCATTCCCTCTGGTCTGCATGAACTCGGTATACAACCTGGGGATCTCGCCGGCTGGGTCGATGCCGCCGCCGCCGATCCCTGTTCCGGCTGTGCCCCCCGAGTGGCCAGCAAGACAGAGCTGCTGGCCCTCTATCAAGCCGCGTTCTGACCCCGAACCCGACACGACAAGCGGCCGCCCCCGGGCGGCCTCTCTGTTTTCAACAGCCTGCATCCAGCCCTCCACCCCTTTGTGCACTTCTTGAAAATCCGGCCAACTCCACTCGTGGCTTGGCGTCCCCGTTGAGGCTCGACGCCGCGCCACTGGTTACAGTGGGCCCACTCATAATGGCTCTTCAACGCAAGGTAGAGGGAATGATGCAGCAGATTGAATTCAACGCAGCCGTGCGGGCTGAAATCGAGAAGGTCGTCGAGGTGTCCGCCTATTTGTGGCAACGGGAGTGGGCCGAGCGCAACGGCGGCAACATCTCCGTCGATCTCACCGACATCTTTGGGCAGGCACCCGCCGACCTGAGCCAGTATCCCCACTGCCCCCTGTCCATGGTAGGGGGGGAAGGCGCCTTCCCGGTCGACAGCGCCGGTCATGTCTTCTTCGTCAAGGGCACGGGGGAACGCATACGCGAGCTGCGCAGCCCGGAGCTCGCGGGCTGCGTCCTGCGGATCGATGACGAGGCCCGGGGTTACCATATCCTGTGGGGAGGCCGTGGCTTGCACGACTACCAGCCCACCAGCGAATTCATCTCCCACGTGGAAATCGTCATGGACAAGCAGCGCCGTGGCGCAGCCGATCGCTGCGTGGTACACACACATCCGCTCGAGCTGATTGCGCTCTCTCACCATCCCCGTTATGCCCGTGACAGCGCCGCTTACACCCACGCCTGCTGGAAGATGTTGCCCGAGGTGCGGGCCTTCGTGCCACGCGGCATAGGTGTGGTGCCCTACTGCATGCCCGGCAGCCAGACCATGGCGGATGGCACCACGGCCGCCCTGCGCCAGCACGATGTGGCCATCTGGGAAAAACATGGTGCCGTGGCCACCGGGACGGATGCACTGATGGCCTTTGACTTCGTCGATGTGGCGAACAAGGGGGCCAAGCTGCACCTGATGTGTCTCGCCAGCGGTTTCGAGCCGGAAGGGGTCAGCCCACAGGACATGCAGGCGCTGCAGGAGACCTTCGGTCTGTAGCAAGCGGCCGGTATAGGCCCTGCCAGCGGGGTTTATGGCGATGCCGCGCTCAAAACCACTGCACCTCAGGGAGGGCCGGTCTGCTAGACTGGCCCTCTTTTTGTTCATCTTGCAAAGGAGTGTTGGATGTCTGCTTCTTCCTGGTGGGACAGATCCACCGGTTTTGCGCTGCTGACCATCTTGCTGTGGGCCTCGCTGGCGGCGCTCACCTCCCGGATCTCCAGCGTGTCACCTCTGGTGCTGGTGGGGCTGGTGCTCTTCTTCTGTGGCGCCGGTGCCCTGCCGTTCTGGTGCCAGTGGCGGGCTCGCCCCATCACCTGGCTGGTCACGGTGGCGGCGCTGCTGTTCTACCATCTGCTGCTGTTCATGAGCTTTCGCCACGCCCCCGTGCTGGAGGCGAACCTCATCAATTATCTCTGGCCCCTGTGCATCATACTGTTCACCCCCCTGCTGCTGCCGGGCCATCCGCTCCATGCCCGCCACCTGCTGGCCGGCGCGCTCGGGCTGGCGGGTTCCGTGCTGGTGATGGTCAACGGCGAGTTGCAACTGCAACAGGTCTATCTGCCCGGCTACCTGCTGGCGCTCGGCGCCGCCATCATCTGGGGCGCCTACTCTGTGCTCTCCCGCCGGCTGCCACCCGCCCCGGCGGTGGTGACGGCGGCGGCCTGTCTGCCCGCCGGGCTATTGGCACTGTTGCTTGCCAGGCTGCTGGAGGGGCCGCTGCCCCTCGCTCGGATCCCCGCCGGCGACTGGTGGCTGATCCTGGGGCTGGCGCTCGGGCCCATGGGGGCGGCCTTCGTCACCTGGTATCTGGCGCTGCGAGACGGAGATCCCCGTCGCATCGGGGCGCTGGCTTATCTGACCCCACTGCTGAGCACCTTGGCTCTGGTGCTGCTCAATGGTGAACAGCTGACACCCCGTCACCTGCTGGCCGGAGCCTTCATCATGGGGGGTGCCCTGCTCGGCATGCTGGGCAAGTCGCCTGCCGCCCGCAAGCAGAAGGAACCCGCCGCGCCTTCGTTGTCATGACCTCGCCGCCATGCAGCGGCTGTCATAAAAACGCCATCTCTCCTGCTTAAGCTCACGCCGACTTCCATTCCCGTGGCTCAAGCAGGAATCCTGACGTGAAAATAGCCCATTACGCCTCCCTCTCCTCCCTGATACTGCTGCTGGTCGCCGCCGTGCAAGCCGGCGCCCTGTTTCATGGCTGGCAGCAGCTGAGCCGGGCCGAACAGGCCCAGCATCAACACGAACGGCTGCAACAGCGGCTCACCGGCACACTGCAAGGCACCCTGCGCGACTACCTCGCCAGCGGCGATCCCCTGCGCCTGACCGAGGCTGAAGGGGTGCGCAAGCAGGCGCTCGCCCAGCTGACGCAGCAGGATGCTGCGCTCACTGCCCCGCTGCGCGCCCTGCTCGAACGGATGGGTACTCGCATCGACGGCGACTATCTGGCGGCGGGCAAGCTCTCCGGCAACAGCCAGTGGCTGCTGCAAAACGCCGAAAACGAGCTGACCGCCCAAGCCAGGGCGCTGCTGCGTTATGGCCAGCAGGGGGCGACGGGCGCAGATCCGGCCAGCGCGGAGAGATACCGCCTGGGTGCCATCGACATACTGGCAGCCCTGCCAGGGCTCGGTCACCTGCGCCAGAACTACATGGAACAGGCCAGCCCCAAGCTGCTGGAGGGACTGACGTTTGAGCTGGCTGCCATGCAAAAACAGGCACAACAGCTGGCCGCCCTGCCGCTGCTCGGCCTGTTTGCTGCACCACCTGCCGACGAGTTCACCCTGGGTGAGCCAGAGCGCAAGGAGCTCGGCGATCAGCCGCGCAGCGAACTGCTCTCCCTGCTCATGCGCTACCCGCAGGAGCTGGAAAACAGCCGCAAGGCACTGCAACAGCAGCAGACTGCCCGCCAGACGATGCAGCAGGACATCAGCCAGATGTTGCAGGCCACCGGCCAGATGGGGGCCGAGCTCGCCGCCGGGCGGCAGGCGGTCAACCAGCAGCTGGCTGCCATACTCGGCAGCCTGGCGCTCTGTCTGGTTCTGGTCGCGCTGCTGTTTGCCCTGGTACAGCGCCGCTGGCTGGTCACGCCGCTGCTGCGACTGCGCGCGGCGTTCCTGCAACTCGACGAGACGGGTCAGGCCGAGACCCTGCCCCAGGGGCGCGAGCGCAACGAGCTAGGCGAGATAGTCGCCAGTTACAACCGCCTCATCATGCGCCTGCAACAGGATCAGCAGCAGAAGGAAGGTCAGCTGTCGGCGGTCTCACTGAGCCTGCAGGGCATGGTCAATCAGGTCGAAGAGATCCACCACAGCACGCGCACCACGGAGCAGGCGGTGGACGAGGGCGATCTGATGATGAACGAGCTGAACCAGCTGGCCGGCGAGGTGCATCAGGTGGCTGCCGAGATAGCACAGCATGCCCAGCACAACGAGCACTCCATGAGCCAGAGTGAGCAGCTGGTGGGGGGCATGTTGCAGGCCACGGCCCAGACCGGGCTTGCCATCGACGAGAGCTGTGGCGCCCTGACCCAGCTCAAGCGTTCGGTGGATGATGTCACCGCCATCGTCGACGTGATAGGCCACATAGCCCAGCAAACCAACCTGCTGGCGCTCAATGCGGCCATCGAGGCGGCCCGGGCGGGGAAACAGGGGCGCGGGTTTGCGGTGGTAGCCGACGAGGTGCGCCACCTCTCCGCCGACACCCAGCGATCCCTTGGCCAGATCACCGAGATCCTGATGCGGCTCACCCAGTCGGGGGATCAGCTCGGCACAGTGCTGGCGCGGATCACCTCGGAAGCAGCCGCCCAGCGCCAGCAGGCGGAGCAGCTGCGCCAGACCACTCAGGCGGTACGGGAGATGGCACGCAGCACGGCCGTCATCGCGCTGCAGGGGGCCGACAACGCCAAGAGCCAGGAACACAAGCTGGCCAGCTTCGCCGATCTCATTGCTCGCATCAGCCAGCACGCCCGCCAGGGCAGCCGCCTCTCGGTGCAGGTGTCGGAGCACATCCATCATCAGGCCAGCCAGATCCCGCGCATTCTCGGCCATCAGGCCTGAATCTCCCGTCCGGTTTCCCTTCCGAGTCCCCTGCCCCGCTCCCAACACGGGGGCATATCTTTTTTTGTGGCACAAAATTATCTGTTGCATACAGGTTAACGAAAAAAGTTCGGTTCCTTGTGAGAGATCCGCCCGCGTCGCTGGTCAATTTCACCTGAAAACGCTATCAGCACCGATATGAGCGGGCTGGGAGTGTCCACAACAAGATCCATGATTATTTGCACTCGGTCATATTTTTGAAACTTGGTGGGAACTTTTCATTGATATTTCGCACCGCGAACGTACTCTTGGATTTGTCCGATAGCCAAGAATCGGAACACAAAAAATAAAAGATGTGATGAACAGAACTGCCCACCGCAGATGTGCCAAGACGTCGCGGCCGCAGACGAATTATCAGAAATTTTTTGCCCCACGGGGTTTTGATTGCAATGCCAATACCGAGCGGCGGGCCATCGCCTGACTGCCGGACAAAAAAGCTAAGTCCATAAAATCAGGAGCAATACAAAATGGAAAAAGTGATCTTCAAGCGTGCCGCATTGAGCGCAGCTGTTGTTGCCGCCTTGGTCGCCCCCGGTATGTCATTCGCTGCCGACGAAGCAGGTCCTGCCTATGCCGCCGCTGCCAGCAAATTCTATGAAGAAGGCAAACTCAACGGTGGTCTCTTCTACTTCCAGCGTGATCGTCAACGTATCGATGGTGATCCGACTGCCGCCAAGAAAGAAGGCAAATACCAGTCCAACCTGAGCCACGCTACCACCCAGGCCTCCCTTAACTTCAACTCGGGTTATGCCTGGGACATCGTCGGTATCGACGTGGGTGGCTTCGGTGCCTATGACCTGGCCGTGACCGAGAATCACCCGGTCAACCAGGAGAACGAATTCTCCTTCGCCGGCAACAAATGGGGCGAAAACTACAAGGATGGCTCCCCCGAAGGTGGCTTCAGCCTGGCCAACGCCTCGCTGAAACTGAAAGCACTGGACGGTGCCGTCACCGCCAAGGGCGGCCTGACCCAGCTCTACGTACCGGGCGTGATCGGTGTGAACTGGTCCTATCAGCCGGGTACCTACCGTGGCGGCCAGATCGAGGGTAACTTCGGTGGCCTCTACCTGACCTATGCCATCGCCGACGAGTACAAGTCCCCCTGGTACAAGGAGACCCAGAAGTTCTCCCGCGCCAAGGCATGGATGGATCCGTTCGCCGACGAGAACGTCATCGACTACATCCAGGGTGTAGCAGCGCGTTATACCTTCGAAAATGGCACCGCCATTACCGGCTCCTACGGTAACTCCGAAAACTACATGGACAGCTACCACTTCAAGCTGGCCCATAAATTCGACGTGCTGAACGGCCTCTCCACCAGCTATCAGTTCTACGGTTCCGAAACCGACACCTATCAGAAGGGTGGTGCGGAGATCGAGACCTATGACGGCATGGCATGGCAACAAGCGCTGACCGCCGCCTGGGGCATGGGCCCGTATGGCTTCCGTCTGGAAGGTCTGTGGACCAAGGCCGAGGGTAACGAAGGCAACTACCTGCCCCGTCTGACCCGTGGCTACGGCAACTCCCAGGGCGCGAACGAAATCTGGTGGGATTCCCGCTCCGACTGGAACGCGAACAACGAAAAAGCGCTGTTCTTCGGCGTGAACCGCTCCCTGGATGATCTGGTGGGTGCACCAGGCTGGTCCGTCGGTGTCTCCGGTGCCTACGGCTGGGATATCCAGAAAGGTGACGGTACCAAGGCCACCAACGGTGAAGATACCGAATGGGCAGCCAACTTCGATGTCATGTACACGGTGCAGGATGGCAAGCTGAAAGGCACCCTGTTCAAACTGCACTACACAGATTACAACAACGACATCAGCCAGAGCGGCGGTTGGACCGAATACCCGAACATCTTCGCCTCCGAGCATGACGTCAAGTTCCACATCATCATGCCGTTCACCATTCTGTAAGCAGAGGGTTGAACTTCAACAAACCGGGCCGATTGGCCCGGTTTTCTTTTTTGTCGCGCTCGGGCTACCATGCCCACTTCGGCCAGGCCCTGGTCGCCAACAAGGATGACCTTTATGCCCCACCCCTTCGTGCTAATCACCGGCTGCTCCAGCGGCATCGGCCTCGCCGCCGCCAAGGCGCTCGGTGTTCACGGCTTCACCGTGATCGCCTCCGCCCGCAAGGCCGACGATGTGGCACAACTGCAACAGCAGGGTCTGCTGGCAGTCCAACTGGATCTGGCGGACACCGCCAGCATAGAGCGAGGGGCGGCAGAGGCGTTGGCGCTGGCCGGGGGCCGTCTCTATGGCTTGTTCAACAACGGTGCCTATGGCCAGCCCGGCGCGCTGGAAGACTTGCCCACGGAGGCGCTGCGTGCCCAGTTCGATACCAACCTGTTTGGCTGGCACCACCTGATCCGCCAGATACTGCCAGCCATGCTGGCCGCAGGAGAGGGACGGATAGTGCAAAACAGCTCTGTACTGGGGCTGGTGGCCATGAAGTATCGCGGTGCCTACAATGCCAGCAAGTTTGCGCTGGAAGGGTATACAGATACCTTGCGTCTGGAACTCGAAGGCAGCGGCGTGCACATCAGTCTGATCGAACCCGGCCCCATCGATACCCGCTTTCGCGCCAATGCCCGCGCCGCTTTCGTGCGCCATATCGATCCGGCCCAGAGCCGCCATCAGGGCGCCTATCGCCAGACCCTGACCCGGCTGGAAAAAGAGGGGGCCACCAGCGGTTTCACGCTGCCAAGCGAAGCCTGCATACCGCCGCTGCTGCACGCGCTGCAGAACAAGCGGCCAAAGCATCGCTACCCGGTCACCTTCCCGACCCGACTGTTTGCGGTATTGCGCCGCCTGCTGCCAAGCCGCTGGCTCGACAGGATCCTGGCCAAGTCGGCCTGAGCCTTGCGTCGCACAGGGCAGATACGCCCTGTGCTGGCACTGCCCGAGAAACGCTTGCCGGTAACGACGCATGCCGTCGCCTCGTCGCGCTCACTACCGATGCCATGGCGTCTCGGGCATGCAAGGTCCGGCCCTCGGATTCGGCGCCTCGCCCTCAGTAGTGCCGACCGTCGCTGTAGTAGTGGCTTTTGACGATGGGCAGCACCTGCACCACCACATAGGTCTGCTCCCCCAGTACCGCCTTCAGATGGCGGGTAATGAGTGCCGCAGCGGCATCTTGCAGCTCCTGCGGTCGTTCGAACCAGACCAGCTCCACAAACGGAAAACCGGCCTCGCTTGCCCCTTCACGCACCCAGTGGCTGCCGATGCACTCCATGGTGACAAACTCCGGCTTGCCGCCGGTCAGGGTGCACAGATCCGCCAGTAGGGGCGTGCTTATCTGCTGCAGGGTATCGACGGAGACAGCCCGAAAACGAAGATGGGGCATGGGAAACCTCTTGGCTGTGACAAATGAGGACTTATCATAGGGGTTATTGTGACGAAGAGAAGCCATCCGCTGACATAAGGTATCCCATGAGATTTCATCGCCTGCTGCTCCCCTTCCTGCTCTGCCTGCTGCTGCCGCTGAGCGCCTTCGCCGACCCCGCCTTCTACCGGGTGAGCAAGGGCGATCAGCAGCACTGGCTGCTGGGTTCCATCCACGCGGGCAACCCCTCGCTCTACCCGCTGCCCGACCCCATAGAGCGCGCCTGGCTGCAGAGTCGCGCTCTGGTGCTGGAGGTTGATCTGACCCACATCAGCCAGCAGCAGTGGCAGGAGATGGGGGCCATCACCCGGCTGGTGGATGGCAAGACCCTCAAGGAGCACGTGCCGCTCGATCTCTACCGGCGCACCATCATAGCCGCAGGCCAGAATGGCCTGACCGAGAACATGCTGGCACCGCTGCGCCCCTGGTTTGCGGCCATTACTCTGACCCAGGCGGCACTGGAGCGCACCAACTTCAGCAGCGCGCTCGGGGTGGATCAACACTTCTCCAAACTGGCCAGCGATAGCGGAAAGCCCATCGTCGGCTTCGAGACCCTGCTCGAGCAGCTCGGCTACCTCGCCAGCGTCGGCGACAACCAGACCCTGATGCTGGAGAGTACCCTGGATGAGCTGCCCGACCTCGAGCGCGGCTTTCGCAAGGTAATGAAGGCGTGGGAAGAGGGAGACGAAGCCGCCCTCGTCAACCTGCTCAAGGCCGAGATGGCGCCGCCCAAGCTGCAAGCCTGGCTGGAGCAGACCCTGCTGGCGGAACGCAACCGCAACTGGCTGAAGAAATGGCCAACCCTGCCGAACGAGAGCTTTATCGTGGTAGGCGCCCTGCACCTTTATGGCGATCAGGGGCTGATCGCCCTGCTGGAACAACAGGGGTGGCGCATCACCCTGCTCACCGAGCCAGGCCCGCGCCAGCCAACCCGCGAATAAGGGGCCAGCGGGGCCTGACTAGCCCCGTAAGGAGCCGTAGAGTGGGAGGGGGTTCACACTTCCGATTGCCGATTTACTAACCACATCGGGACTTGATCGAGATCATCTCTTTGCTCCCAAAGAGGTATCTATCATGCCTGTCATCAATGGGATGACAGGAGTGCATGAGATGGAATTTTGGATGAACCTGATGTTCGGCAACAGCGTGGGGCTCATGTCCATGTTGGTGATTATCGGTACCTTCCTGCTGATCAGTTCCTACGCGGCCTATTTCATCTACAAGGTGATGAACGCCAAGCCGCCGAAAGAGGAGCAGTAACACATCTCGTCAGGCGATCCCCCGATCGCCTGTTGTCGCCTGCCCGGCCCGACTGACAGGGCCGCCTGACTGGCTACCCCCATTTTCTGACCCCGACTCCCCCGCTATAATGCCCGCTCATTCCAATGCGGGGAGCCTGCCGTGTCTCATGACGACGAACTCTCACTGTTTCTGCAGGAAGTGGCCGACGTGCGGCCCATTCGCAGCGACAACACCCTCTCCCTCACGGGCACATCCGCCCCGACCGAGGCGCAACTGGCCCGTCGCCAGGCCGCGACCGCCGAGCAACTGACCCTGGATCACCTCAGCATGGAGGCGGTCGAGCTGCTCGATCCCCACGCCATCGTCGGCTTCAAGCGCGACGGTGTGCAGGAGGGGGTCTACAAGAAGCTGCGGCTCGGCAAATACGAGCTGCAGGCGAGCCTGGACCTGCACCAGAAGACGCTTAACGAGGCGCGCCGGAGCCTGGTGCAGTTCATTGCGGATTGCGAGGTACGGGACATCCGCTGCCTGCTGATCCTGCACGGCAAGGGGGAGCGCAGCACACCGCGCGCCCTGCTGAAAAGCCATGTCAGCACCTGGTTGCCGCAACTGCCGGCCGTGATGGCCATGCACAGTGCCGAACGCCGCCACGGTGGCAGCGGCGCCCTCTATGTGCTGCTGCGAAAAAGCGAGCGCAAGAAGGCGGAGAATCGCGAGCGACACCAGAAGCGGCTCGGCTAGTCAGCACCCGTCACCTGGTCAGGCATCCTCGGCCAGGGTGGTAAAACGCACGAGGGCAGTGTTAGCATCGATCGGCCCCGATCATGCCAGGTACGGGGCATACCATCAGGGACGATAACAAGGACAATCCCATGTCATACCAAAAACTTGAACAACATCAGCAACAGCTGCACCGGCTCTCCCACCTCAGCGCCATCTGCGGCTGGGATCAGGCTGCCATGATGCCGGAGGGCGGCAACGAGGCGCGCGCAGAGGCCATGGCCGAACTCGGCGTGCTGATCCACCACAAGCGCACTGCCCCCGAGCTCGGCGACTGGATTGCCAAGGCCGAGAGCGAACCGCTGGACGAGATCCAGCGCGCCAACCTGCGCGAAATCAAGCGCCACTGGCAGGATGCAAGCCTGCTGCCTGGGGATCTGGTGGAGGCACTGTCGCTGGCCGGCAGCAAGTGCGAGCACGCCTGGCGCAGCCAGCGCAAAAACAACGACTGGGCAGGCTTCGCCCCGAATCTCAAGGAGGTGGTGACGCTGTCGCGGGAAGTGGCGCGCCTTCGCGCCGAGGCACTCGGTGTGCGCCCCTACGACGCCATGCTGGCGCTGTACGAACCCGGCATGACGAGTGCGCGGCTCGATCAGATCTTCGGCGATCTCACCGGCTGGCTGCCGTCCCTCATCCAGCAGGTGAGTGAGCAGCAGAAACATGACGCCATCTTGATCCCGCAGGGGCCCTTCCCCATCGCGAGCCAGCAGGCGCTCGGTCAGGAGGTGATGGGGCAGCTCGGCTTTGATTTCGCCCACGGTCGGCTCGATGTGAGCAGCCACCCGTTCTGTGGCGGCGTGCCGACCGACGTGCGCATCACCACCCGCTATAACGAGCAGGAGTTCGTCTCCAGCCTGATGGGAATCGTGCACGAGACGGGTCACGCGCGCTACGAACAGGGGCTGCCGCGCCAGTTGCTGGGGCAGCCGGTGGGCGAGGCGCGCTCCATGGGCATTCACGAGAGCCAGAGCCTGTTCTGCGAGATGCAGCTCGGCCACGATCCCGCCTTCCTGGCGCTGCTGGTGCCGCGCATCCGCGCCCACTTTGGCGAGCAGGCGGCGTTTGCGCCGGCGAACCTGGCGAAGCTCTACAACCGGGTCGAGCCCGGCTTTATCCGCGTCGAAGCGGACGAGGTGACCTACCCGGCCCACATCATCCTGCGCTACGAGCTGGAGCGCGACCTCATCGAGGGGCACATCGAGGTGGCCGATCTGCCCGAGCTGTGGGATGCCAAGATGCAGCAGTGGCTCGGCCTCTCCACCAAGGGCAACTACCAGAACGGCTGCATGCAGGACATTCACTGGACGGATGGCTCGTTTGGCTACTTCCCTAGCTACACGCTCGGCGCCATGTATGCGGCGCAGTTGCGCTTCGCACTGGAGCGGGAACTGGGCAACATGAGCAACGTGATCGAGGCGGGCCGCCTGCCGGAGATACTCGCGTGGCTTGGCCGCCACATCTGGTCACAGGGCAGCCAGCACAGCACGGACGAGCTCATTCGCCGCGCGACCGGCGAGGCGCTGAACCCGCGCTGGCTGCGCCAGCATCTTGAGCAGCGCTATCTGAAATAACGGATGCAGCGCCAGCGAGTGAAGAGGGCAACGGGGCAGCTTGGCTGCCCCGTTTTTCATTGGCAAACAACCGGATTCAGAGGGGGTCGGGGACGCTCAAAAACTCGCGCAGTTGCAGGATATTGCCTTCCGGATCAAATGCATTGCGCAGCACGAAGCCAGGTCCCGACCACTGCTGCGGCAACAGTCCGCCACCGAGATCGGCCGCCCTGGCCTCGGCCCAGGCAAGACTTGGTACGGTAAAGAACAATTTTATCGCCCCCTGTTCCCGCAGGAGCGGCGGTACCTGGATATCAATATCGCAGGCAATCGACTCGGGAATGGCGTGGATCAGCAACTGGATGTCGTCGTTCTCCATCACGACAAAAGCGTCATCCTGACTGCGAATGTCCATCTGCAGCAGGGTTCGGTAGAAGTGGGTCAGCAGGCCGAGATCCCTGGCGTAGATCAGGGCGCCGGCACGGGCGGGTCCTGGCATGGTGCTATCCTCCTTGGATGTTGTCGTCCCAGATTCTCACACTTGCCCGCCCGGTTCGACCGGTTTCAACCTCGCCACAGGGGCTCTCCCGGCGACATTTTTATTTCAATCACTGTCCGTTTCCGGCTAGTCACCACGCCCCCTCCCCCTTACTCTCTCATTCATGCACCCGTAAAGAGCGCCAGGACCATGAACTCGCAACCAGCCAGCGACAGCCATCAGGATGAGGGGATCCCGAGCCTCAACCGCGAACAATGCCACGCAGCCCGGCTCGCCCGCGATGCGCGTTTCGATGGCCGCTTCTTTACCGGCGTGCTCTCCACCGGCATCTACTGCCGCCCCGTCTGCCCCGCGCGGCCACCGCACGAGCACAACGTGCGCTACTTCCAAAGCGCTGCCGCGGCCGAGCAACATGGCCTGCGCCCGTGTCTGCGCTGTCGCCCGGAGCTCGCCCCCGCCGCACGCGGCGATCTGCCGCCCGAACTCGCCCGTTTGCTGGCGCGGATAGAGCGTGGCGAGCTGGCGGACGGCTCGCTCGCCGAACTCGCGGCAGAGGCCGGAATAAGTGAGCGCACGCTGCGCCGCCAGTTCGAGCAACACCTGGGCGCGTCGCCAAAACAGGTGGAGCAGACGCGCCGGCTGCTGCTCGCAAAGCGGCTGCTGACCGAAACAGCACTGCCCATCACGGACATAGCGTTTGCGGCGGGCTTTGCGAGCATTCGCCGCTTCAACGATGCCTGGAGCCAGGCGTATGGCCTCGCGCCCCGGGCGCTGCGCCAACGTGAAGGAAAGGCCGACGTCATAGAGAGCGGCGCGGCGCTCACGCTGCAACTGCCGTATCGCCCGCCTTATGACGTGGCGGCCATGCTGGCGTTCTACCGGCTGCGGGCCATCCCCGGGCTGGAGCGGGTCGATGGCGATGCATATGAGCGGCGCCACAGCGTCGGCGATCATGCGGGCTGGATCCGCATCGAGCAGGGCAAGGGCCATAGCATCAGGCTCACAGTGCATGATCTGCCGCCTGCGGCGCTGCCTGATCTCTTGTATCGCGTGCGCCGCATGTGGGATCTCGATGCCGACATGCAGCGCATAGGCGAGCGGCTCGGGCAGGATCCGCTGCTGGCGGGCCTGCAGGCGCGCTGGCCTGGCGTGCGATTGCCCGCCGGCTGGGATGAGTACGAGGTGATGCTGCGCGCCATCGTCGGCCAGCAGGTGTCGGTCAAGGGCGCCATCACCATCATGGGACGGCTGGTGGCACGCACCGAGGCGCAGTTCGGGGTGACGCAGCTACCTACCCCGGCGCAACTGTGCGAGCTCAACCTAAACGGTATCGGCATGCCTGGCAGCCGCATCCGTACGCTGCAGGGACTCGCCGCCGCGCTTGCGAGCGGTACGATTTCCCTGAGCACGGCCAGTGACGAGCAACTGCTGGCCTTGCCGGGAATCGGTCCCTGGACGGTTGCCTACTGGCGGCTGCGCTGCGGGCAGGATCCAGACGCCTTCCCGGCCTCCGATCTCGTGCTGCAAAAGGCGCTGGGGGGCGGCGACAAGCTGCCAGTGAAGGCTGTGCTGGTGCAAAGCGCAGCATGGCAACCGTGGCGTGGCTATGCCGCGAGCTGGCTGTGGCACGCCATGAGCGAACAACCGGCACTGCTGATCAAGCAGTCATCAACCACCACAGCGAGTGCCATCGAAAACCTGATATCACCCACCACGGGGAGCAAGGCGCCCCAAACCAATGACGAGGAGATAACCCATGATCCGCTATGACATGCTGCCAACGAGCTGCGGCGCGCTGCTGGTCGCCATCAACGCTCGCGGTCTGGTGCACGTGGACTTTGTGGCTGGCCTGCGGGCGCTGCCCGAGATGAGCGACTGGCGGCAAGACAGTGAGGCGCTCGCCCCCTATCTTGCCGAGTTTGACGCCTATTTCGCCGGTCGCCTGCAGCGTTTTACCCTGCCGCTCGCCGCCCATGGCACGGCTTTTCAGCAAGCGGTATGGCAGGCGCTGTGCGATATCCCCTATGGCGAGACTCGCAGCTACGGCGACATCGCCCGCACCATCGGCAAACCGAGTGCGAGCCGCGCGGTCGGTGCCGCCAATGGCCGCAATCCGCTGTCGATCATCGTCCCCTGCCATCGGGTGATCGGCCAGAATGGCAGCCTGACCGGTTATGCGGGGGGATTGGAGATTAAAAAGGTGCTGCTGGAACTTGAAGGATGTGCTGGCTAAGAGGACGTTGGCAAAGCATCCGGCCTGTAGAGCTTCGCAGGCCACCAGCCCAAAGCTGGCGCTGAACCCTGTGAGTGCCAACCTCCTATCACGATAGATAGCCCTTCAACCAGACAGGAGAAGGGTACAATCGGATTAACGTTTTAGACTCCCCATCACCTGCATTTCACAGCGGTGGCAGTCAAAGCGCAGACGGAAGGTGTCTTTACCCATCTTGAGCTCCAACGGCTCGGCCTTGAGACCGGGCACCTCTTTCGGACAGAGGTTCTGGCTGTAGCGGATGCAGTGTTTGGTGATCATCAGCACCACTTCCCCCTCCTCCTTGTTCGCTTCATAGGCGGGGGCGATACGCTCCACCCCGTGTTCGCGGAAGAACTGCTCGGCTGCGCTGTTCAGCACGTTGCCAAGGTAGGAGAGGCGGTGCTGGGGATAGCTGATATCCCGCAGGGCGATGCGTCGCTCGGGGCGCTGGTAGCTGGCCAGACGCGCCGCCTCCAGCGCAGCAATCCCATCCCGGCGCAGACCATTGAGCATGGATGCAGCAATGAATAACGGCCTCGTTACCACCAACTCAATCTTGCGCGCCACAAACAGGGTATTGCCGAGTTTGCCAAGCTGGTCGCGCGCCTGTTGCAGCGCCCGCTCCGGATTGTCGGCAGGCTGCTTGTCGCAGGGGAGAGTGACGGCGGCACTGATGCCCTGCTCGTCGGTGAGCGTGAGCCGCAATCCCTCATCGCATTCACAGAGTTGCATATCGACCCGGATGCGGCGATCCGCGCTGGCCTTTTCCAGCATCTTGCTGAATGCCTGATCATGGTTGCGGTAGATCTCGGTGCCCACTTTCAGCCCCGGCATGCGTTCTGATAGAAGTAACTGCTTGCCTTCGACCTTGTTCAGGCGCATCCCCACCAGCTCGTTGTTCGGCTTGAAGAAGCCCAGACCATCGCCGTTGTTGAGGGTGATCGGCTTGCCGTCGATCTCGATGCCGTCCTTGGTGACTCTGGTGACGCGACCCAGCGGCTCGCCCACATATTTCGGGCTTAGGGTGGAGTCGATCCCCTGCTGGCGACCATTGAGGAAGTAGTCGGTGCTGCCACGGTTGAAACTCTTTTTCGGATCCGGCTCGAAGCTGTAGCTGCAGCGGCCCGCCGAAGCGGCTACCAGATCGGAGCGGCGCTCCAGAATGGCGTCGAGCTTCCGGCGATACCAGGCAGTGACGTTCTTGACGTAATCCAGCCCCTTGAGGCGCCCCTCGATCTTGAACGAGCGAATACCGGCCGCGATCAGCGCCTCCAGGTTGTAGGTTTGGTCCATATCCTTGAGCGACAGCAGGTGGCTGTCGGCCACCAGAACCTCACCGTCCGGCTTTTGCAGCGAACAGGGCAAGCGGCAGAGCTGGGCACATTCGCCGCGGTTGGCACTGCGGCCAGTACGGGCATGACTAATGTTGCACTGGCCGCTGTAGGAGACACAGAGCGCGCCATGAATAAAGAACTCCAGCTGCACACTGGTCGCCGCACTGATCTCGTGGATCTGTGCCAGCGACAATTCGCGCGCCAGCACCACTTGGGAGAAGCCCACATCCTGCAGAAACTTCACCTTCTCTGGCGTACGGTTGTCAGTCTGGGTACTGGCGTGCAGCGCTATGGGCGGCAAGTCCAGTGCCAGCAACCCCATGTCCTGCACTATGAGCGCATCGGCCCCCGCTTCATGGATCTGGTGGGTCAGGCGCCGGGCCTGCTCCAGCTCGCTGTCGTGCAGCAGGGTGTTGAAGGCGACAAACACTTGGGCACCAAAACGGTGGGCGTGGCGCGCCAGCGCTTCGATATCGTCGAGGGAGTTGCCCGCCGCGCTGCGGGCGCCAAAGGCAGGGCCGCCCATGTAAACGGCATCGGCGCCATGGTTGATGGCTTCGATGCCGTAGGCTAGGTTTTTGGCTGGCGCCAGCAGTTCGAGGCGGTTCAGTGCGTGGCTATGGGTCTGTGGGTGCATGGTCTCTGAGTCTATCGGCAGACAGAAAATGCCCGTCACTCTAGGTCAGTCGTCCTTTGCTTGCCTTGATCCCGCTTAAGATCACCGCAAGATACAGGATTAAAAATCCGAAGCTCGCAGTCCCGCCCGTGGAGCCAGGTATTCGTTCGGCGGCCCAGCCCTCATAGCGCGAGCCGCTGGCAAGCGAACCTCAGAGCACCACCTTCAAGGCCAGCCCCAGCAGCACCAGACCGCTCACCTTGTCGATGACGAAGGACTTGGCCTTGAGCCAGGCCAGCACGGGTCCGCGGGAGAGCACCAGCGCCACCAGTACGTACCAGAGCGCATCTATGCCGCCGGCGGTGAGCATCATAATCCCCCCCTCGTTCCAGCCGGTATCGGCCCGCACAAACTGGCTGAACAGGGCGATAAAGAAGATGGCAAGCTGGGGGTTGAGAAAGGCGACCATAAAACCTTCAAAGGCGCCCTGACGACCACGCAACTGATGTGCCACCTCCTCGGTCGACTCGCTGACGGGCTTGGCCAGCAGCGCCTTGATGCCGAGCCAGGCGAGAAATGCGGCGCCGCCGTAGCGGATGAGATCAAACAGCAGCGGGGTCTGGGTGATCAGCACGGAGAGCCCCAGCGCGGTAATCAGCGCATAGATACCGACTCCGAGGCCGTGACCCAGCGCGGTTGCCACCCCGTGGCCCTGCCCCCCCTGCACCGTGTTGCGGATGATCAGCGCCAGACTCGGCCCCGGGCTGATGGCCCCCATCACGCAGATTGCAGCCAGTGCCAGCCAACTCGTCAGTTCCATGGTGTTCCTTCTCTCTCGGCGGGGTATGAATGTCTGAGCTCAGGGTAAGGGGCTGCCAGTTATGCCAGAAGTGAAAGTTATGAATAGATCCCATAGCCAATGGCTATAGGCTGGCACAACCGACTATGGCTAGCGGATGCCAGCCAACAGCTTGCGGCTCTCGGCGACCGTGCGTTGCAGGTGTTCGCGCAAGAAGGGGTAGGCCAGCTCGCGAAACCACTTGTGAGCCGGATCCTGGTGATGGCGCTGGTGCCACAGCAGATGATACTGCTGGGTGCGGGTGGCAAACGGCAGCGTCCGGAAAGTGAGATCGTGCACGCGGGAGAGCTGCCAGGCGATATGGGCCGGGGTGGTCATCAGGCAGTCGGTGCGCAGCAACACCTCTACCGCAGCCTGAAAGAAGGGCACCCTGGCAAACCAGCGCCGGTTAAGTCCCTGTGGCACCAACACCTGCTCCACCGGGCTGTCCTTGTCGCCGCCACCGCTCACCTGCAAATGGGGCCAGGCGAGGTAGTCATCCAGACTGAGCGGATTGTTCGCCAAGGGGTGATGCAGACCCATCAGCACCACCAACCTGTCTTCTCCCTGATGCAGGCCACGGATCTGCTCCGGCACCAAATCCGTGATGGTGGAGACCAGATCCAGCTCGGATTGCCACAGCCGGGGCAGCTGACGCTTGTCCCACAGGCTGTATTCCAGCGCAGCAAGCGGCGCCTCTTTGGCCAGCGCCGCACAGATATCGGGCAGGATGTGCTGGGCCACATAATCGGACGAGGCAAGCCGAAACACCCGCTCGCAGCGACCGGGGTCGAATCCGGGTGCCTCATAGAGCCGATCCAGCGCACCGAGGGAGTCCGCCAGGGCCGCCGCCAGCGTCTCTGCCCGTGGCGTCAACAGCCAGCGCTGCCCCTCCCGCACCAGCAAGTCGTCGCCAAACTCGCTGCGCAGCTGACTTAGCTGCTTGCTGATGGAGGGCTGGCTCAGGTGCAACAGCTCAGCCGCCCGGCTGATGTTGCGGGTCTCCAGCAGCACCTTGAGGGTGGGCAGCAAGTTGAGATTGGCTTTGTGCAAGGGGCGGCCCCATAGGATGGTGGAAAGCCCTATCTTAGGGCAGGCGAGTCCTCGATTTTAAGCAAAATTTCCCGCTATTTTCGGCGGTTTTACGCCTCTTCCCTACCAGATAACCATGACCACAAGATGACAGTGGTTGCTCCGTGCGGCATAATTGCGCGATTTTCCGCCCGCGGGCGATCCACTTTGAGAAGCGGTAACAAGATGAAATACGCCAATATCACCGGTTGGGGCAAATGTCTGCCTCCCTCAGTGCTGACCAACGATGACCTCAGCACCATCATGGATACGTCGGATGAATGGATCTATCCGCGTACCGGTATCAAGGCCCGCCGGATCTCCCACGTCAGCACCTCGGATCTCGCCACCCTGGCCGGTCGCCGTGCCCTGGCCTGTGCAGGCCTGGAAGCGAGCGATCTCGATGGCATCATCCTCGCGACCGCGACTCCGGATAACCTGCTGCCCAATGCCGCCTCTGCGGTACAGAAGAAGCTCGGCGCCGTCAACGCCGCCGTATTCGACCTCAACGCCGCCTGTACCGGGTTTGTCTACTCCCTCTCCGTCGCCACCTCGCTGGTGCAGACCGGCATGATGAAGAAGGTGCTGGTGATCGGTGCCGAGCGCCTGACCTATCTGCTGGACTGGGCGCGCCGCGATACCGCTGTGCTGTTTGGTGACGGCGCCGGGGCCGTGGTGATAGAGGCAAGCGAGCAGGAGTGCGGGCTGATTGCCAACAAGCTCGGCTGTGACAGCGAAGCGCGGGAGATACTGCACGTCCCTAACTTTGGTACCGATCGGGTACGTTTTTCCGATGTGGATGGGCTCTTCACCTTCAACTTCGAAGGCCCGGAGATCTTCAAGCGTGCGGTGCGCGGCATGGGTGAAGCCACCGGCACAGTGCTGAGCCAAGCCGGCATCACCCCGGAGCAGGTCGATCTCATCGTGCCGCACCAAGCCAACATCCGCATCATCGAAACCCTGGCCAAGCGCATGAACGCGCCCATGGAGAAGGTGATGGTCAACATCGAAAATTATGGCAACACCTCCGCCGCCACCGTGCCCATCGCCCTGTGCGAAGCGCTGGAGCAAGGCCGCGTCAAGCCGAACTCCTATCTGCTGACCGCCGCCTTCGGTGCCGGTCTGACCTGGGGCGCCGCCATCATCAAGTGGGGCGATCGCGTCACCCCCATCAACTCGTGCGATGCCGAACTCCCCCCGTGCGACAAGAGCGCGCTTGAGCTGATTGCCCATGCGGTCGAAGGGTGCCAGAAGGCCCACGCCAACGAGGCCTAATCCTCATCAGGAGCCTGGGTCATCAGGCTCCTTTTTTATATGCACTTGCCTCCGCGCTATTCCCGCGTCGTTATCCGCCACTTCACTGCGCTCTCGTGTAGCCAAAGCCCCCGTCTGCAGCCTTCATATTCCTGTTTTATCAGTAGATCCCCCCGAATAGGACCGATTTGTAACCAAGTTATTTTTTTGCGCTAACCTTACTGAGCCATTTGTAACTAACGGGTTCGGGCGTGGATCATCCTCTCTGTCACCAGTGGGATAACAGCTTGTTCCCGCCCCGACTCACGTGCAGGGATGAGTTTGCGTATGACAGATCACAAGACGGCAGAGACCATTGCATTCTGGGACCCCGTGAGTTGGGCATGCTGCCTGGGCACAGGCCTGCTCAGCACCCTGCTGCTGACACTCGCTGGCAGCCCTCTGCCTTATCTGCTGGCCAACGGCGTGCTGGCACTGGGCGCGGCCCTCTGGTGCTCCCATCACTATCACGGCAAGCCGGAGGAGAACCATCACGACGAGGAGGCGGCCCATACCTGGTCTGCCGCCCAGCTCAGCCATTCCATTATTGGGCTCGAGCAAGTGTGCGAGAAAGCCGTCCCTATCTGGTCACAGCAGATTGAGAACTCCCGTCAGCAGACAGAAGGGGCCATGATCGATCTGACCCAGCGTTTCGCCGGGCTCACCACCAAGCTGGAAGAGGCGGTAGCCGCTTCTCACAATGCTGCGGGCGATCTCGGGGGAACAAAATCGGCGGGTATGGCTGCCGTATTGGCCGAGAGTCAGACCCAGCTCAACCAGGTGCTCGCCATCATGCATTCCGCGCAAGCCAATCGCGATGCCATGCTGGCGGAGATCAAGACGCTTACCGCCTACACCATAGAGCTCAATGCCATGGCACTCGACGTGGCCAAGATTGCCTCCCAGACCAACTTGCTGGCGCTCAATGCCGCAATAGAAGCGGCTCGGGCCGGCGAGGCAGGTCGCGGCTTCGCTGTGGTGGCCGATGAGGTGCGCACCCTGTCGCGTCTCTCCAGCGAAACAGCCCAGAAGATGACGGACAAGGTCGATACCATCAATAGCGGCATTGGCCGCGCCTTCCAGATAGCAGAAAGCGCAGCCGCACGGGATCAAGCCGCCGTCAGTGACTCGGAGCGTGCCATCGAGCAGGTGCTGGAGCGTTTTCGCATGGCCACCACCAGCCTGGCGGAGTCGGCCGCCCTGCTGCAGAGCGAAAGCTCGGGGATCCACCGCGAGATCTCCGATGTCATTGTTTCGTTACAATTTCAGGACAGGGTCAGCCAAATCCTCAACCATGTCCGCCAAAACATGGACAGCCTCAATGACCACCTGATTTCCTCACGCAACAGAACACACCAGTCCGGCCCCATCCAGATAGATGCACAGAGCTGGCTGGCAGACATGGAACTCTCCTATGCCACTGATGAACAACGCAACATTCATCATGGCCGCCGCCAGCAACCCATGGTGAATTCCTCCAGCAGTGCAGACGTTACTTTTTTCTAGGAGACAGATATGGCCAAAACAGTCCTGATCGTGGATGACTCGGCAACCATTCGCCAAGTCGTCGGCATGACGCTCAAGGGAGCCGGTTACGAGGTGATGGAAGCCTGCGATGGCAAGGATGCCCTCAGGAAACTCGACGGCAAGAAGATCAATCTCATCATCAGCGACGTCAATATGCCGAACATGGATGGCATCAGCTTCGTCAAGGAGGCCAAGAAACTGGCCAGCTACAAGTTCACCCCCGTCATCATGTTGACCACCGAATCTCAGGACAGCAAGAAGCAGGAGGGACAGGCGGCAGGGGCCAAAGCCTGGGTGGTCAAGCCATTTCAGCCTGACCAGATGCTGGCGGCCGTCGCCAAGCTCATCATGCCCTGAGTCAGGAGCCACCCATGCCGCTGCACATAGAGACGGGTGAACACAAGACGCTGATCAAAGTATCGGGGGAGATGACTATCTACACAGCCGCCGAGCTCAAGCTGGCACTCACCCCCCTACTTTACCACCAGCAAGCGCTGGAGCTGGATCTGTCACAGGTATCCGAGATGGACAGCGCCGGCTTGCAGCTCTTGCTGGCTGCCAAGAAAACGGCGCAGCAGCGCGGTTATCCGTTGCACCTGATCATGCACAGTCATGCTGTGCTGGATGCGCTGGAGCTGTGCCAGCTGACAACCTTCTTTGGCGATCCCACCCTCATGCCCCACGCGGATCACGCCTAGGCAGTCCCGGTGACAAGGAGTCATTCGTGAGCATCAATCTTGATCAGGCCCTGCAAACCTACATCGCCGAGGCACGCGAACTGCTGGAAGAGATGGAGTCCGCCCTGCTGACGCTGGAAAATGACCCGGACAACAGTGAGCTGATAGGCGCCATCTTCCGGGCGGCGCACACCATCAAGGGTTCCGCCGGCCTGTTTGGTCTTCAGCCAATCGTCAGCTTCACCCACATAGTCGAAGATTTGCTCGATCAGGTACGCAATCAGCAACTGGCGATCACCACGACACTTATCAAGGATCTGCTTGAGAGCCGGGATCATATCGAGCTGCTGGTCCGCCTGGTTGCAGAGCAGGGGGCTGTGCTTGGAGATGACGAACAGACACTGGACTCTCAGTTACGGCTCAATCTGGCGCGCCATCAGGCGGTCAGCCAAATCCGGTTGCCCGAATGCACCCCATCAGCAGAATCTGATCCGGTCAGCAAGGAGGAGGGCCATGTCAGTGCCACCTCACTGTGGCACATCTCCTTGCGCTTTGGCCCGGATGTGCTGCGCAATGGCATGGATCCCACCTCGTTTCTGCGCTACCTCGGCACCATGGGCACCCTTTGTACCATCGAAACCCTCCACGATGCCCTGCCCGACTGGGAACATTTCGATCCCGAGAGCTGCTATCTCGGTTATGAACTCGATGTCGACACCCAGGCCGACAAGAGTGCCCTGAGCGATGTGTTTGAATTCGTGCACGATGACTGCCGCATCAGCATATTGCCTCCCCACAGCAAAATCGCCGAATACATAGACCTCATCAATGCCCTGCCAGAAGACAGTGACATGCTGGGGCAACTACTGGTCAAAACGGGGGCACTGACCGCTGGCGAACTGGCGCTTGGCCTGCAAACCCAGCATGACAGTATGCAGATAAACAGTAGCAAGTTGGGGGAGATCCTGATTGCCCAGGGTGCCGTCAACGAGGTGGTCGTGGATGCCGCGCTCAAAAAACAAAACCAGAGCAAGGAAAACAAAACCAAGGAGGGTCGCTACGTCCGGGTGCATGCCGACAAACTGGATGATCTGATCAATCTGGTCGGCGAGCTGGTCGTTGCCAGCTCGGGTGCCAGCCTGTTGGCTCAACGTTCACGGGACAGCCAGTTGCAGGAGGCCAACTCCACCATCGCCATGCTGGTCGAAGAGATCCGGGATGGCGCCCTGCGCCTGCGCATGGTGCCCATCGGGGATACCTTCAACCGCTTCCAGCGCGTCGTACGCGACGTCAGCCACGAGCTGAACAAGGATATTGCACTGGTCATCACAGGCGGTGACACCGAACTCGACAAATCCGTGGTGGAAAAGATAGGCGATCCCCTGATGCATCTGGTTCGCAACGCCATGGATCACGGTATCGAATCAGCCGGTCAGCGCCTTGCCGCCGGCAAACCGGCGGTGGGTACCATGACCCTCAACGCCTATCACGACTCCGGCAGCATCGTCATCGAAATCAAGGACGATGGCGCCGGGCTCAACAAGGCAAGAATTCTGCAAAAGGCGCAAGAGCGAGGTCTGGTCACCGCCAATGCGGTATTGACGGATCAGGAGATCTACCAGCTTATCTTCGAGCCCGGCTTCTCCACCGCAGAGGCCATCACCAACCTCTCGGGTCGGGGTGTCGGCATGGATGTGGTCAAACGCAACATCACGGCCCTGCGTGGCAGCGTCGAGCTGGACAGCAAGCCCGGACAAGGGACCCGGGTGCAGATCCGGCTGCCATTGACCCTGGCCATCATCGACGGCTTTCTGGTCCGGGTCAGCACCACTCATTACGTCATCCCCCTCGATATGGTGATCGAGTGCGTGGAACTGACCCAGAGTGCGCTGGCCGATACTCAGGGGCGCAACTACCTCAACCTGCGCGGCGAGGTGCTGCCGTTCGTGCGGCTCCAGCACTACTTCGATGTCGACGGGGCGAGAGGGCGCAGGGAAAACATCGTGGTCGTCAGCCACGGCGGCAAAAAATCCGGGCTGGTGGTCGATGAATTGCTGGGGGAATTTCAGACCGTGATCAAACCGCTCGGCAAACTGTTTCAACGCCTGCGAGGGATCAGCGGCTCCACCATTCTGGGCGGCGGAGAGGTTGCCCTCATCCTGGATATTCCCTCCCTCATTCAACATGCCATCGATCAGGAATTGAGCCAGTACGCCCTTCCTCGCCAGCAAACTCAGCCAAGAGTCAATTAACACCAGGAGCCAGCCATGTTCAGAAACTCCACCATAAAAATGCGACTCACCATACTGCTCTGTCTGCTATGCGGGCTGCTGCTGGGCGTCGGTGGGTTGGGACTGTACAACATGCAGAGCAGCAACCAGGGTCTGCAACGGGTTTATAACGACCGAGTGGTCCCGCTCAAACAGCTGAAAACCATCTCCGACAACTACGCCGTCGCCGTCATCGACAACGTCAACAAAGCCAATGCTGGCCTCATCAGCGCCGAAGAGGCACTGCAACAGATCCAGCATGCCCAGCAGCAGATCAAGCAGGAGTGGCAGCATTATCAATCCACCAAGCTGACCGCTGCCGAGCAGCAGCTGTCGGCCGAGGCGGGCATCCTGTTCAGCGCAGCGGATCGCGACATCACCAGACTGGAGCAGTTTCTCGCGACCCAGCACGGCGTCATCACCGGTAGCCTCAATGAGTTTGACGGCAAGCTTTACGGTTCCATCGATCCCATCGGCAACAAGATAACCGAGCTGGTCAATTTGCAACTCGATGTGGCCAAAGCCGAATATGAGCAGGCCCAATCCTGGTACGACGCCATGCTGCTCACCATGATGATGGTGGTCACGGCGGGCATAGTGACGGCGGCCTGGTTTGGCATAGTGCTTATCCGCAGCATCATTGCCCCTATCAATCAGGCGCTGCAGGTGGCCAACCATCTGGCGGAGGGCAATCTCGACGTCACCATCACCATAGGAGCCAACGATGAGGCGGGCCAACTGTTGATGTCCATGCAGAACATGGTCAACAAGCTGACGGTTCTCATCAACGACATCGAAACCCTGGTCACAGCCGCCGTCGAGCAGGGGGATTTCAGCTACAAGATAGCGCTGGACAATCGGCAGGGTTATATCAAACGCCTGTCCGAGCTGCTGAACCGTTTGTCCAACGTCACAGATACCAGCCTCAAGGATGTCATGCGCATCGCCACCGCCCTGTCGCAGGGGGATCTCACCCAGAAGATAGAGCAGCCCTACCCAGGGATTTTTGGCCAGACCAAGGATGGCCTCAACAGCACCATAGACGCCTTGACGGCCATTATCGAGGAGGTACGCAACGCCGCCGACAACCTCACCAATGCCTCTAGCCAGGTCAGCACCACGGCCCAGTCTCTGAGTCAGGCTACCAGCGAGCAGGCCGCGAGCGTGGAAGAGACCAGTGCTTCCATCGAACAGATGAGTGCCAGCATCAATCAGAACACGGACAACGCCAAGGTGACCGACAACATGGCAAGCAGCGCCGTGCTCGAAGCGACCGAAGGGGGCCGCTCGGTACAACAGACGGTCGCCGCGATGCAGCAGATCGCTCGCAAGGTCAGCATCATCGACGACATCGCCTACCAGACCAATCTGCTGGCGCTCAATGCCGCCATCGAGGCAGCCCGCGCCGGTGAACATGGCAAAGGCTTTGCCGTGGTGGCCGCCGAGGTGCGCAAGCTGGCCGAACGCAGCCAGATCGCGGCGCAGGAGATAGGTGAACTCTCGACCAGCAGCGTCGATACCGCAGAGAAAGCGGGCAGTCTGCTCGACAAGATAGTGCCTTCCATTCGCAAGACATCCGATCTGGTTCAAGAGATCAACGCGGCATCCGGCGAACAGGCCAGCGCAGCTAACCAGATCAGCATGGCTATGAACCAGCTCAATCAGGTCACCCAGCAGAATGCTGCAAGCAGCGAAGAGCTGGCCGCTACCGCCGAAGAGATGAGCTCCCAGGCCAACGAGTTGCAGCAGACAATGGACTTCTTCTCGCTGGATAACCTGATCAGATCCTCAAAAATCAGCGAGGGTAAACATAGGGGAACGCCCCCCAGAGGCCGGTTTGTCATGCCAGCCCAACACCCGCAGCACGGCAACACGGCTTCTCAACCCCAGATTGAAGAGACCGATTTTGTCCGTTTTTAACCGGAGAGACTCATGAGCATGTCTACCGAATTGGTCCCACAGCCAGTCACGCTGGCTCATGACAATAAGAGTGATGCCCAGTATCTGACCTTCCTGATCAAGGGAGAAATGTTTGCCATCAACATTCTCGGGGTCAAGGAGATCATCGAATACGGCAACATCACCCCCATCCCCATGATGCCGAACTTCATCCGCGGCGTGATCAACCTCAGGGGAGCCGTGGTATCTGTGGTGGATCTCAACGCCCGCTTTGGCAATGCCCCCTCCAGCATCACCCGCCGTAGTTGCATCATCATCATTGAAGGGATACACCCGGATGATCCGGAGCACGGTAATCAGGACATAGGTGTCGTGGTGGATTCGGTCTCGGAAGTGCTGACCATTCCCTGCAACGAGATAGAGCCGCCGCCCAGTTTTGGCGCCCGTATCCGGGCCGATTTCATCAGCGGCATGGGCAAGGTGAACGGAAAGTTCGTCATCCTCATCAATACCGAGAAGGTGCTCTCCATCGACGAGATGACACAACTGAGTGAACTGACCCAGCAGCAGGAACGGTTGCTGGAACAGAGACAGCCAACGCCATAACCCAGGCGTCAACAACAACGAGAGTGTCGTTCACACCACACCGCAATGACATGTCGCACAAGGATAAGGCCCATGACTCAATCATTCTTTGGCAATCTCTTCGGCAACGGTAGCGCTTATACCTTGCAACAAGCACAGCTGACCCAGTTGATCGGGGCTACTCGCACCATTTCGCAGCGGATCGAGCAGGGTGAGCAGCCGGCCCAGCTGGAACTTGGCACACTGGATGGCCCGCTGCGGGAACTCTGTCAGGAGTTCAACCAAGTAATCACGCTGCTGGGCCAGCGGCTCAGCAGCGGGCTGGCCGCCATCAGCGCAAACCAGGCTCTGTACGACGAGAACCTGCGGGTACGCAAAGCGCTGGATGGCGCCTCGACCAATGTGATGATCGCCGATACCAATCTCGACATCGTCTATATGAATGAAGCCGTGCTCGCCATGCTGGGACAGGCGGAATCCGACATCCGCAAAGATCTGCCCAACTTTGACACCAGACAGCTGATGGGCAAGAACATAGACTCCTTTCACAAGGATCCGTCCCACCAGCGCAGCATGCTGGCCAAACTGGACAAGACCTACCGTGCGCAGATCTCGGTCGGTGGCCGCATCTTCTCCCTGATTGCCAACCCTGTCTTCAACGACAGCGGGGAGCGGCTCGGCTCAGTGGTGGAGTGGGCCGATCGCACCAAGGAGATCGCCATTGAAAATGAGGTGAAAGCAGCCAACGCGGCGGCCAAGCTCGCCGCCGCCGAAAGCCTGAGAGTCAAGAGGGCGCTGGATGGCGCCAGTACCAACGTGATGATTGCCGACACAGATTTGAACATCATCTACATGAACGAATCGGTCAAGGATATGCTGAACCAGGCCGAGTCCGACATCAGGAAGGAACTCTTCAGCTTCAACTCGTCCGCCCTGATGGGAGCCAACATCGACAGCTTCCACAAGCATCCAGGTCATCAGCGCAGCATGCTGGCCAAGCTGAACAACACCTACAAGACCCAGATCCTGCTCGGTGGACGCACCTTCTCACTCATTGCCAACCCGGTGTTTGGCGACGATGGCGAACGGCTGGGCTCAGTGGTCGAGTGGTCAGATCGCACCAAGGAGGTCGCGATCGAGCGGGAAATGTCGGAGATAGTGCAGGCGGTGATCAATGGCGAATTGCACCGCCGCATGGACCTGATCGGCAAAAGTGGTTTTTTCCAGACTCTGGGGGAAGGCATCAACCGCATCGCAGAAGTAATCGACACCAGTCTCAACGATGTGATCCGGGTGGTGCAATGCCTGGCCAAGGGGGATCTGACCCAAACTATCGTGGCCGACTACCCTGGCGTATTTGGCACCACCAAGGACTCCCTCAATCAAACCATCATTTCGTTGACCAACATAGTGACCGAGGTGCGGAGTGCGTCCGACAACCTCTCCAGCGCCTCTGAGCAGGTCAGCGCCACCGCCCAATCCATCAGCCAATCGAGCAGTGAGCAAGCATCCAGCATGGAGGAGACCAGCGCCTCCATCGAACAAATGAGTGCCAGCATCAACCAGAACACCGACAACGCCCAGGTCACGGACGGTATGGCCAGCAAGGCGGCCAAGGAGGCGGTGGAAGGCGGTGAGGCTGTCAAGCTCACGGTCGATGCCATGAAGCAGATCGCCAAACGGATCGGCATCATAGATGACATCGCCTACCAGACCAATCTGCTGGCCCTCAACGCCGCCATTGAAGCCGCTCGCGCAGGGGATCACGGCAAAGGCTTCGCAGTGGTTGCCGCCGAGGTCCGCAAACTGGCGGAGCGCAGCCAGGTGGCAGCTCAGGAGATAGGTGAACTGGCCTCCAGCAGCGTCGACATGGCAGAAAAAGCGGGCCGCCTGCTCGACCAAATGGTGCCCTCCATCAACAAGACCTCGGATCTGGTGCAAGAGATCAGCGCGGCCTCCGCCGAGCAGTCCACCGGTGTCAGTCAGATCAATATCGCCATGAATCAGCTGAGCCAGGTGACCCAGCAGAATGCCTCCTGCAGCGAGGAGCTGGCAGCCACAGCAGAGGAGATGAGCAGCCAGGCCGAACAGTTGCAACTTGCGATGGAGTTTTTCACCCTTGAACAGCACCGACATGGTTCCAGCCCGAAAACCACCGCCCCGCGCACCTCGACAAGAGGGCACTTCATGACCAGTGGCAATGGGCAGGATGGCTTAGACACAACTCCTCGCCCTCACAACGATGCTGATTTTGTAAGGTTTTAAACAAAGGACCGGGTGAGCATGATGCCCCGGTCCCCTTTTAACCACATGAGGCGCAGCGTGTACCAAACCCAGTTGCATGATGATGAATTTGCGCAGTTTCAACGCTGGATCCACCAAACGGCGGGCATAGATCTGTCACCGGCGAAAAAGGCCCTAGTCGCCAGCCGGTTGTCAAAACGGCTCTGCCATTATGAGCTGGACAGCTATGGCGATTATTTCAGCCTGATCATGAATAACCGGGGAGCCGAGTTGCAGGTTGCACTCGACCTGCTTACCACCAACGAAACCTATTTTTTCCGGGAGCCAAAGCACTTCGAGTTCATCAGCAAGCAAGTACTGACCCAATTGCCGAAAGAACGGGCAGTGCGCATCTGGAGTGCGGCCAGCTCGTCCGGCGAAGAGCCTTACAGCCTAGCCATGACACTTGCGGATACCCTGAGTCAGGGTGCTTGGGAAGTGGTTGCCTCGGATATTTCGAGCCGGGTGCTGGAGCAGGCCAGAGCGGGGCAATACCCCATAGAGCGGGCACACAATATTCCGTTGCCCTTTCTGATGAAGTACTGCCTGAAAGGCGTCGGCTTTCAGGAGGGCACCTTCATCATCGATCGCAAGCTCAGGGACAAGGTGCAATTTCATCACATCAACCTGAATCAGGATCTGCCCGACATCGGCCTGTTCGACATCATTCTGATACGCAACGTGATGATCTATTTCAATCGGGAAACCAAGGGGCAGGTGCTGCAACGTCTGGTGCCACGCTTGAAGAAAGGGGGCTATCTCATCGTCAGTCATGCCGAGAGCCTGAACGGCCTGCCCCACGGTTTGCAGCTGGTGTCGCCCTCCATTTATCTGAAACCCTGAGGGTTTCAAGATGAAAGAGATAGTGCTGCAACCGGGAGAGTTCTTTTTTGGTCAGGATGACATCATCATCCGCACCCATCTGGGCTCCTGCGTAGCCATCACCATGTGGCATCCGGAGCAGAAACGAGGTGGCATGTGTCACTACATGCTGCCGAGCCGTGGCCACAACGATGACGAATTGGATGGCCGCTATGCGGATGAGGCAATCCAGTTGTTTATCAATGAAATAAGCAAGTACCCCGCCCCCATTCATGAATATGAGGTCAAGTTGTTCGGCGGCGGCAACATGTTTATCGAACAGCAGACACTGAACACCATGAATGTGGCCATCAAAAACATCAAGGCGGCCTGGCAACTGACGCAGCATCTGGGACTGACCATCAAGGCTCACCACCTCGGCCACGCCGGCCACAGAAGTCTGATCTTTGATCTGGCCAACGGTAATGTCTGGGTTCGCCATCATCGCTTGCCACATCGTTAAGGGGACGGGAAATGAAGCAAATCAAGGTCATGCTGGTGGACGACTCCGCCGTGGTCAGGCAGGTATTACAGGCCATTCTCGAACAAGAACCCGATATCCGGGTGATCGCCACCGCCTCGGATCCGCTGTTTGCCTTGGAGAAGCTGAAAAAAGAGTGGCCCGATGTGATCGTGCTGGATGTAGAGATGCCGCGCATGGATGGCATCACTTTCCTCACCAAGATCATGGCCGAGCACCCCACTCCTGTAGTGATCTGCTCTTCCCTGACCGAGAAGGGGGCGGAAACCACGCTACAGGCCATGGCCGCCGGGGCCGTGGACATCATCACCAAGCCTACGGTCGGCCTCAAGAGCTTCTTGCAGGAATCGGCTCAGGAACTGGCCATGGCAGTGCGCGCCGCCGCCCAGGCCAATGTCAGACGGCAGGTCAAATCCCCAGCCCCCGGTGTCGCCCCCAAGCTCAACGCCGACGCCATCATGCCCGCGGCCGGCCAGCATCATGCCATGGCTCAGACCACGGAGCGGATCGTGGCGATCGGTACCTCCACCGGCGGCACCCAGGCGCTGGAAACCGTGCTGACGACCCTGCCCCGGGTCTGTCCCGGCATTGTCATAGTGCAACACATGCCGGAGAAGTTCACCGCCTCGTTTGCCGAGCGGCTCAACAACCTGTGCCAGATAGAGGTGCGGGAGGCGAAGAGCAATGACAGGGTCATTCCGGGCCTGGCGCTCATAGCGCCGGGGGGCAAACACATGCTGCTCAAGCGCAGCGGCGCCTACTATCACGTCGATGTGATGGATGGTCCCCTCATCAACCGCCACCGCCCCTCGGTGGACGTGCTGTTTCGCTCGGTGGCCAAGTTTGCCGGTGGCAATGCAACCGGCATCATAATGACGGGGATGGGGGATGATGGCGCCCGCGGGCTACGAGAAATGCTGGAAGCGGGCGCCAACACCTTCGCACAGGATGAGGCCTCCTGCGTGGTGTTCGGCATGCCCAAAGAGGCCATCAAGCTCGGGGCCGCCCGCCACATATTGCCGCTGCAGGATATTCACCACGCCATCGTCGGTCGCTAGCACTCGCACATCAGCCCATGCACATGATGCCCAAGTCTACCGGGCATCATGGTATCAGCCAGGCATGTCATCAAGCAGCGCGAACAGCCTATCGATCTCGGCCTGCGTGTTGTAATGCATGCAACCCACCCGCAACACCCCCTCACTCACCCCCAACTGTTCCACCAGCGCCAGCGCATAGAAGTGGCCAGCCCAACTGCATACCTGATGCTGGCCGAGATACTCGGCCATCTCGATCGGCGTATGGCGGTTCGAGGTGATGGCGAAGGTAGGGGTGCGCCCCCTGCTGTCGTTGATGCCGTGCAGGGTGAACCAGGGCCGCTCGGCCAACTTGGCCAGCAGATGAGCGCTGAGCCGCTGCTCATGGGCCTGGCTGTGGGCAAATGCCAGATCGAGGCGCGTTTCCAGATCGTGTTCGGCGGCGTCCAGCCCGGATAGCGAGGCCAGATATTCAACGGTCGCCTCCACACCGGCAAGGGCCTCCCAGTTCTGGGTGCCGGTTTCCCACTTGTAAGGCGCCACATTCTTCGCAGGCTCCACCTTGTAGGGAGTAAACCGCTCCAGATGGCGGTGCTTGCCATACAGGATGCCAAGGTGCGGACCGAAGAACTTGTAGGCTGAACAGCCGAGAAAGTCACAATCCCAAGCCTGCACGTCGATGCGCTCGTGGGGGGCAAAATGGACCGCATCCACATACAGCAGTGCCCCGACCTCGTGCACGGCATCAGCGACGCGAGCAATATCGACCAGAGTCCCCGTGGTATTGGACGCGGCCGTCACCGCCACCAACCGGGTCTTGGGGCCCAGCAATGTCAGCAAATGCGCATAGTCGAGCCCTCCGCTCGCCACATCCACCCTCACCTGATGTACCACCACGCCGCGATCGGCCGCCGCCTGCTGCCAGCTCGACACATTGGAGTAGTGATCCAGCGCACTGACGATGATCTCGTCCCCCGCCTGCCACTCCCGTGACAGGGCACGGCTGACTGCAAACGTCAGGGTGGTGAAATTGGCGCCAAAGACGATCTCTTCAACCCGCTCCGCTCCCAGCAGAGTCGCCATGGCCTGCCTTGCTCGCAGTGCCTGCTGCTCCGTGGCACGGGCCGAGAAGAAGGGACCGCCCAGATTGGCGTTGAAGTGGCCCAGATAGTCGGTCATGGCCGTAAGCACAGGGCGAGGCACCTGAGCGCCACCCGGACCGTCGAAGAAGATGGGAGTCTTGCAATCAACCAATTGATTGAGGGCGGGAAACTGGCCGCGCAACACGGCGATATCGAGAGCTTGCATAGAAGAGTCCACAGTCCATGTTAACAGTTGAATAACATGGTGAGAGTAAAATGCGGCAGCAGCAATGTCCATCCGTGAACAGGTCAGCCATCACAGTTACAAGGAGAGGCCATATTTTCAGTATAAAATGCTGGCAAGCCACACCTGGTCCACCCACCCAACAGCGCCTGTCGCCACGGACATCTCGTCGCATTCATGCCGGAAATCGATACAGAAGTCGTTGATAAGGATGAAAAATGAGCGAAAGATATCAAAAAATGACCGACTCGCACTTTTTTGTCGCCAGATATCATCAGAAGGGGTTCACAAAGCTGCCGGATCTGATACTATGCGCCTCGCACTTGGGGAGGGGTTCCCGAGCGGCCAAAGGGATCAGACTGTAAATCTGACGGCTCTGCCTTCGAAGGTTCGAATCCTTCTCCCTCCACCATTCAAGTGCAAAAGTAGTGACAATCAGGAAATACCCCGTGGAGGGGTTCCCGAGCGGCCAAAGGGATCAGACTGTAAATCTGACGGCTCTGCCTTCGAAGGTTCGAATCCTTCTCCCTCCACCATTTCCCGATTGCAATGGCTGAATACAATGTGCTTTGCCCCTGTGGAGGGGTTCCCGAGCGGCCAAAGGGATCAGACTGTAAATCTGACGGCTCTGCCTTCGAAGGTTCGAATCCTTCTCCCTCCACCATCATTTAAAGAACCCGGCTAAATGCCGGGTTTTTGCTTTTCTGAATTGAATCCATTTGACACTGTAAGATCTGACAATTGCATACCATGCTGATTTTGGAAACAGTAAGGGCATATCAGTCAGAGGCATAGCCATGTTTGAAATTTGGGATGAGACGGGACAGGCAAGCAGTTTGACGCTACCGCAGTTGCGGCTGCGGCTGGCCGGCTATCGAGGCGAGGTCATGGTGCGTTACACCAATCGCATCGGCCTGCCGACGACGCTGTTCCTGACCGTCGATCAGGGGCTGGCTTACCAGCGCTTCAAGGAGGATACGCCCTTGCTCGACTGGTCCTGGCTGGCGCAGGCCGTGCAACCTGATTCAATCCGTGCTCCTGCTTTTCCCCCTCTAAGCGCAGTCTCTTCCTGACCCCTCTTTATAGGTTCTGGCAAGCAACACGGTCAGCTCATCGATTATCTGCTGCAACAGGGCCCTGAAATCGGCCAGTTCGGCTTCACACTGACCGGCTCCCTCCCTGCGGATCTTCTCTTCCAGATGCCAGGCTTGCTGCGCCAGATCGCTCACCATCATCATGGAGATGGTGCCAGCCTGACGATGTACCCAGTTTGCCAGCGCCTTGTCGTCGTCATGCACCAGCGCCAAGGATTGCTCCAGCTCCTGGCGAAACAGGGTCAGCATCTGCTCAAGCGGCGCCCCCACCCCGAAGAAGCGTTGCAGCGACGCGAGATCGAGCAGCCTGGAGGCCGGCAACATGTGCCACTTCGTCAGCATCTGGCGAAGCCCGTCCAGCCGCACTGGCTTGCCCAGCACATCGTTCATGCCTGCCGCCAGGCAACGTTGCGCCTGCTCCGGCATCACATTGGCCGTCATGGCGATAATGGGAAGCCACGCCAGCTCCCCGGTTGCACGCACCTGGCGGGTAAAGTCATATCCATCCATCACCGGCATCTGGCAGTCACACAGGATCAGGTCATAACTGTGCTGTGCCAGCATGGCGAGCGCCTGCTGACCATTCTCGGCCAGATCGCACACCAGGTTCAGCTGCTTGAGCTGACGCTGCACCAGCATCTGGTTGAGGTGATGATCCTCGACCACCAGCAAGCGGCCTGGCAATGGGGCAATGGCTGGCTCGACCACGAGATGATCGGTCCGCAGTTGCTCGCCCCAGCCGAGCTGGCGATAGCAGACCTCCCGCACCGCCTGCCAGGTCAGGGGATTGCTGTTGAGCCAGAACTGCCCCTCTCGCCACTGATATCCCAGGGCATTGCCCAGCGGCGCAATACAGATGCCGTTATCCGGTTGACTCGCGGCATCGCCAAATACCAGGTCGGCCGTCTGCCGGTCATCACTTATCTGCACGCCCAGCGACAGCAGATGCAGTCGCAAGGTATGGCGCAGCTTGCCATCAGCCTGCGCCATGAAGGCGCTCAATCCGGCGAGCATGGGATCATGTTCACACCGCTGTTCAAGGGGTAGCGTGACCAACAACCCGATGAAGGTCCCAAGCCCGGGAGCACTTTCCAGCCGGATCTCCCCCCCCATCAGTTCGGCCAGAGTGTGGCTGATGCTGAGGCCCAGCCCGGTTCCGCCATAACTGCGGGTAGTGGCGCCATCGGCCTGCTCAAAGGCGTTGAAGATGCGGGCCTGCACCTCGGCGCTCATGCCGATGCCGGTATCCTGCACCCCGATCAGCAGCTGCTGTTCTCCGTCAGTTTGCCCCTCCAGCTTGATGGAGATCTCGATGAAACCGCGCTCGGTGAACTTGATGGCATTGCTGGCCAGATTGAACAGCACCTGCTTGAGCCGCAGCACATCGCCACAAAAACGGGCGCCCACCTCATCATCGACATGCAGATAGATCTGCAAGCCCTTGCGCAGCACCTCGCTGCTGGTCATGGTCAGTACGCTGTCGATAATCTCGCGCAGCAGGAAGCTGGTGGGCGCCAAACCCATCTTGCCCGCATCCAGCTTGGAGTAATCCAGCACGTTGCCGATCAGTTGCAGCAGTCCGTCGGCGCCCTGGTTGATGATGGCCACCATCTGCCGCTGCTCCAAATCAAGCTGGGTAAAGCTCAACTGTTCCGCCATGCCGACGATGCCATTCATGGGGGTGCGAATTTCATGGCTCATGGTGGCCAGAAATTCAGCCTTCTTGCTGGCCGCGAGCTCGGCGATCTCCTTGGCCCTGGCCAGGGCTGCCTCCACCTGGCGGCGGCGCAAGATCTCCTGGCGCAAGCGCCAATAAGCGATGGAGAGCGCAAGGATAAACAAGGTGAGACCGGCACCGACGGGGATCAGGGTACGGATCAGTCTTTGCCATGGAATACCCTCGTTGTAGCTCACCGCCAGCCAGGTATTGCGGATCTGCTGTCGCTCCTTGTCGCTCATGCTGGCCAGCACCCGGTTGATCAGCGGCAACAAGGGGGTATAGGGTTCACGCACCGCCACCGCCAGCTCATCCTTGAACGGAGTGGGCGCCACTATATGCAGGCTGTCATCAAACCTCTCATTGATAAGCCGTGATATCACGGCCAGATTGCCCATATAGGCATCCCCCGCCCCTGCGGCCACCATGGCCAGCCCTTTCTCCGGACCGGGCACCACTGTGATCCGGATGTCCGGGATACGCGCCTTCAGCGCTGCGGTCAGCATGCTGTCGGTGACGATCAGATGCTTGCCCGCCAGTTCGGCAAAGCCACCGATCGTATTGCTGCCACGGGCCATGGCGATCACCACAGGAAAGGAGGCAATGGGCTGACTCAGCTGCCAACCCACCATCTGTTGACTGATGCGGGTGGGAATGATGGTCAGATCAACCTCCCGATGCAGCAGCGCCTGCAACAGCTCGAGCCAGCTTTGATCCGTATCGTAGAGATACGCCAGCCCCAGCTTGTCCTTGAACAGCGCCAGATAGTCACCAATAAGACCTGCCACCTTGCCCTGGCTGTCCGTATAGGAAAAAGGCATCCAGCCCTGGATAAAGCCCAATTTCAAAGGTGGCAAATGAGAGAGCCACTCCCGCTCATCGGGCCGCAGCAAAAAAGCACTGTGGCCCAGAAAACTCAGGCTGTTGTCACCCAGCCAGCGCTGCTCCAGGGTGCTGCGCTGCTCCACCGTCAGCGCCTGAATGGCCGTATCAAAGCGAACCCCCAGCCGGGACTTATGCTTGCTGATGCCCAGATAGAGGCTTTCCATCAGCAAAGGGGACTGGGCCACCACCGCCAATTCGGGGTGTCGGGCAATAAATTGATTGGTGACATGCAGGTTGCCGATATAGGCATCTGCCTGTTTATCCAGCACCGCCTGCAAGGCCGCGCTGGAGTCCTGGAACAGAACGCGGGAGACATCGGGATAATGGAGCCTGACCAGTTTCTCGGTCAGAAAACCGGCTTCGATGGCAATGCGTGATTGATTCAAGCCACTGACATCACGAAAGAAAGGGGAATCATGGCGCACCACGACCACGGTCGGGGACGAATAATAAGGGCGAGTATATGAAATACATTCACGCTCTTCCGAGCGAAAGGCATCCAGTAAAATATCGACCTCACCTTTGCAGCTGGCCGCATATAACTGGTTCCAGTCGGGGTAGGCTTTCCACTCAATCTGGTAGTCAAGGTTCTTGGCCAAGATGCTTATCAGCTCGACACTGAAGCCGCTGCCATTATGTCCATCCCACTGCTGAAATGGTCCCCATCCACCCACTAATAACCCGACTCTTACTGTTGGCAATAAAACGGCTTTTTTAGCAAAGAGTGGTTGACTGAATATGCTGATATTAAATACCAGCATAACGATTATGCATCGGGATATAGCCACACGAGGACACCTCATAGTGCCAATCCTGAAAAATCTGACATCATATAAACGCTCGAAAAAATGCGGTGCGCAAAGTAGTATAGAAATGAGATGTTTGATAGTTTAAATATTATTCGCTGTTTTATATGGGGCTCACCTATGTCTTTCAAGATCATTCTTGCCGACGACCACCCGCTCATACTGACCGGGATCCGCAGCCTTATTGCACACAATCAACCTGGTTGCGACATTGTTGCCGAGGCACATCAAGTCACCGAACTCTTGAAAACATTGCAGCAACATAGCTGCGATCTGTTGATCACCGATTTCAGCATGCCAGGGGATGAGCGCAGCGATGGGCTGGCCATGATCCAGCAGTTAAGGCGGGATTATCCTACCCTGCCTATTCTGGTGCTGACCCAAATACATAATGCCGGTATCTTGCAGTCACTGCTCCAATTGGGGGTAAGCGGTGTCCTGCTCAAAAAAGCGGTGATCAGCGAATTGTCCGAGGCCATTCGCCAGGTATTATCCGGGCACAGCTATATCGGCAGTTCGGTGAAAACCCTGCTGGCCGAAGCAGGCCTGGATCACCACACCAGCTTGGCTCAACTTACCCCCAAGGAGAGCGAAGTGGTGCGGCTCTTGGCCAGCGGCATGTCCGTCACCCAGGTTGCCGAGCACCTGCACCGCAGCGTCAAGACCATCAGCACCCAAAAAAAGAGCGCTATGCTGCGGCTGGGAATTACCAGCGATAGCGCCCTGTTTCACTATGCCAAAGAACAGGGTCTGGCCTGAACCTTGACCAGAATAAGCCACCATGGTCCTTAAATCGCAGCATCATAAATAAGGGTCACATTGCCTTTATAAGTACTTCCCGGATGCTCCATCATCACGGTCAAGGCTGGTTTCTGTACTTTAAATATGATGCTTCGTGCTTCATTTATATAGTATGGACCACCTATGCTTGTTTTAAAGAGCTTCTTGACGCCATGTTTCAAGGGAATCTCTTCTTTGGATTTATTTACATAAATCACATCAAGTCTGACTTGCATCCCGCGCCTTGCATTGTTCAGCATACAGACTTCACCAAAGGCATATTGGCAGTTCAGCCAGACATTAAAGTCTGAACTACTCCATAGTCGATATGGTAACTCCGCAATTAAATAGGGAGGGGAATGTGATTTTCCACGATAAATCCAGTCATGCCATCCACCAGGCGGCTGCAATACAACCTTATCACTGCCAGCCGGAAATTCGACTTTCATCTGATGCTGAACTTTAAGGGAAAAATTGACCGTCAATGTAGAGTCAGAATAAGTACCATTACCAAAATCAAGATCCTGATTGGCGCCCACGGATAATGTCAGCGTACCTTTATAAGTACCATTTTGCATTTTCAATGGATCGGGTGGCACAAGTCTGTAACCAATATAAAATCTTCGCATATAGGTTTCCGCTGAAATGAAACCTTTCTTGAAGTCATTGTTGTAACATATCCCCCCCGTCATTTGGTTGGTTTTATTTATATCAAAAAAATACTCCAACCAATAATAGCCAGCCCATGAATTCAATCTTGATTTACAATCACCACGAACAGGGGATAGCCATTGACTGCCTGATGCGCTAGCAGCCTCAAGAATGTTGTTATTGTGGCTTCCACCAATGTTAGTCAATATAAATGAGAGTGTTTTTCTATCACCATGCTCATTGACAAGCTCAACCGTTTTCTTTCCGGTGAACTTCTGATAGGTAATGGCATCGCGCAGGTTGTCATTATTTTTAACTATTCTATGTATCGTGGTTTTAATGACAACAGCCTGTTCCTTATCTAAGGATGCTGTTCCCTTGCACCAGAAATCCCCAGCCATCTCTTCGGCAACCGAGCATGGGGTTGTATTGATAAACTTACCGTATTCAGCCTCATAAGCCGCGGGCTTATATTCACCAGTCACATCGATAGACGCTGCCTGCACGGGCAACCCAAGTAGCACGACTAGCCACAAACCATAATGCATCACACCGGCTCTCATTATCTCTTCCTGCTTTAAGCACTTATTGGCTGGCCCAGGCCTGGGCACTGCAAACCAGATCGCCTAGTAACAACACGGCCTGCTGGCGCTCGGCTCGGGCCGTATCCAGCGCCAGATCGCACTGCTGTGCCCCCTGATACTCCACCTGCAAGCTGGGATTGCGCTCGCTCATCTCCACCGCAAAGAAACCATCGGCCTCGCTGACGGTGCGGCCCGCGTGGTTGACCACCATGGCTCCCTTCAATGGCACTCCCTGCCCATCCAGCAGGCGGCCTATCACTGTCACCGTCTTCATCACCCTGACCTGGTGATAGGCCACGCCACCCTTGTTGAGGTGATAGGGCAGCACGTTGGGGCGAATGCTCATCGAGGGCGCATCATGGTCTGCCAGATCCAGCTGCACGGCACCGCTGCGATAGGCGGCGACGGGTATCAGGTTGCGACCAGGCCGCAACCTGATGTTGCCGCCCTGATCATCATCGGCTCGCAGGGTCAGCTCGGGCATATCGGACTCCAGATCCACTATCATGCCCGCCTCGACCCCCTGCGGCTGACCAGTCATGGTCAGGCTACCCTCATCACCAAACGCCAGCGTGCTGTCGAGGTTGAGCCCGCCGCTCAGGGCCCGGTTATAAGAGGAGGACTGCAGGTGGGCATCACCGCTGACAAGATCTCCTTGAAACCTGGCATAACCCGCCGTACCGACGCCGTAGCTGTCGGTGGTCAGGTTGGCCCCCACGCTCTGCAGCGCGCCCCACTCCAGCAACTGCTGGTAACCGAGGGAGGCGTTGCGTTCCTGTCCGCCGGAGCGGGAAGTTCGACTACCGATGCCAATGGCGAGCAGGCTGCGATCTCCCCCCAGGTTGATGCTCAGGGAGAGCATGCCGCCCCTGTCCCTCTCATTATTGGTACTGATGCTGCCCGGCCGGTCGAACACCGTCAGGTTCCAGCTCACCGTCTGACCGAGCAGATCGCCGTTGTAACGCCAGCCAAGATCGACGCCCAATCCGCGTCCCACCTGATGGGCCAGATAGAGGTTGGCGGAGTGACGCTCATCGAGCCGCTGTTGCAGCGACAGGTTGCTCTGTTTGAGGTCGCGACTCTCCTCGCCAGCTTGCCCCTGTTGGCGCTGCTGCTGATGGCTCAGCACCAGGCTGCCCTCGCCATAGTGATACAAGGCCTGCAGATCAAAACCGCTGCCGAGCGCCTGGGTTGCCATCAGGTTGCCAAATAGCCGCCACTGGTTATCCAGACTCCAGTCAGCCGAGAGACCGTGCTGCCAGCGCTGGTCGATATACTGGCTGGATGCCCCGACTATCACCGAAGGGGTGAGTAGATAGTTGAGCATGACGCCGCTGCTCAGGGGCTGGGCGGACTCTTCTTCCCAGTTGCTGAACAAGCGGGTCTGCTGGCCCACAAACAGGTTGAAGCGCCAGCTTTCATCCGGGTTTTGCCAGTTCATCGGCTTGTAGATCATCTCTCGGCGCCGCTCGGTCACCTGACCATCTTCCAGCACACGCAACTCCACTTCATAGATACCGGCGGGCAGTACCTTGGTATCCAGCGCCTGCAAGCCGGAGATCACCTGCTGCGAGTTGATAAGCTGCCCATCCCGATAGATCTCGACCATGCCGGGCCGACTCGGGGTGACATAGAGCGGCGTCGTACTGGCCTGGCTCTGCTCCACCAGCAGGGTGTCCGAATCCCCCAGCATGACCCCCAGCACGGTCGGGGTGCCGCCGCCAAGCAGAGTGGGCTGGCGTACCAGCCCCTGGGCATAGGGCGAGAAGTAGCCCAGCCGGTAGAAGCGCCCCGTCCCTTCGTGCTCGCCATAGAGTTGCTGTACATGATGCTGCGCTGCCTGGCCGTCACCGGACTGGCTCACTTCCGCCTCCAGCAGCGGGGTCCACTGACCTACGCTGCCCTGCGCCATCAGGTTGTATCGGCCGCTGCGCTGCTCCCCTTCCCCCTGGGTCAGGTTCAACTGGTGACGCAACAGAGCGCCATAGCTGCCCCCGCTGGGCAAGCTGTGGTAACGGGTCAGCCGTTGCCCCTTCTCGGCACCGGCCGTCAGCACCGACAACTGGGAGTTCTCCAGGCTGTACTCCAGTGCCAGCACTTCGTCGGCACACTGGTTCTGACATGGGCCCAACTGATGGGATGCCGCCAGCACCTTGCTCCAGCGCTGGCGTGCGCGCTCGTCCAGCTCACTCTCGTAGCTGTCAGTCAGGGCCAGCAGCTGCACGCTGGTGTCTTTGCCCAGCACTATCTCGCCCTCCCCCAACAGCTGCCCATCCACCAGGATACGCACCGCCAGCGGGACGCCGAAGAAGTGATCGGCAAAGCCATCAGGCAACTCTTCTGCTTGTTGCAGCAGATCAAGGGGTTGTGCAACACGCCCCCCCGTGGCCCAGGCAGGTACGCACAACACAACCAGGATCAACAGGAAAGAGAAATACGGCACGACCTATCCCACTCTTCTAAGCGCAGACAAAAAGGCTCCCCCGATGCAGGGAGCCTCCATCAATCGGCTTATACGCCGCCTTGGGGGGCTTCCGATTCAAATATCATGTTCACCACCCCCTGGTAGTTGCCAGGCTTGTAGCCGGTGACTGGGGCATCCGCCGGGATCACTTCCAGCCCGAGCAACTTGCCGGTCTTGGCATCATCGGTCTTCATCACTTCCGCCGAGGTAGTGCCCAAGGTAACGCCGCCAATCTTGACGGTCAGGGCGATGTTGTCATTGCCACTGGCCATCACGGCAGGGTTGGTCAGATAACCTTTAATCGCGCCTATAGTGCTCTTGGCGTCCAGCTGCTTGCTCAGCTTGTCCAGCTTCTTGGTATAAGGGTTGTAAGCCAGCTTCTGCGGCGTGCTCATCCAGCTGTCCCCGCCGGTCGGCTGCACATAGAAAGCCTCGGTCGGGATCTGGGCGGTCACAGTGACCTGATGCTCAATACGTTCGGCAGCCATCAGATGGGCCGACACCAGCATTGCCAGAGGCGCAGCTATCCATACTTTCATCACACTCTCCTCTCTCGGATATAAGAAACATCAGTGACCAATCACCATGTTTCTGCTCTTGTCACCCTCGATCAGTTCAAACCGATAAAGGTGATCGCTCTTTTTCATCAGTTGCTTCTGCATATTGGGCAACAGATGAATTTTGCTTGGGGTGGAACAGTTTTTCTTCCGCCCATCGCACTCCTCAAAAAAATCCAGCACTATGGTGGCATTGCCTTTATTCACAACTGTCGTCATGGTGTCTGTCTTTATCAACTTGGTATCAAACCGGATCTCATTTGGCATCACAAAAATAATGGCACCAAATCCGGTCAATATATTTACCCCGGCCGAGACTTGCTGCTTATTTTCCTGCACCGTATTGGCATCCAGATCGAATCCATCTTCCTGCTTTGGCAACACGGGAATAAAACGGACCCTGAAATAGCGCTCCTTGTCCCGTTCTCCCATAAACAACAGCCGGGTCGCCTGCACCCCGTTGGCCGGAATAATCATGCGGGACGGGCTGGCAATCAGCGCCCGGCGCCCCTCGGTCAGCTCTGCCGACTCCTGCGGCTGGCCCGCCGCATCATAGGTGATCTCGTGAATGGCAACCTTGACGAAGGCGGTGGCGTCACCCTGATTACGAATGCGCTTCAAATAGGTGCTCTGCTGGCCAGACATATAGTCATAAAGCGTGCCTATGCTGATTTCGGCCGATGCCAGCGCGTTGCCGCTGAATATTAGCGACAAGATAAGATATATTTTCTTCATGACGATTCCAGACTGGTTTTTACATGCCGTGGTTTGTCTTATCAAAGTTGTTGATTAACAAAATACAAACTGGCTGCATATCACTGGAGCCAGTCTATTTATAGCCAGAGGGGAAGTTAATCAGAATAGTCCTATATTGAGTTGGCAAATTCACTCGCATTATCAGACGATTCCTACAGGGTTTCCCGCTGTTCATCCGGTATTATGCGCAGCCATGTATGTCCATCAGGTAAGTGCCATGTTTGCGTTCAAAGAAGAGTATCCGACGAGTGACATGGCAACCGGGGCGGTAGCCGAGATGGCCATGCCCTTTTACCAGCCGATCATAGGCCGCGACCATCAGGTCAAAGGCTATGAGGTTCTGGCCCGGCGCTGGGATCCTGCCCAGCAGCGTTATCAGGGCATCGACTTTCTTTCCCTCGGGCGGGATGAATCCCTGCATCTGGACATCGTCATGCTCAGAGCCATCATGCGTGATCTGCCAACCCTGGCGAAGGGCGGCCCCTGCCTGCTCTCCATCAACCTCAACCCGACGCTGTGCAGCCCGACCTATCAGAACCTGTTGCTGCTGGTGCTGATCCAGGCCCGCAAGGTGGGTATCGAAATCTGGTTCGAGGTGCTGGAACACGCCCCGCTGCACAGCGAGCACAGGGCGCTGATCGAGGTATTGCGCAGCCACGGCGCGCATATTGCCTGTGACGACTTCGGCACCCAGGAGTGCAACTTCCAGCGGGTGATGGCGCTGCCCTACGAGATCATCAAGCTGGATCGTTCCCTGCTGCTGCAGGCGGCGCGCACGCCCCACGCCTTCAAGATGCTGACCGGTCTGGTGGAATACCTGCAGCGGCTCGGCATGAAGGTGGTGTGTGAAGGGGTAGAAACACTGCAGCATATCGAGATAGCCAACCGGCTCGGCTGCGACTACCAGCAGGGCTATGCCTACGCCATGCCCTCCCCCCTCTCCCGCTGGGCCTGATCGGACCCAGGCATTCATCGCCGCTCGCACCGGCAACCATTGCCTGCCAAATTGCATGATGGCGTGGGGGCGAGTACAATCTCGCACCCCGTATATCAGGTGCATCCCCTGTGATCCTGCACAATGATGTACGCCATCGGGTAGTTGTGACGCGAGCGCCGTCTCGCACCACGGCTCAACCAATCCGGCGCCATCAGGTGGCGCCGTCCTGATTTGCAATCAGATACTAAGAGTCCAACATGTTCAGACCAGAATTGCTCTCCCCCGCCGGGACCCTCAAGAATATGCGTTACGCCTATGCCTATGGCGCCGACGCCGTCTATGCGGGCCAGCCGCGCTACAGCCTGCGGGTGCGCAACAACGAATTCGATCACGAGAATCTGCAGCTCGGCATCAACGAAGCCCATGCCCTCGGCAAACAGTTTTACGTGGTGGCCAACATCCAGCCCCACAACTCCAAGCTCAAGACCTTCATCCGCGACATGCGTCCGGTGGTGGAGATGAAGCCGGATGCGCTGATCATGTCCGACCCCGGTCTCATCATGATGATGCGTGAAGCTTTCCCGGATATGCCGATCCACCTCTCGGTGCAGGCCAACGCGGTCAACTGGGCCACGGTGAAGTTCTGGCATCAGATGGGCCTGACCCGCGCCATCCTCTCCCGCGAACTGTCGCTCGACGAGATCGAAGAGATCCGCATGCAGGTGCCGGAGATGGAGCTGGAAGTCTTCGTCCACGGGGCGCTGTGCATGGCCTACTCGGGCCGCTGCCTGCTCTCCGGTTACATCAACAAGCGCGACCCCAACCAAGGCACCTGCACCAACTCCTGCCGCTGGGAGTACAAGGTGCACGAGGGCAAGGAAGATGACGTGGGCCAGATAGTCCACCGTCAGGAGCCCATCGCCGTGCGTCCGGACAACACGCTGGGCCTCGGCAAGCCGAGCGATGCGCTGGTGCTGCTGGAAGAGTCCAACCGTCCCGGCGAGTACATGACGGCGTTCGAGGACGAGCACGGCACCTACATCATGAACTCCAAGGACCTGCGCGCCGTCGAGCACGTCGAACGCCTGACCAAGATGGGCGTGCATTCGCTGAAAATCGAAGGCCGCACCAAGTCCTTCTACTACTGCGCCCGCACCGCCCAGGTCTATCGCAAGGCCATCGACGATGCGGTCGCCGGTCGTCCGTTCGACCCGACCCTGATGGGCACCCTCGAAAATCTGGCCCACCGTGGCTACACCGAGGGCTTCCTGCGCCGTCACAACCACAGCGAGTACCAGAACTACGATTACGGCTACTCTGTTTCCGACACCCAGCAGTTCGTCGGCGAGATCACCGGCCGCCAGGGCGACATGGTGGAAGTGGAAGTGAAGAACAAGTTCCTGGTGGGCAACAGCCTGGAGCTGATGACGCCGCAGGGCAACGTCAGCTTCAATCTGGAGCAGATGCAGAACCGCAAGGGCGAGCTCATCGACACCGCGCCGGGCAACGGCCACGTGGTCTATGTGCCTGTCCCCAAAGAGATCGACATCAACTACGGCATACTGCTGCGCAACCTCGGCGATCGCCAGGACACCCGTCAGCCGCACTCGGCGGCCTGATATGTCCCTGCTCATCACCGACAAGTGCATCAACTGCGACATGTGCGATCCCGAGTGTCCGAACCAGGCCATCAGCCTGGGAGAGGAGATCTACGAGATAGATCCCAGTCGCTGCACCGAGTGCGTCGGTCACTATGAGAAGCCGACCTGCATCAGCGTCTGCCCCATCGATTGCATCATCTGGGATCCCGCCCACGTGGAGACCGAAGAGCAGTTACTGGAGAAGTTTGTCAGGATGCACCGGCAGTAGCGCCAGCGCCAGCATCAGCGTCTGCCCCATCGATTGCATCATCTGGGATCCCGCCCACGTGGAGACCGAAGAGTAGTTGCTGGAGAAGTTTGTCAGGATGCACCGGCAGTAACTCCTGCAGACAGTCGTAAAAAAGCCCCGCATGCGGGGCTTTTTTACGTTTGGTACTGGCCGAGTCTAGACGTATTCCATAAAGACCCGGGAGGTGAGCTTGGTGATGAGCTCGTAGGGGATGGTGCCAATCTCGTCAGCGACCCGCTCCACCGGCAGCCCCTCACCCCAGAGCACGGCTTCGTCGCCGGCCTTGTCGGTGGCGTCCGGCCCCAGATCCACCGTGGTCATGTCCATGGAGACACGGCCCACCAGCGGCACTATGCGGCCATTGACCAGCACTGAGGTGCCGTTGGGCGCCATGCGCGGGTAGCCATCACCGTAACCGATGGCGATGACGCCGAGCCGGGTATCCCGGTCCGACACCCAGTTGGCGCCATAGCCCACCGGCTCGCCCGCCTTGTGATCCCGCACCGCGATGAGCTGGGTCTTGAGAGTCATCACCGGCTGCAAGTCGTAATCGGCCGCCACCGTATTGGGAAAGGGGGATACGCCATAAAGAATGACGCCGGGGCGCACCCAGTCGCAGTGGGAATCGGGCCAGGCCAGGATCCCCGCCGAGTTGGCCATGGCCCGCTCGCCCAGAAGCGGCGCCGTGAGGCGACTGAACAAGTCGATCTGCTCACGGGTGGTGGCTTGTTCGAGCTCATCGGAGCGGCTGAAGTGGGTCATGATGTTGAACGGTTGCACCACGTTCTTGCACTTGGCGAGACGCGCAATAAAAGCGGGCATCTCATCGGCGCGTACCCCGAGCCGGTGCATACCGGTATCGAGCTTGAGCCAGGCCACCACAGGCGCAGGCAGATCCGCCTGCTCCAGCGCGTCAAGCTGCTCCCAGGTGTGCACCGCGGTCTGCAGGTTGTTGGCCGCCAGCACCGGCAGGTCGGCCGCGCTGAAGAAGCCTTCCAGCAGCACGATGGGCTTGACCACGGCGCAGGAGCGCAACATCAACGCCTCTTCGATGCGGGCCACCGCATAGGCGTCGGCATCCACCAGGGTGCGGGCGACCGGCAGCAGGCCATGGCCATAGGCGTTGGCCTTGACCACGGCGATGATCTTGCAATCGGGGGCGTGCCGTTTGACCACGGCGAGGTTGTGGCGCAGGGCCACTGTATTGATTTGGGCAATTGCCGCTTTCATCTGTTTTCCCTTACGAGGGCATGATGGCGCGTGTATGCGTCAGGCACCGTATGGTGTCAGCCCTTAATTGTCATCGTCTAAGGCCGGACCGGCATAATTGTCGAACCGGGAAAACTGTTTCAGGAACCCGGGGTGGCATCCGCACAGGAGCCATCCCCCGGCTTAGTAGTCATCGTCAAACGCCGGACCGGCGTAATTATCGAACCGAGAGCATTGTTTTTGGAACCAGGGGTGGCGAGCCATCTCCCGGCTTAGTAGTCGTCATCAAACGCCGGACCCGCGTAGTTGTCAAAGCGCGAGAACTGCCCCTGGAAGGTGAGGCGCACGCGACCGATGGGGCCGTTACGCTGCTTGCCGATGATGATCTCGGCAATCCCCTTGTCGGGGCTGTCATCGTGATACACCTCGTCGCGGTAGATGAACATGATCAAATCCGCGTCCTGCTCGATGGAGCCCGATTCCCGCAGATCCGAGTTGACCGGGCGCTTGTCGGCGCGCTGCTCCAGGCTTCGGTTCAGCTGGGAGAGCGCCACCACGGGGCACTGCAGCTCTTTTGCCAGCGCCTTGAGGGAGCGGGAAATTTCACCTATCTCCAGGGTCCGGTTGTCGGAGAGCGCGGGCACCCGCATCAGCTGCAGGTAGTCGATCATGATCATCGACAGCCCGCCATGCTCACGGGCGATGCGGCGCGCGCGGGAGCGCACGTCGGTCGGGGTGAGGCCGGAGGCGTCATCTATGTACATCTTGCCCTTCTCGAGCAGCAGCCCCATGGTGGAGGAGAGCCGTGCCCAATCCTCGTCGTCGAGCTGACCGGTTCGCACCTTGGTCTGGTCGATACGACCGACCGAGGCGAGCATACGCATGATGATCTGCTCGGAGGGCATCTCCAGCGAGAAGATGAGCACCGGCTTCTCGGCGGTGAGGGCCGCGTGCTCGCACAGGTTCATGGCAAAGGTGGTCTTGCCCATGGAGGGACGGGCCGCCACGATGATCAAGTCCGAACGCTGCAAACCGGCGGTCATCTTGTCGAGATCGCCATAACCGCTGGAGACCCCGGTCACCCCGTTGTGGGGGGTCTTGAACAGCTCTTCAATCTTGTCGACGGTCTGCTCGAGGATCAGCTTGAGGGGCTGGGGCCCCTCGTTGGCACTGGTGCGCTGCTCGGCGATCTGGAACACCTTGCTCTCGGCCAGATCGAGCAGATCGCCCGAGGTGCGTCCCTGCGGCTCGTAGCCTGCTTCGACTATCTCGTTGGCGACCGAGATCATCTCCCGCACCACCGCCCGCTCACGCACGATTTCGGCGTAGGCATTGATGTTGGCGGCACTCGGGGTGTTCTTGGCGATCTCCACCAGATAGGCGAAGCCACCGGACTCTTCCAGCTGCTCCGAGCGTTCCAGCTCCTCCTGCAGCGTGATGAGATCGATGGGGTTGCCCACATTGGAGAGGCGGGTCATGGCCTGGAAGATCAGCCGGTGCGGACGGCTGTAGAAATCCTTGTCGATCACCCGTTCGGCGACCCTGTCCCAGGCGTCGTTATCCAGCATCAGGCCGCCCAGTACGGACTGTTCGGCCTCAAAAGAGTGGGGAGGGACTTTCAGCTGTTGTGTCTTGGCGTCTTTTTTCGCCGTCACTTGCTCTGCCATACACATAAAAACCGCAGCGGGAAGGGGACGGGAATTTTACAAAAGAAACCCCGCCATCGCGAGTGCTAATGCACGCTATTCACGTCTGTCTGGTGCAACCCGCCTCCTGATGGTGGTTGGCACCGCTGCCGATGAACTGTGCCAGGGGCTCACCCCGGCCTCACACCATTATGAAGGGCCAGACCAGAGTCTGGTCATGGGACTTGGCTCTCGCCTTGTTGCGCAGTTTGCGCTCCTTGCGGCTCGGTCGTCGACTTTTCATTGCGCGTCTCCTCTGATGCCCCCGATCGGGACAATCTGTTCATGAATAATTCATGCCAACCATGTTAATCATAGTCGCAAGCTGCAATACAACGAGGGACAGGCAGCCTGCCATGCGCCTCGCTGAGCTTGCCAAAGCAGAGCATGCCCCACCCACTGATGAGAGTGAAAAGAGTCAAAATGAAAAAGATGCTGACCCTGTTTGCCGTGATCCTGGCCATTGGCCTGGGGGCACCCATTGCCGAAGCCAAGAAGTTTGGCGGCGGTAAATCCTTTGGCAAGAGCTACAAGACGGCTCCGGCCCAACCGGCGGCCAAGCCCGTCGACACCAAGAACCCGGCGGTCGGGGCTCAGGCCGCACCGAAGAAGGGTGGCATGATGGGCGGTCTGCTCGGCGGCCTGCTGGCCGGTGGTCTGTTCGCCTACCTGCTGGGTAGCGGTGCCTTCGAAGGTCTGCAAGGCATGGACATGCTGCTGATCGCCGCCCTGGCGCTGGGCGCCGTCTTCCTGTTCCGTGCCATGCGCAGGAGCAAGGCTGCCTCGCCCCAGCCACAGGCAGCCTATGCCGGCTATCAGCCGCCATCGGCCGCCCCCCAGCAGTTCGAGCAGAGCAACAGTGCGCCGCAAGCGACCGGCTTTGCCGACAGCGACGTGCCCTTCCGTCTGCCGCCAGGTTTTGACATGAACGGTTTCCTGTCAGGTGCCCGCGATCACTACCGCACCCTGCAAGAATCCTGGAATAAAAACGATCTGGAAAAGGTACGCGAGTACGTGAGCCCCGAGCTGTTCGAGCAGCTCAAAGCCGAACGTGCCGAGCTGACCGGTGAGCAGCATACTGAAGTCATGTATGTGGATACCCAGCTGGTGCGTGCCGACTACGGCAGCGACTGGGCCCAGGTCAGCGTGCGCTTCAGCGGTCGCTACATGGATCGCCAGGAGCAGGTCGAGGAGGACATCAAGGAGGTGTGGCACCTCGAACGCAACCTGGCCAAGGACAATGCGCCTTGGCACATAGTCGGCATCGAGCAGCTGTAAGCACTCCCTTGTCTGCGATGACAACAGAGGCGGCCCTGGGCCGCCTCTGTTATTTTTGAGTCCCCATTTCCCCTCTCCGCCTTCCTCCCCTGGACTTCCCCTGCCATTGACACCCCTGTGGTGGCTATGAGAATGGTGTCTGATTGTGTAGTATGGCCGACCTTTTTTTGTTCAATTTCCGTTCACCGAGGCGTGGTCCATGACTCTCTCTTTTCTGCGTCGCAGCAACATGCCTCGTCTGCTGGCCAGCCTGCTGTGCTGCGTCTCGTTGATCCTCATCTCCCTCGCCACCCTCTACTGGCAGACCTGGTCTCAGACTCGCCAGCAGGCCCAGAATGCCGCCGAGCGTGCCATGGTGCAGATTGACGGCGCGCTCTATCACTCAAGTCAGGCGGCCAAAGCGGCACTGCCACTGGCAAGCCGTCCCTGTGCCGAGGTGGCCCGCGAGCTGCGGGTGCTGGTTGCCACCTCCCCCTATGTGCGTTCGGTCAACCTCTCCCGCGATGGTCGCCTCTACTGCTCCTCCATTTTCGACGAAATCAACCTGAAAGACCGACAGCCAGCCAGCCAGCACGAGCAACTCCGACTCGAGGCCGTCACCCAGCTAGGGAACAAACCCTCGCTGCTGTTTTATCACCTGCGCGAGGGAGATCGTGCCGTGATGGTCGCCATCAACCCTTATCACCTGAGCAAGCCCTTGCAGTGGCAGCTCGCCGGAGCCCATAGCTGGGTGCAGATCGGCGAACAGTGGCTCGACATCCAGGGCAAGGTCCATGACGGCCAGCCCCCAAGGTTGCGGGGATTCAACTATCGACTCAGCTCGGCCGCATTCGACTACAGCCTCAACCAGGGATTCCCCTTGCATGCCGTGCTGGCCCTGACGCTGCAAAAACAGGGGACCATCATTCTCTTCATCTTGGCCCTTGGAGGATTAGCGGGCCTTGCCACCTACCGCTGGTGGAGCCATATCTCGACCCCGACTCTGGAGCTCAAACGCGCCATCATCAAGCAGGAGTTCGTCCCCTACCTGCAACCCATCGTCTTCAGCAAGAGTGGCCAGCTCCATGGCTGCGAGGTGTTGATGCGCTGGCAGCACCACCGCCAGGGGCTGATCCGGCCTGATCTCTTCATCCCGCTGGCAGAGGAGAGCGGCCTCATCATCCTGATGACCCAGACGCTGATGCAGCAGGTGCGCCTGCAGTTCGCACCCCACGCGGCGCTGCTACCTACCCGCTTTCACTTCGGCTTCAACATCTGCGCCCAGCACTGCCGGGATCTGAGCCTGATCGATGACTGCCGCGCTTTCCTCGCCGCCTTCGCCGGCAATCCGGTCACGCTGGTGCTGGAGCTGACCGAGCGGGAACTGATCCCCCCCTGCGAGCTGACTGACCAGCTGTTTGACGAGCTGCGGCAGATGGGGGTCAAGATAGGGCTGGACGACTTTGGCACCGGCCACTCCAGCCTCACTTATCTGCAGCAGTTTCACGTCGATTATCTCAAGATCGATCAGAGCTTCGTCGCCATGATAGGCACCAATGCCCTCTCCCGTCATATTCTTGACAGCACCATCAACCTGGCTACCCGACTGGGGCTGGAGACCATAGCCGAAGGGGTCGAGACCCAGGAACAGGCGGACTTCCTGACCGAACGCAACGTCAACTACCTGCAGGGCTATCTCTATGGCCGCCCGCTCACCCCGGCGCAGTTTCTTCGACTGCTGCCCGCCGTCACCACAGAGCCGGCGGCTCGGCCCGGAAATGCCTGATCCCCTGATACAGTCAGCTGAGAATACGCGATGTGAAACTTGTCATTAGTCTGTAGTCATGGCGTTACGCAATCTCGCAAACGTTTGTTCGCTTTATTAATGTGCAGTAGCTCAAAGGAATCAGCTCTCTTTATTTCCAATTATTGCTTTTTGCCTAGAATCGCCACACTCCTGCCATGCAGGAACGATATTCAGGACAATAACAACAAGAGGATTATTACCAATGAAGAAGACGCTACTGGCCGTCACCGTCTCTATTACCCTGTTCGGGCTGACCGCCTGCAATTCAGAAAACAGCAGCAAGGAGCATATTCCGCTGGATCTGACCATTGCCCATATCAATGATACCCACGCCCACCTTGACCCGACCGAAAATGCGCTGGCCATCCAGCCCACCGGCCAGGAGCTGTTCAAGTTCAACGCCAAGCTGGGCGGCTATCCCCGCCTGAAGTTCAAGCTGGACGAGCTGCGCAGCCAGGCCGCCAATGAAGGCCGCAACTTCATGGTGCTCAACGGTGGCGATGCCTTTCAGGGCACCCTCTACTTCACCCAGTTCAAGGGGGAAGAGGAGTCTCGCCTGCTCTCCGACATGGGCATAGATGCCATGGTGCTGGGCAACCACGAATTCGATCTAGGCAACCAGGCTATTAAAGATTTCGTCTCACGGGTGAATTTCCCTGTATTGGCTTCCAATATGGTGAAATCCAGTAGCGCCACCCTGAAAGACAGTGAAAATATCCATGAATATGTCATTAAAGAAGTAAATGGCGAGAGCGTGGGTATTTTCGGATTGGTGCTGGAAAATATGCATGACATCTCCTCACCAGACACCGATACCCAATTTCTGCCGATGATTGAAACCGCCCAGAAAATGGTCGACACCCTCAAGTCGAAAGGCGCCAACAAGATCATCATGGTCACCCATATCGGTCTGCAAAATGACCAGGCCGTCGCCAAGGCGGTCAACGGTATCGACCTGATCGTCGGCGGTCACTCCCAGACCTTCCTCGGTGACATCAACGAGATCAACAGCATTGGCTACACGGCCCACAACCAGAACCCGGCCGATGACAACACCTATGCCCAGCTGGTGAGCAACCCGAACGGCGGCAAAACCTGTATCGTGCAGGCCGGTGAATGGGCCAAGGGCTATGGCCTGGTCAACGTCTCCCTGAGCAAGGAAGGCCAGATCACCAAGTGCGAGGGTCGCAACACCCTGATGACGGGCGACGACTTCACCAAGGAAGTGGCCAAGAAGAAGGTGCCTTTGAGCGGCAGCGAGCAGACCAACGTGGTCGACTTCATCACCAAGTCCCCCGTCATCGAAATCGTGCCGGAGAACACCGCCATGCGCGATGTGATCGACACCGAATACAAGCCGGCCGTGGCCGAGCTCGAGGCCAAGATCATCGCCGAGGTGCCGACCAAGCTGCCTCACGTGCGCGTGCCGCTCACTCCGGATGGTGCAGGTCTGATCGATCCCCTGGTGGCTGAATCCCTGTACTGGAAGCTCAACAAGCTCAACACCAAGGTCGACTTCACCATCCAGAACGCCGGTGGGGTGCGCGCAGATGTGAATGCGGGCCCGCTCTCCGTCGGTTACGTGATGGGTACCTTGCTGCCATTTGGCAACAAGATCGCCGCCTTCAACCTCAAGGGCAAGGACGTGCGTGCCACCTTGGAGTACGCCGTTGATTACTCCATCGGCCTGGAGACCGGGATCGGCGCCTCCAGCGGTGCTTTTCCTTACGTCGGCCACCTGAGCTACAGCTATGACGGCAAACTGGCCAAGGGTTCCCGCATTACCAAGCTGGAACTGCTGGATGCCAACGGCCAGTGGCTGCCGCTGGACGACGAGAAGGTGTACCGGGTCGGTGCCAACACCTACATCGCCTCCGGCAAGGATGGCTACAGCGGCCTGCTCAAGCGCGAAGAGCTGCCCAACAAGGGTGACTACGTCGACTCGGGCGTCGGTGAGAACGAGATGTTCATGGAGTACGCCGAGGCCCAGGGTACCCTCAATCCGCTGCCCTATGCGACCGTGACCTACTACAAGCCCTGATCCGGCTCACAACCTTCTACAACGGCGCCTGAGGGCGCCGTTTTTATGGCATACTCCCCGCCAATCGATGCCGAGGAGACCCTTTGATGGCGAAGTACGACAAGATATCCCCCGAGACCCAGCAGGATGCGCTGAAGATCGCCCGTGCCAACCAGAAGCCGGGACAGACCAAGGAGCAGACCCAACTGATCGCCCAGGGGATCCAGAAAGGCATAGACGAGTACAAGAAACAGATGAAGGCGCGGGCCCGGGAGGCCAGTCGCCAGAAGAAGCTGCAGAGCAAGGCGAAGCAGCAGCCGCAAGCCGAACAGATAGAGGAGAGCGAGATCGAGCTTATTGAGGTCTCCCGCCAGCATCCCCTGCCCTGGCTCCTCTTGCTGCTGAGCTGGCTGGGCTTTGCTGCCACCTGGTTCTGGCTGCGCTGATCCCCGACCCCACTTATTCACCGTCTGGAGGACATCTGCCATGAACCCGGCTCCCCTTTATCTGCTGGCCCCACTGGTGCTGTTTATCGTAACGCTGGTGCTCTATCGCATCTCGCCGCTGCGGGCCGTTGCCGCCGGCAACGCCCGCTGGTTTATTCTGCCGGCCTTCACCCTCTTCATCCTGCTCATCATCATCAATGGTGCGGCAGACCCAAGCCTGCGCAACCCCGCCTTTCACTGGCTGATGCCGGGGCTCGGCTTTGCACTCTCCCTGTTTCCGGCCCTGCCCAAGGCGCTGGTGCCGCGCCTGGCGATCAAGGAGGGGGCCTTTGCCGCCCTCGGCCTGATGCTGATGAGCCTGGCCATGGTCTACTGACATAATGTGCTGAACACTTTTGCATGACCCAAGGGGCGCTCTGTGACGAGCACCCCTTGTACAAACAATGGCCGGCAGGCATCTTGGTGACAGGATCGCCAGCAAGGAGGCCAAATGGACAATCCGCCCGATTTCATGGCGCAGTGGGATTACAAGGATCCTGCGGCCAGTGCCCTGCGTTTTCATGCTCTGCTGCCCGAGGCGCGCGCCGCAGATCTGCAGTACGAACTGGAGCTGCTCACCCAGATAGCCCGCACCCATTCGCTGCAACGCCAGTTTGCCGAAGCGCACCAACTGCTCGACGAGATAGAACCCCGCCTCACCGATGCCACCCCGCGAGCCCGCCTTCGCGCCCTGCTGGAACGTGGCCGCACCTTCAACTCCGCCGGTGACAAGGCCCGCGCCAGAACCCTGTTCGAGCAGGCCTGGCAGCAGGGGCTCAAACACAAGGAGCTCTATTTGGCCATCGATGCGGCCCACATGGTGGCCATCGCCGCCCCGCTGGAGGAGCAGAGCCGCTGGCACCAGCTGGCGATGGAGCTGGCGGAGCGCAGTGCCGATCAGAAGGTGCGCGGCTGGCTTCCCAGCCTCTACAACAATCAGGGCTGGACTCTGTTCGAACTGGGTCGCCTGGAAGAGGCGCGCCAGTGTCAGCAAAAATGCTTAGCCTGGCACGAGCAGCACAACAACCCGGCCAAGGCCTTTATCGCCCGCTGGAGTCTGGCACGGCTAACCCGGGCGCAAGGCTTGCATGAGCAGGCGCTGGCCGAACTGACGCAGTTGCAGGCGGAGATGGCGGAGGCAGGCGAGCCGGAGGATGGCTATCTGTTCGAGGAGCTGGGGGAAAATGCACTGGCACTGTCTGACCCGGCCGCGGCCGAATACTTCGCCCGCGCCTGGTTTCTGCTGTCACAGGATCGCTGGCTCAAAGCCAACGAGGCAGAACGACTGGCCAGACTCAAGCAACTGGCCAAGCTCTAGCAAAGCTGCAGGGCGGCCAGTTGGCCGCCCTGCACATCACTACATCTCAGGATGACGAATACCATCCTGGTACCTGCCTCAAATCAGGCTCGCCTCTTCCCAACTCTGTTTCTTGCGATAGATGGGAGGATTGCGGGCTGATCTTCAGCAGAACCGCTGCCTTGGGAATATTAACCTTACAACTGGCAATGGTCTGCTCGATGGAGGGGCATTGACCATGCCCCTCCACTCAAATCAGGCTCGCCTCTTCCCAACTCTGTTTCTTGCGATAGATGGTGGAGGGACTGATCTCCAACAGGGCCGCCGCCTTGGGGATATTGCCGTCACAGCTGGCGATGGCTTGCTCTATGGTCTCTTTCTCCACCAGCCAGAGCGGGCGGATCGGCGTATTGAGCAAAGGCGCGGCGACGCCGCTGGTCGGGCTAGTCGGCACAGTGGCCGCCGTCATGCCCTTGCGGCCGCTGAGCGGCGGCGGCAATATGTCCGGGCTCACCAGCTCGCGATCGTTGAGCACCACTATGTTGCGCACCACGTTTTGCAGCTCGCGCACGTTGCCGGGCCAGGGGTAATCGAGCAGCACCCGCACCGCCTCGGCATCAAAATCCTTGAAGCGCTTGCTCTCTTCCCTGGCGTAGCTTTGCAACAGGCTGCGAGCCAGCAGCAGTATGTCTTCGCCCCGCTCGCGCAGCGGCGGCAGGCTGAGAGGGATCACGTGCAGGCGGTAGTAGAGATCCTCGCGAAAGCGTCCCGCCTTTACCTCCAGCAGAGGATCCCGGTTGGTGGCGCAGACGAAGCGCACGTCCACCGTCTCCAGCTTGCCGCTGCCAACCCGCTGCAGGGTGCCGGTCTGGATGAAGCGCAGCAGCTTGCTCTGCAGGTCGAGATCCATCTCGCAGATCTCGTCCAGAAACAGGGTGCCACCGTCCGCCAGACTGGCCGCCCCCTTGCGATCCCCCTGGGCGCCGGTAAAGGAACCCTTCACGTGACCGAAGATCTCGCTCTCCATCAGATCGTGGGGAATGGCGGCGCAGTTGAGCGCGATGAAGGGTTGCTCGCTGCGGGGGCTGCACTGGTGAATGGCCTCGGCGCACACCTCCTTGCCGGTGCCGCTCTCGCCGGTGATGAACACGGTCGCCTTGCTCGGCGCAGCGCTCTCTATGATGCGATAGACGGCTTGCATCGGCATGGAGGCACCGATGAAACCGGCGAACGAGCTGCGCTCGAAGTTCTCCCGGTACTGGGCCACCAGCGAACTCAGTTGCTGGTGCTTGAGGGCGTTGCGGGCGGTGGCACACAGTCGCTTGCCGTCGAACGGCTTGGTCAGGAAGTCGAAGGCGCCGAGGCGCATCGCCTCCACCGCCACATCCACGGAGCCGTGGGCCGTGATCACTACCACGGAGCAGGGCAACTGCTGCTCGGTGATCTGCTGCAGAATATCCATGCCGGACATGTCGGGCAGTTCGAGGTCGAGCAGCACCACAGGCGGCGGGCTGGTCAGCAGCTGCGCCAACGCCTGTTGACCACAATCGGCCAGCACTACCTCATAGCCATCCTGGGCCAGATACTGTTCATAGACCACCGCCAGACTGCGGGTATCTTCCACCAACAGGACTCGAGGTTTGCTTTCAGCCACGGGGAGCCATCCTTGCAATTGATTTTGTTGTCTATTTTAAGTCTTGTTAGCCATGTTAGCCATGTTAGCACAGTTGGCTACGCTCTCTTTTATCCCGCCATTCACGGAGAGATACAAGCAAAAACGGCTCCCTAAGGAGCCGTTTTTTTAACGATAGCGCTTACTTCTTGGTGTTGTCGCCATCCGCAGCCGGCTTCTCGATCGCCAGCAGCTCAACATCGAACACCAGTACGGCATTGGCCGGGATGGAGCCTGCACCGTGCTCGCCATAGGCCAGCTTGGACGGCAGGAAGAATTTGAACTTGGAGCCCACCGGCATCAGCTGCACGCCTTCGGTCCAGCCCGGGATCACCTGGTTGAGCGGGAAGGTGGCAGGCTCGCCGCGATCGACGGAGCTGTCGAACTTGGTGCCGTCGGTCAGGGTACCTGTGTAGTGAACCTTGACGATGTCGGTGGCCTTCGGCTTGGCGCCGGTGCCCATCTTCTCGACCATGTATTGCAGGCCGGATTCGGTGCTCTTCACACCTTCTTTCTTGGCGTTGGCAGCCAGGTACTCTTCACCCTTCTTCTGGTTATCCACGGCATCCTTGTCAGCCTTGGCCTTGGTCAACTCATTGATCTTGGCGTCGTACTGCTGCAGAACCTTCTGGATCTCCTCGTCAGTCATCTTGGCTTCTTTGCCCAGGCCATCGGTCACACCCTTGAGGATGACACTGTTGTCCAGCTTGATGCCGAGTTCCTGCTGACGTTCCAGGGTATTGGCGATATAACGACCCATGGAGAGGCCAATTGCATAGCCGGATTGCTCTTCAAAGCTCTTGGCATCAGCCTTGGGGGCCTCTGCCGGCTTGCTGGCTTCTGCCTTGACCTCTGCGGTATTCGCAGCAGTCTTCTCGTCTTTTTGGCAAGCAGTCAGACTCACGGCAACGGCCGCAGCCAACAGGGACACCTTCAGAAAATTGTTCATCAGTTTCTCCAAAACTCTAAATACCGCTCTCGGTTCCTTCGTGAAATGAGAGGTTTATCGTGATAAGCGCCTTATACTAACGCCGTGATCGCAGGTAACGAAAGCATGAGACAGGAAAAATGATAAAAAGTGCCATTTATCTCATCGGTATTTGCCTGATACTGACAGGTTGCGAACAGAGCTCACTACCCGACCGAAAAATCACCCTCGCCAGCCAGGGAGTGCTGAGCGCTGATATCACCAGTGACGGCAAGCAAGCCATCGTCTCCAGCCTGGGCCAGGGTACAGTGGTGTGGGATCTGGAGCAGGGCAAAGAGCGCTGGCGCTGGCGCCAGTCCGATAATCAGGACAACTTCGTCATCATCACCCGCTTCTCGGCAGACAACAGCCATGCCGTGACCGCCTCTCTGGATACCTTCGCTATCTGGCGCCTGCGAGATGGTCAATCCCAAGGCTACTATTCGCTTCCTGAATCCAGGCTGAGGGACATCGCCCTGTCGGCTGATGGTCGCCAGGTGCTGATCGGACGGGAAGATGGCAAGGCAGAGGTAGTGGATACCCAAACCGGTCGCAGATTGCAGTTCCTCGGTCACACCGAGCAGGTCAATACGGTGGATCTCTCCGCCAATGGCCGCTACGCCCTCACCGGTGGCAACGACTACAGCGCCTATCTGTGGGATACCCGTTCCGGCCAGGTGGTGTGGCGCTTCAACCATGCAGGTCGGGTGGTGATGGCGAGACTGGATCCCAAGGGCCGTTTCGCCTTCACCGCCGATAGCCGCCAGGCCAGCATCTGGGATCTGAGAACCGGCAAGGAGGTGAGCCGGCTGAAGTACGACCACCGCTTCGAAGTCTACACCAGCGCCCGGTTCGCCAACGACGGAAAATGGCTCATCACCGGCGCCCCCTCCCGCCAGCTCTCCCTGTGGCGGGTGAGCGATGGCAGCCTACTGCAAAGCTGGCGTGTCTCACCCCATCCCAGGGTGAAACTGCCAAGCGCGGTGGTCTACGGCGTGGCTTTGCGCGACAATGGCCACATTGTCAGCGCCAGCTCCAGTGGCCTGGCCGAAATCTGGACTATCAAGTAAGGACCCAAAGGCCCATGAGTCAGCAATTTAACGATCGTCTCGAAACCCTGGAAAGCCGTCTCGCCTTCGCCGAATACACGGTGGAGCAGCTCAACGACGAGGTGACCACTCAAGGACGCGAGCTGGATCGGCTCAAGCATCAGATCCAGCTGCTGGTAGACAAGCTGCAGAGCGTGCAACCAAGCCAGATCGCCAGCATGGCCGAAGAGACGCCGCCACCGCACTACTGAGCCGCACAGCGGATCTCCCGCCACCCAGCGATAAAAAAACCCGCGATAGACGCGGGTTTTTTTATCGGGCTATGCCCAGGGCACAGATCAGTGCTGGTGACCCTTGCCACCGCAGCCGCCGCCACCGCAGCAACCGCCATGACCCTGCTCGTCGCCGTGGTCATGACCGTGATCGTGGCCACCACCGCAGCAACCGCCGTGCTCATGGCCGTGATCGTGGTCATGGTCGTGACCATGATCGTGACCGCAACCACCGGCACCGTGAACGTGGCCGTGAGCCAGCTCTTCTGCCGTGGCGGCACGTACGTCCTTGATCTCGACCTTGAAGCCCAGGGTCACGCCGGCCAGCGGATGGTTGCCATCCACCTTGACGAACTCTTCGGACACTTCAATGACGGTAACCGGGCGGTGGCCGTCGTCGGTCTCGGCCACAAAAGTATCCCCTTCAGACACTTCCATGCCGTCAAACAGCTCGCCAGGTACTTCTTGCACCAGGCTTTCGTCGTATTCGCCATAGGCCTGGGTCGGTGCCAACGTGACGTCGAACGCCTCGCCCACGCTACGGCCTTCCAGCTCGGCTTCGAGGCCGGAGACCAGATAACGGGTACCGTGCAGATACACCAGAGGCTCTTTACCGACAGTGGTGTCGATGACTTCACCGTGTTCGTCGGTGACCGTGTATTCCAGCGTAACCACGCTCAGGGGAGCTACTTTCATGTCAGGGATCCTGCGGATAGAAAAAAACGGGCCCAGAATACCTCAAAAAGGCGGCCAAGCATATGGCAGGCCCGGCTCAGTCGTGATGAAAAAGTCATCAATGTGAAACAGCATGGGCCTGACCCGCACCTCATCCCCGGGTATTGCGGCTGGCCCCTCACTCGGGACGAAACACCCCAATCACCTGTTCGGCCTCTCGGGTCACCTTGTCCGCCTTGGCCTGGCTCATTCGGGACGAAACACGCCTATCACCTGTTCCGTCTCCCGGGTCACCTTGTCTGCCTTGGCCTGGCTCATTCGGGACGAAACACGCCTATCACCTGTTCCGTCTCCCGGGTCACCTTGTCCACCTCGGCCTGGGTCTGCACCTGGGTATCCCCGCAGTCGACACAAGTCACCTTCTCGACTCCATGCTCCATATACAGCATCATGGTGTCCATTTTGCCGCACGCCGGACAAACCGCGCCGGCAATGAAGCGTTTTTTACGTCTGGTTTCCATTCTTGTTACCTCCAGGCAGCATCATATCAGGGTTTTTACATGCATCACGCCATCGAATGCCAGCATTTTTCCTCTCCGTACCTGCAAGTCGGCGGTCGCAAACGCACGCCGGTGGGCCAGTTACTGCGGATAACCCGGGGTGCGGCATTGCTGCGACTCGGCCAGCATGAATTGCTGCTGACGGCGGGCAACAGCTTCTGGCTCTGCGCCGATGCCCTCGCCGCTTTCAGTCCGCTGGCGGGCTGCCACCATGATCTGCTGACCTGTTCCCTGCGGGTTGCCCAGCCAGCCCAGGCGGGCTGGTTGCAACCGACCCCGCTGCTGGATGCCCTGTTCGACAGCCTGGCCCAGTGGCAGCGCCCCCGCGACTGGCAAGGGGCCTATGGTCACCGCTTGCAGGTGATGCTCGACGAGTTGCAGGCCTGCCCCCTGTCAGAACATGCGGATCAACTGCTGCAAGGCGCCTGGCGGGCACTGATCAGCCAGCAAGCGGGCAGTGACGCCGCCTGGCGGGCCTGTCTCTCCCAGCGCGGTATCACGGATCCGGGCCTCGCGGCCGATGCCCTGAGCGCCCAGTGGCAGCTGCTGCAGGCGGTACGCCTGCTCAAGAGCGGCAGCAAGCGGGCACAGGTGGTGAGCAAACTCGGCTACCGAGACGAAGAGGCCCTCGCCCAGACCTGCCAACGCTGGCTTGGCGCCAGCCTGGATGAACAGCAGCCCGCCTGACCCGGCGGGCCGAAAACCGGACAAGCCAGGCGAAAAAGTGGGGGAAATGAGTCCAGTTTTGCGGCAAACGGCCGCTAATAACGGGAGGGTCATTTCTCCTATAATCCTTTATGCTAGGGGCCTGAATTGACTGATACCGTTTTGACTCACAGGACATCTGCCATGAAAAGCAAAGCCAACCAATCCCAGGGCATGTTGCTGTTTCATCTCTCGGCCAAACAATCTTTCGCCATCGGCACCCTCAAGGTGAAGGAGATAGTGCCTTACACCCAGCTCACGGCCATGCCGCACTCTCACCCGACCGTGCTCGGTGCCGCCAGCATGCGGGGCACCACCATTCCGGTGATCGACATGGCCATGGCGGTGGGTTATCGCCCGATCAGCAAGGAGGAGATGCCGAACTGCTTCATCATCATCACCGACTGCCGCCGCACCCTGGTGGGCTTTCTGGTGCGCGGCATCGACAAGATCACCGAGTGCAACTGGCGCGACATCGAATCCCCACCCGCCGCGCTCGGCCATAACGTGTTCGTGACCGGGGTGACCCGGGTCAACGACCACCTGATCCAGCTGCTGGACGTGGAGTTGATACTGTCGCGGGTCTACCCGGACGATCCCAGCCACCTCTACCCGGTACTGACCGACGTGCAGCGTGAGCGGATCAAACCAATGCGGATCCTGCTGGTGGACGACTCCTCGGTCGCCCGCCGCCAGCTGACAGCGGCGCTGGACTACATCAACATCCCCTATGAGGTGTGCACCAACGGCAAGGATGCGCTGACCCTGATGCAAACCCGTGCCGCCCAGAAGGCCCCCATCGACATCCTGGTGAGCGACATCGAGATGCCGGGGCTCGACGGCTATGAGCTGGCCTTCGAGGTGCAGAGCGACGCCAAGCTGGCGGGAGCCTACATCATATTGCACACCTCGCTCTCCAGCGAAATCAGCGTGGAGCGGGCCCATCAGGTAGGCGCCCATGAGGCGCTGACCAAGTTTGAGGCCAATGAGCTGATCCAGGCTATGCTGCGCGGTGCCGAGCACCACGACAGCCTGCTGGCCTGACGAACCGGCGAGAAGCCCCCTTCTCGCCGCACGTTTTTACTGCCCAGATGCCTGCTTCGGATCCCATCATGCTCATAGAGAGTCACTTCCACGCCCCCTGGTGGGCGCGCAACCCCCATCTGCAAACCATATTGCCAAAGTGGCTGCGACGGGCGCCAGCCCGCTTCGTACCCGAGCGTTTCGAACTGGCGGACGGGGATTTCGTCGATCTCGCCTGGAGCGGCGAGATCAGCCGGGATGAGCGACCGCTGATAGTGCTGTTTCACGGGCTGGAGGGGAGCATCCACTCCCACTATGCAAAGGGGTTGTTCGCCCATCTGCAACGACAGGGGAACGAGGCCGTGCTGATGCATTTTCGCGGCTGCAGCGGCGAACCGAACCGCCTGCTGCAAGCCTATCACTCCGGTGCCATTGAGGATGCACAGGCGCTGATCGCCGAGCTGGGCCGCCGCTTTCCCGGCAAGCCACTGATCGCCATCGGCTATTCGCTGGGGGGCAACATGCTGGTCAATCTGCTGGCGCGAGCCTGCCCGCGTGAGCTGCAGGCGGCTGTGGTTATCTCGGCGCCGCTGCGACTGGACAGCTGCGCCGATCGAGTCAATCAGGGCTTCTCACGGGTGTATCAGAGCTATCTGCTGCGCACCATGAGGGCCAATCTGCAGAGCAAGATCCGCCATCAAGCCGCGGCCCAGTCGCGCTGGCAACCGGAGCAAGTGAGCCGCATCGCCACCCTGCGCGACTTCGACGAGCAGGTCACGGCCCCGCTGCACGGCTTTGCCAGCGCCGACCACTACTACCAGCGCTGTTCCGGCCTGGGACTGCTGGCCCGCATCCCCATTCCAACCCTGGTGATCCATGCCGCCGACGATCCCTTCATGACAGAGGCCGTGATCCCCCGGCCGGAGCAGCTTTCACCCATGGTGCGTTACGAGCTGAGCCAACGGGGTGGTCATGTGGGCTTCCTGCACGGCACCCCCTGGCGCCCCCGCTTCTGGCTGGAAGAGCGCATCAGCCAATGGGTGAAGGAGCAGACTCAGGACACGATCAGGTAGCCGTTGCGGCCAGATTCCTTTACCCGATAAAGCGCTTCGTCGGCACGTACCAACATGTCGGCGATGGTGTCCTGATCGCCGCGCCACAGGGCAATGCCCTGACTCACGGTAACACACGACGACACATCTGAAACCGCATGAGGTATGGCTCGCTCGGCCAGTGCATTGGCGATCCGCATGGCAACGTTGCCCCCGGCCAACTCGTCAGCCCCAGGCAGCAGAATGACGAACTCCTCTCCGCCATAACGGGCCACGACATCGGCCGGTTGCCGCACCGCCTCACGCAGGCAGTCGGCAACCGCAATCAGGCCGTTGTCCCCCTGCAGATGACCGTAGTGATCGTTGAAGCGTTTGAAAAAATCCACATCCAGCAACAGGATGGCAAACTCACTATGCTGCTGCCTCGCCTCGGCCAGGATCTGCTCACTGACGTTGGCAAAATGGCGTCGGTTACCCAGCCCGGTCAGGGGATCCTGTTTGGCCATGGCATCGAGCTGACGGGCCAGTGTCAGGTTCTCGTGTTCCCGAGAGACCGCCAGCACGAACCAACTGTTCAGCATGCGGCGTCCCGTTTCCAGCATGATGATGAGACATCCTACCGCCAACCAGTGCACCGCAGGGAAGGGAACCTTGACGAACAAAGCCTCCAGCAACAAAAAAAGCAGGGGAGGAACACTGAAACAGTAAAACAGCCTCACTTCGCAATAGAGGGCAACCAGGGCCGTCATCAGCAGCAAGCTGATGAGATCGAAGGCCAGGCTGAATCCCCCCCTCAGCTCAATCAGGGCGATGGCATAGCCGATCAGCGCCCAGGAGCTCCCCCACAACAGGGCACCAACACGCAGACAAGGCTGCCAGATAGTCAGGGGTTGATGGGACAGCCAGCGCCAGAACAGTGGGAACAACAGGCAGAGCAGGCTCATCAGGATAATCTGCACCTCATAACTCCAGGGCAGCACGCGAGCCACGACCAGATTGGCACCCTGATAGACATAGAAGCGAGCCAGCAGATACAGGGTTGCCAACTGGTTGACGGCCCAGAACCAGCGCAACCCCTTGCTCAGCGCAAGGCGGCGTGACTCGCACAGGTGATGATCGAAGTGAGTGGAGAGGCGGTGTTGTTCATTAGACAGCATGTTCACACCCGCTGGCAGCCCCATAAATCCCTTGCGCTTGCTGGCAACAGATAGACAATATCCACTCTCTGGTAACTGAAGATGAACCCATGATTATCCCCTGGCAAGACTTGGACTCTGATACCCTCAACAGCCTGCTCGAGCACTTCGTACTGCGGGAAGGCACCGAGTATGGTGAGTATGATGTCAGTCTGGCTGATAAGGTCGACACTGTCAGACAACAGTTGCAACAAGGCTTGGCCGTGATCGTCTACAGCGAGCTGCACGAGAGTGTGAACATAGTGTCAAAAAACACCTTCAGCAGTGCGCCGCTGGACGATATACCGGAATAGCCATGGCATTTCCATCCCAATCTGGGTCTTGCCATCTCCACCACCGTCAGCGAGGTATGTACCCGACAATTCCCGCCGGACTCCCCGCTCTCGCCCAAATAAAATAGCCCTACGCTGTCGCGAAGGGCCATTTTGGTCGGCATAGGCTCTACTTTGTCGGATTTTGTTCATAACATATCGGATAGGCAGCTGTGACCGGGTAACCAGGTTGCCATATCAACCCTGGCGGCAGACAGACAGACAGACAGACAGACATATTGATGATCACGGCAACAATAGCGCCGAGCCATAGCGATAATATGGAATCAATAAAGTGAAGCAGCTCACAATATATTACGTTGTGATGACAAAAGTCACAGCCACAATGAAAATAATGAGAGCGACATCCCGCTTAAACATATTCTTTACAAGAAACTCTTCCGCCATTTCGCTGTCGCCTGATGGCGGAACAACATTATTTAATGTTATTTCATTACTGATTCGCCCCGACCAATGGCGTAATAATGGAAACCATGCTCTTTCATGCGACCCGGATCAAACAGGTTACGGCCATCCACGACCAGCGGATAGGTCAACGCCTGCTTGATGGCGGTGAGATTGGGGGCCTTGAAGTGGTTCCACTCGGTACATATCACCAGGGCATCAGCACCAAACAGGGCTGCTTCCTTGGTACCCATCAACCTTAAGTTGTCACAGTTACCATAGAGGTGCTGGGCCTCCTGCATCGCCTCGGGATCATAGGCCTGCACGGTCGCACCAGCCTGCCACAGCGCTTCCATCAGAGCCCGGCTCGGCGCTTCGCGCATGTCATCGGTATTGGGCTTGAACGCCAGCCCCCACAAAGCGATGGTCTTGCCCGCCAGTGAGTTGCCCTGGGCGCTGAAGAAGCCGGACAAGAGCTCGTAGAGTCGCGATTTTTGCTGCTCGTTGACCCGCTCCACCGCCCGGATCAGCGGTGTGTCATATTGCAGCTCCTGAGCCGTGGCCAGCAAGGCTTTGACGTCCTTGGGAAAACAGGAACCGCCATAACCACAGCCAGGGTAGATGAACTGATAGCCGATACGCTGATCCGAGCCTATGCCCTGGCGCACCATCTCGATGTCGGCGCCAACCCGCTCGGCCAGCCCGGCCATCTCGTTGATAAAGCTTATTTTGGTAGCCAGCATGCAGTTGGCGGCGTACTTGGTCAGCTCGGCGCTGCGCACATCCATGAACAGGATACGGTCATGGTTGCGGTTGAACGGCTCGTAAAGCTCACGCATCAACTGGCGGGAAGCCTCGTTGCTGGTGCCGACCACGATGCGATCCGGCCGCAAACAATCCTGGATGGCGGAGCCCTCCTTGAGGAACTCGGGATTGGAGACCACATCGAAAACAAAGGAGACATCCCGCTGCTGCAGGATGGCATTCACCCTGGCCATTACCTTGTCGGCGGTGCCCACCGGCACGGTCGACTTGTTGACTATGATGACGGGGGCATCGCGATGCAGGGCGATGGTTTCGGCCACTGTCAGCACATGGCGCAGATCGGCGGAGCCATCCTCCCCCGGCGGCGTCCCCACCGCCAGAAACTGCACATCACCGTGTTGGACAGCCAGTACGGCATCCGTGGTAAACATCAGGGCACCGCTCTTGATATTGCGCTGCAGCAGTGCTTCAAGACCGGGCTCATAGATCGGCACCTGGCCGTCCATCAGGGCTGCCACCTTCTGTTCATCAACATCGACACAGATAACCTGATGACCGACATCGGCCAGCACTGTGGCCTGGACCAAGCCCACGTAGCCACTTCCAAATACAGTAATGTTCATATTGATACAACCAAAATGTCAGAGATGATGTAATTTGGAAAAACAAGAATATGGGAGGTTATAAATATTTACCACATTACATAAGATGACAGCACTAGTTAATTGTTACCAGCTGTTTCTAGACCATTGCAGGCCCGCTTTTATATACGATATGTTGAACATCATTTTTAGGGCTGCCTGGCTTGATGGGCACTGATTAATATTCATTACTGGATCGCTTATGCAAGATTTTCTGCCATTTTCGAGGCCCGCCATCGGCGATGCCGAGATAAGTGCTGTCTGTGAGGTGCTAAAATCGGGCTGGATCACTACCGGGCCGAAGAATCACGAACTGGAACAGCAATTCAGTGACACATTCGGCTGCCAGCATGCGGTCGCACTCTGTTCTGCCACCGCCGGCATGCACGTCACCCTGATGGCGTTGGGGATAGGTCCGGGGGATGAGGTGATCACCCCCTCCCAGACCTGGGTCTCCACCATCAACATCATCACCCTGCTCGGCGCCGAGCCCGTCTTCGTCGACGTGGACAGGGATACCCTGATGACCAGCGCCGAACTGATCGCGCCGCTCATCACGCCCAAGACCCGGGCCATCATACCGGTTCACTACGCCGGTGCCCCCGTCGACCTGGACCCTATTCTCGACCTGGCGCGCCAGCACGGCATTCCGGTCATCGAGGATGCCGCCCACGCGGTCGGCACCCGCTACCGGGAGCGCTGGATTGGCGCCACCGGCACCGCCATCTTCTCCTTCCACGCCATCAAGAACCTGACCTGCGCCGAAGGGGGCATGCTGGTGACCGATGACAAGGCATTGGCGGACAAGGTCCGGATGCTCAAGTTCCACGGCCTGGGGGTGGATGCATTTGATCGCATGAGCCTGGGCCGCAAGCCGCAGGCGGAGGTGATCACCCCGGGCTTCAAGTACAACCTGGCCGACATCAACGCCGCCATCGCCCTGGTGCAGCTGGCGCGCCTGCCCGAGCTCAATGCCAGACGGGCCGAGCTGGTGGCCCGCTATCAGGAAAAACTGGCCGGCCTGCCGCTGATGCCGCTCGCCGTGCCCGCCTATGCCCATCTGCACGCCTGGCACCTGTTCATGGTGCGGGTCGACCCCGAACGCTGCGGCCTTGACCGGGATCAGTTGATGCAGGCGCTGCAGGAGCGCGGCATTGGCACAGGTCTGCACTTTCGGGCAGCCCATACCCAGAAGTACTACCGGGAACGCTACCCGAGCCTCAGCCTGCCTCATACCGAGTGGAACTCATCTCGCCTGTGCACCCTGCCACTCTTCCCGGACATGACGCTGGCCGACGTTGACCGCGTGGTCGCAGCCCTTATCGACATATTGGAGTAACGATACGTGAACAACACTGACATCAAGCTGGTTTCGGTGGTCATCCCCGTCTACAACGAGGAGGCCAGCCTGCCCGTGCTGCTCGGCCGAGTGACCGCCGCCTGCGAACTCCTGCCCCAGGATTACGAGGTGATCCTGATCGATGACGGCAGCCACGACGGCTCCACCGAGATCATCAGCGAAGCCGCCGCCAAAGCCGGCAGCAAGCTGGTCGGGGTGCTGCTCAATCGCAACTATGGTCAGCATGCCGCCATCATGGCCGGCTTCGAGACCGCCAAGGGGGATCTGGTGATCACCCTGGATGCGGATCTGCAGAACCCGCCGGAGGAGATCCCCCGCCTGGTGGAGGCCGCCATGCAGGGTTATGACGTGGTGGGCACCATGCGCCGCAACCGCCAGGACTCCTGGTTTCGCAAGACCGCTTCCAAACTCATCAACAAGTCGGTGCAAAAGGCCACCGGCGTACACATGAGCGACTACGGCTGCATGCTGCGCGCCTACCGCCGTCACATCATAGACGCCATGCTCTGCTGCCAGGAACGCAGCACCTTCATCCCCATCCTGGCCAACAGTTTTGCCCGCCGCACCGTAGAGCTCGAAGTCGGCCATGCGGAACGGGCCCACGGCGAATCCAAATATGGCCTGATGCACCTCATCAACCTGATGTATGACCTGGTCACCTGCATGACCACCACTCCCCTGCGGCTGCTCAGCATCGTCGGCAGCGTGGTGGCGGGCATTGGCTTCACCTTCTCCATCCTGCTGATCCTGATGCGCCTCATTCTGGGTGCTGACTGGGCCGCCGATGGCGTCTTCACGCTCTTTGCCATTCTCTTCACCTTCGTCGGCGTGCAACTGCTGGGCATGGGGCTGCTGGGAGAATACATAGGCCGCATGTACACAGATGTGCGTGCCCGTCCCCGCTACTTCATCCATCAGGTCGTGCGCACCGCCTCCACTCCTTCGCAACAGGAAGTTGAATAATGAAAGTCGTCGTATTTGCTTATCACGATATCGGTTGCACCGGCATCGAGGCTCTGCTCGAGGCAGGCTACGAGATCCAGGCCGTCTTCACCCACGCCGACGATCCCGGCGAGAACCGCTTCTTCGGCTCGGTCGCCCAGCTCTGCGCCGAGCACGATCTGCCCGTCTACTCCCCCGAGGATGTCAACCATCCGCTCTGGGTCGAGCGCATCCAGGAGCTGGCGCCCCAGGCCCTCTTCTCCTTCTACTATCGCAACATGCTCAAGCAGGCAATCCTCGACATCCCGACCGTCGGCGCCTTCAACCTGCACGGATCCCTGCTGCCCGCCTATCGTGGCCGCGCGCCCATCAACTGGTGCCTGGTCAACGGCGAGACCGAAACCGGCATCACGCTGCACCAGATGACGGCGCGGCCCGATGCCGGTGACATCGTCGCCCAGCAGGCCGTCGAGATAAAAGACGCCGACACGGCGCTGACCCTGCATGGCAAGGTGCGCCTCGCCGCCAAAACCTTGCTGGAGGCCGAGCTGCCGAAACTGCGCGCCGGCGACATCTCGCTCACCCCGCAGGATGAGAGCAAGGCCAGCTACTATGGCCGCCGCACCCCGGCCGATGGCGAGCTGCACTGGGATAACCCAGCCCAGACGATCTACAACCTGGTGCGCGCCGTCACCCAGCCCTATCCGGGCGCCTTCAGCTTCGCCGGCGATCGCAAGCTGACGGTGTGGAAGGCAAATCATCTCGAGCAGACCAGTGACAAGCTGCCCGGCACCATCCTCAGCCAGGATCCGCTGCGCATCGCCTGCGGTGAAGGGGTGCTGGAGATAGTAGCCGGCCAGGCGGAAGGCGGCCTCTATGTGCGTGGCGCCCAGCTCGCCCGTGAACTGGGTCTGGTGGCAGGCATGCGGCTCGGCCCCAAGGCCAGCAATGCCCTGCGCAAGGAGCGGCTGATCCGGGTGCTGATCCTCGGGGTCAACGGCTTCATCGGCAACCACCTGACCGAGCGCCTGCTCAAAGATGGCCGTTACGAGGTCTATGGGTTGGATATAGGCGCCAGCGCACTGGAGCGCTTCATCGGCCACCCCAACTTCCATTTCGTGGAGGGGGACATCAGCATCCACACCGAGTGGATCGAGTATCACATCAAGAAGTGCGACGTGATCCTGCCGCTGGTGGCCATCGCCACCCCCATCGAATACACCCGCAACCCGCTGCGCGTGTTCGAGCTCGATTTTGAAGAGAACCTCAAGATCGTTCGCTACTGCGTGAAGTACAACAAGCGCATCATCTTCCCCTCCACCTCCGAGGTGTACGGGATGTGCGACGATCACAGCTTCGATGAAGATGAATCCCGCCTCATCGTCGGCCCCATCAACAAGCAGCGCTGGATCTACTCCGTCTCCAAGCAGTTGCTGGATCGGGTGATCTGGGCCTATGGCAAGAAAGAGGGGCTCAGCTTCACCCTGTTCCGTCCCTTCAACTGGATGGGCCCGCGCCTCGACAGCCTGGACTCCGCCCGCATCGGCAGCTCCCGCGCCATTACCCAGCTGATCCTCAACCTGGTGGACGGTACCCCGATCCAGCTGGTGGATGGCGGCGCCCAGAAGCGCTGCTTCACCGACATAGAGGACGGCATCGAAGCCCTGTTCCGCATCATAGAGAACAAGGGCAACCGCTGTGATGGCCAAATCATCAACATCGGCAGCCCGGACAACGAGGCCAGCATCCAGCAAATGGCCGAGATCCTGCTCGCCAAGTTCGAGGCCCACCCGCTGCGCCACCACTTCCCGCCGTTTGCCGGCTTCAAGCTGGTGGAGAGCAAGTCCTTCTACGGGGACGGCTATCAGGATGTCTCCCACCGTCGTCCGAGCATCAAGAATGCCCGCCGCCTGATCGACTGGGAACCGACCATCGAAATGGAAGAAACCATCGGCAAGACCCTGGACTTCTTCCTGCAAGGGGCGGTCACCACGGGAGTCGAGCATGACTGAGGTAGGTCTGCGGATCGACGTTGATACCTTCAGGGGGACCCGTGACGGGGTTCCCCGCTTGCTGCAACTGCTCGACCAGCATCAGGTCAAGGCCAGCTTCTTCTTCTCGGTCGGTCCCGACAACATGGGGCGCCACCTGTGGCGCCTGCTCAAACCCCGCTTCCTGCTCAAGATGCTGCGCTCCAACGCAGCATCCCTCTATGGGCTGGACATACTGCTGGCCGGCACCGCCTGGCCCGGCAAGCCCATCGGCAAGCAGCTGGGTTCCCTGATGCGCGACACCGACAGCGCCCGCCACGAGGTGGGGCTGCACGCCTGGGATCACCACGGCTGGCAGGCCAATACCGGACGTTGGGACGAGGCCGAACTGATCCGCCAGACCCGGCTCGGGGTGGATGCGCTCAACCAGATCCTGGGACGGGAGGTGGACTGTTCCGCCGCCGCTGGCTGGCGGGCAGACCCGCTCACTACCCAGGCCAAGGAACAGTTCGGCTTTCGCTACAACAGCGACTGTCGCGGCAGCGGCCTGTTTCGACCCCTGCTGCAGGACGGGCAGCTTGGTACGCCGCAGATCCCGGTCAATCTGCCCACCTTCGATGAAGTGGTCGGCCCTGAGGTAACGGCGGCACAGTTCAACGCTTTCATCCTGGACAAGCTCTGCACACCGCCACAGGTGGCGCCTCACGTCTACACCATTCACGCCGAGGTGGAAGGCATCGTCATGGCCGAGCAGTTCGATGCGCTGCTGAGTGAGGCCCGGGAGCGCTGCATCCGCTTTGTTCCGCTGGGGGATCTGTTACCATCCGACCCCAGTCAGCTGGGTGCCGGGCGGCTGGTGCGCGGCACCCTGCCTGGACGAGAGGGATGGCTTGGCTGCAAGGCCGACGCATAGACCATGACGCAACAAATCAGGCCACCAGAAAGTGGCAGGATGAACATAACGCAGCACATCGGGCCCCAGAGGGCGGCATGATGACCCATTGCGCTCACCACACAATGCTACAGAGGATGTCATGAAGTTGACCAAGTGGGCCCTGCCCCTGTTCTTTCTCTTGTTTTACCTGCTGCCGCTCGACCAGCGGCCGCTATGGAGCCCCGACGAGAACCGCTACGCCGAGATAAGCCGGGAGATGGTGAGCACGGGGGACTGGGTCGTGCCTCACTTCCTGGGCTTGCGCTACTTCGAGAAGCCCATCGCCGGCTACTGGTTCAACAGCATCAGCCTGCAGCTGTTCGGCGACACCAACTTCGCCGTGCGCTTCGCGTCGGCAGCCGCCACCGGGCTCAGCGCCGCGCTGATCTTCTGGTTCGCACTGCAGCTGTGGCAGTGCAGGCGCAAGGCGTTTCTCGCCAGCCTTATCTATCTGTCGCTGTTGATCGTCTATGGCATTGGCACCTACAGCCTGCTCGATGCCATGGTGACACTCTGGCTCAACGCGGCCATGGTCAGCTTCTACATCATTCGCAAGGAGGGATCGCTGCGCAGCCGGATCGGCGGCTACCTGTTGTTTGGCCTCGCCTGCGGTATGGGTTTCCTTACCAAGGGCTTCATCGCTCTGGCAGTGCCGGTCATCGTGATCGTGCCCTACGTTCTCTATCAGCGTCGCCTGCTCGAGCTGCTGCGCTTCGGCCCGCTGGCGCTGGTGAGTGCCGCTCTGCTGGCTGCCCCTTGGGCCATCGCCGTGCACCTGCGCGAACCCGACTACTGGCACTACTTCTTCTGGATTGAACACATTCAGCGCTTCGCCGCAGACAATGCCCAGCACAAGGCGCCGTTCTGGTACTACCTGCCCATGGGACTGCTCGGCACTCTGCCCTGGCTCGCCCTGCTGCCCGGCGCCCTGCGCAAAGGCTGGCAGGATCGCAAGATAAGCCCTGAGACTCTCTACCTGCTGGCCTGGGTGGTGTTGCCGTTCCTCTTCTTCAGCCTCGCCAAAGGCAAGCTGATCACCTACATTCTGCCCTGCTTCGCCCCGCTGGCCATGCTGATGGCCGCCAGCGCCATGGACAAACTCAAGGAGGGGAAAGTACAGGCATTGCGGCTCAATGCCTGGCTGAACGGCCTGTTCGGCCTCGTCTGCCTGCTGGTGCTCGCCGTGCTGGCCTTCTCCCCCAGCCACGCCGTCTACGGTGAAGAGGATCATGGCGCGCTGGCGGTAGCCATGGTCATCTTTGCAGGCTGGGCCCTGCTCGGTTTCGTCCAGTTGAAAGATGTCAGCCGGCGCTGGACCCTGAGCGCACTCTGCCCCATGGTGCTGGCTGTAGGCCTGCCCTGGGCGCTGCCACAATCCCTGATCGACTCCAAGCTGCCGGAGCGTTTCATCGAGGCCAACCAGACCGAGCTGATGAAGTCCGGCACTCTGCTGGCCAATGACGTGGGGCTTGCCTCTTCCTTGGCCTGGAGTACCAAGCGCAGCGAAATCACCCTGTTCGACAGCAGGGGCGAGGTGAGTTACGGCCTGGGCTATCCGGAGGCCAAGGGGCGTTACGTGGCGCGCGCCGACTTCCCGGCCTGGCTGGCAAAGGCGCGTAAAAACGGCCAGGTCGCCCTGCTGATGAAGACGGGCCGCGACGGCAATACCGGGCCTGTGCCACCCGCTGACGAGACGATCGTGAGCTATCGACTGACCCTGTTGATCTACCACGGGATCCAGTGATGGACATGCTGTTGCTGTTGCTGGTATGCCTGCTGACCTGCAGCGGCCAGATGCTGCAAAAGCAGGCGGTCATCCGCTGGCAGCATCAACCCTGCAGCCATTGGCAGAAGCTGTTGTCGCCCTGGCTCATCGCCAGCGTGGCAGCCCTCGGCTGCGGCATGCTGCTCTGGATCTATCTGTTGCAACGACTGCCGCTGAGCATGGCCTACCCCATGCTCAGCATCAATCTGGTGTTGGTGCTGATAGGTTCGCGGCTGTTCTTTCACGAGCAGATCACCTATCACAACTGGTTGGGAGTGGGGGCCATCATTGTGGGTGCCCTGTTGCTGGGAGGCCTGTTGTGAAGGGTTATCTGTATGTGCTGGGCAGCATACTGCTGGTGACCCTGGCCCAGCTCGGCATGAAGTGGGGGGTCATACAGCTGCCCGCCTGGCAGATGGATCTCGCCATCATGCTGGCCCATCCGGTACCGCTGCTGGTCATCCTCGCCGGGGTGGGCTGCTACGCCCTGTCGCTGCTCTGCTGGCTGGCGGCACTGCACTCCACTCCGCTCAACATCGCCTATCCCCTGCTCAGCACCAGCTATGCGCTGGTCTACCTGCTGGCGGTCAACATACCGGTCTTTACCGAACCGCTGGAGCCGGGCAAGGCCGTGGGAGTGATCTTCATCCTGCTGGGAGCCATGCTGGTGGGAATAAAACCGGCCAGCAAGCAGGACGCCGACTAACCCTTCAGGCACAAACCGGTGGCTCGTCCACCGGCATCTCAATCAGGGCGACATCGTTCGCTCTTTTCCTGTGACGCAGCGTCCCCCACCATTGCGGTTTACCCAGAGGAAAGTGTCACGTCTGGCAACCCGTGGCGGGACAGCACCGACAAGGGCGCACTTGACCGCACTCGGAACATGCCTTTATAACGGAACTCCCAAGGAAGAGAGAATTCTATGTCGGCCAAGCATCCCATCATTGCGGTTACCGGTTCGTCCGGTGCCGGCACCTCCACCTCCACCAACGCCTTTCGATCCATGTTTCATCAGCTGGGTTACAAAGCGGCGGTCGTGGAAGGGGACAGTTTTCATCGCTACACCCGACCGGAAATGGACGTGGCGATCCGCAAGGCGCGCGAACAGGGGCGCCACATCAGCTATTTTGGCCCTGAGGCCAACGACTTCGGCTTGCTGGAATTCTTCTTTCAGGAGTACGGCCAAAATGGCAGCGGCCAGTACCGGCGCTATCTGCACAGCTTCGACGAGGCCGTGCCTTTCAATCAGATGCCCGGCACCTTCACTCCCTGGCAGAATCTGCCGGCCGATACCGACCTGTTGTTCTACGAAGGGCTGCACGGCGGTGTGGTCACCGAGGATCACAACGTGGCCCGCCATGTGGACTTTCTCATCGGCGTTGTGCCCATCGTCAACTTGGAGTGGATCCAGAAGCTCATTCGCGACACCTCGGAACGCGGCCACTCGCGCGAGGCGGTGACCGACTCCATCGTCCGTTCCATGGACGACTACATCAACTTCATCACACCGCAGTTTTCACGCACCCACATCAACTTCCAGCGGGTGCCGACCGTGGATACCTCGAACCCCTTCAGTGCCAAGGTGATCCCGAGTCTGGACGAGAGTATGCTGGTGATACGGTTCCGTGGCATCAAGCAGGTGGATTTTCCCTACCTGCTGTCGATGATCGATGGCGCCTTCATGTCACGGATGAACACCATAGTGGTACCGGGCGGCAAGATGGGCTTTGCGATGGAGCTGATCCTGCGCCCGCTGATCCAGCAACTGCTTGAAACCGGCAAGATCACCTGAGCCAAGGAGCTTATGATGCGGTTAGCGTTTCTCTCTGTGGTATTGGCCGCCCTGCTGGGTGGTTGCAGTAGCGGTCCCGCCGCCCCGACCGTCGAATCGGGCACCATGGTGGTGCGACCGGCAGCCAGCTGGCCGTTCGGGGCAACGCCGCGCTACGCGCTGGCCGAGCAGTTTCAGTATGCGGGGGACAGTGCCGAGGGCTGGCTGGAGCCGGTCCAGCAGGCGGTCAACCAGGAGCTGGGGCGCAAGGGGTGGCAGAGCGTCCCTCTCGACGAGGCCGATGTGTGGGTTGCCATCGGAGTGGCCGGCAGCAAGGATCTGAGCGATGGCGAGATCTTCGCCCGCCTCGGCATGACCCCGGGACTGCAAGCCAAAGCCAGCGATCGCAAGGGTACCCTGGCCATAGTACTGCTCGACCGGCGCACCCAGCAGGCGGTGTGGAGCAGCGCCATCTCTCTCGCCAGCGACGTGGCCATCCCGGAGGCGTCACGCCGCCAGCTGAGCCAGCAACTGGCCAGCCAGATGCTTAACGCCCTGCCGACCCGCTGATACATCGCCCTTTCCCATAAAACAGAACGGCCTGCGCGAGCAGGCCGTTGCGATCACACCATGACGATCACTTGCGCTGACAGGTCAGCAGGGTCACCCCTTTCTGCGTGAGCAGAGCCTGCTTCTCCTGATTCCAGAAGGTGGTCACACCGTCGGAATACTTGGCACCGGATTCCGCTTCCACCCTGCCCAGCTTGTGATACACGCCGGCATAGGGGAACTGCACCATGTCGGCCTGGGCATCATAGGTCACGGCCAACATCTCTTCCCCGCACTGGTACTGGCTGTACTGGTACTGGGTCGGTTGCGGCATGCTGCAGGCCGCCAGCCCCAGCAGGGGAAGTAACACGATCATGTTTTTCATTGCACTTTCCTTATGTCATGGTGTTATTCAATCGGAAGAATCACGGCTATCAGGCTTCAAGAATTTGATAACTATGGGTAATTTCTACCGCTTTTTCCAACATCAGGGAAACGGAACAGTACTTTTCCATCGACAGATCCACGGCGCGGGCCACCTGTTTCTCCGCCAGCCCCTTGCCGGTCACGACGAAGTTGAGGTGGATCTTCTCGAATACCCGCGGCACCGACTCCACTCGCTGACCTTCCAGTTCCACATGGCAAGCGGTCACGGATTGACGCGCCTTCTCCAGAATGGAGACCACGTCGATCGAGCTGCAACCGCCCACCGCCAGCAGGATCATCTCCATCGGGCTGGCACCTTCGCCGGGGTTGGCGCCGTCCAGGGTCACCTGATGACCGGACTCACTCTCGCCGACAAACTTCATGCCTTCCACCCAGCTGACCTTGGCTTTCATCTCACATTTCCTCTTGATGACGATAGATCTGACTGACATAGCATACCCCAGACGGAGCTGCAGCGGCACATATCCGCCATTTTCGCGAACTTGCAGGCGAACTAGATCAAAATCAACATCTGATGCCGCCATCTTCCCTAAAATGAGCGGGATAGCGCAGCAGGCAACAAGGGGATCTGGCAAAAGCCCTCAAAGCCTTGTCAGCACAGACAAAGGCTCTTATCCTACTGCGACTAATACAAGGAATGGCAAGGTTGGCAGCTTGCCCGGACGCACGAGTCCATAAAAAGACACTACAGAGGAATTCTCATGGTCATTGGCAAACCGCAAAGCGATCCCACCCTGGAATGGTTCTTGTCGCACTGCCACATTCATAAGTATCCCGCCAAGAGCACCCTGATCCATGCGGGTGAGAAAGCGGAAACCCTCTACTACATCGTCAAGGGCACTGTGGCCGTCTTGATCAAGGACGATGAAGGCAAGGAGATGATCCTTTCCTATCTGAACCAGGGCGACTTCCTGGGCGAGATGGGCATGTTCGAGGAGAGCGAGAATCCGGAGCGTTCCGCCTGGGTGCGCGCCAAGGGCTCCTGTGAAGTAGCCGAGATCTCCTACAAGAAGTTCCGTCAGCTGATCCAGGTCAATCCGGAAATCCTGATGCGTCTCTCCGGTCAGATGGCGACTCGACTGCAGCACACCAGTCAGAAAGTCGGCAACCTGGCCTTCCTGGACGTCACCGGCCGGATCGCCCAGACCCTGCTCAATCTGGCCAAACAGCCGGATGCCATGACCCACCCGGATGGAATGCAGATCAAGATCACCCGTCAGGAGATAGGCCAGATCGTTGGCTGCTCCCGCGAAACCGTAGGCCGGATCCTCAAGATGCTCGAAGAGCAGGAGCTGATCTCCGCCCACGGCAAGACCATAGTGGTGTTTGGCACCCGCTGACAGGGTTCCCTGACGGCTCAGCACAGGGCCGTTGGATAAAAAAGGCTGCCACGGCAGCCTTTTCTGATCGTCTCCCCTATAATCCTGCACGCCCTTCCCCGGCCTCAACCAAGCGAGTGTGTATGCATCTTCAATGTCCCCTTTGCCGCAGTCCCCTGCATCTTCACGAAGCATCCCGCGGGGTCTATTGCGACAACAAGCACCATTTCGATCCGGCTCCGGAAGGCTATCTGGATCTCATTCCCGGCAAGAAGAACCCCAAGGACAGTGACAGCCGCGCCCTGATGCGCGCCAAGCGCAACTTCCTGGAACAGGGTCACCAGGCGCCGCTGGTGGATGCCATGGCGGCCCTGCTCGCCCCGCTCGGCCCCCGCGAGCTGATCCACCTGGGTTGCGGCGAAGGCTACTACTGCCGCGCCCTGGCCGAGCGCCTGCCGGGCTGGCAATTTGCCGGCGTCGACATCGCCAAGAACACCATCTTCGCCGCCAACAAGGCGCAGCCGGACGCTCAGTTCGTCATCGCCGATCCGGCCCGCGCCCCTATCCTGCCGGGTACGGCCCAGGTGCTGCTGGTCAACGATCTCAAGGTCAAGACCGAACAGCTGGTCAGCTGGCTGGCACCGGGCGGTTACCTGCTCTACCTGCAACCGGGCCCGCGCCACCAGTGGCAGCTGAGGGTCAGCCTCAACCCTGTGAGCATGGAACACCCCCTCAGCTGGCCCGCCCTCGGCGGTCTCACCCCCCTGGGCCAGGAGCGTTGCCAGTTCGCCATGACCATGGATCAGTCCCTGCGCAGCTTCATCCTGGAAACCAGCCGCCTCGGCTGGCGCGCCAGCGGTGAACAGCACCACGCCTTTACCCAACAGGGACCGGACGAGCTGGAACAGGATCTGCTGCTGAGCCTGTGGCAAAAGCCGCTCTGATGGCGCGTCCTCCCATGAAAAAAGGCCCTGACGGGCCTTTTTTATTGAACGAATACAGACGTCACAGCTTGATCCAGGCATCCCCCCAGGCAGTGCCCTTGCCGGGCTCATAGGCCCAGGCAGCACCCGCGCACCAGCCGGTGTAGGGGTGCGGCTTGCACTGGTAGTTGCCGCCCAGGTTGCTCACCTTGTCCCCCGCTTTGTAGGCCGTACCTGCTTTGTAGGGCGGGTTGCCATCGGGCGGCGTGGTACCGCCGCTACCCTTGATCAGGATCTCGTGGGTCGCACTGCGGCTGAGCCCCTTCTCGTCGGTCACCTTGAGCACGAAGCCGTAGCGGGTGTCGCTGACCGGGGTAGCCGGCAGGGTGGCACTCAGGGTGGACTGGCTCAGATCCGAGGCGCTGGCCCCGGCGGGCAGGGTCCAGGCGTAGCCGAGCGCCTTGCCTTCCGGATCGCTCGACCCCTGGCCGGAGAGCAGCACGGTCGCACCGCCCAGCGCCTCGCTCGGGCCACTGATATTGGCCACCGGCGGCAGGTTGGTGCCACCGCCGTTGTCCTCGATCACCACCTCGGGGAAGAAGTGCTGCACGCACTGGCTGTAGTCCCGCGCCTTGAAGGCGCTGAAGCGGGTCTGGTAGCCCACCAGCTTGCAGGCGTAGCTCTTGCCGCCGTTGGGGTTGCCCGGCACATAGCTCCAGTCATTCTCCCAATAGATGGGCAGGGCACCGGCGCCCGCCTCGTCAAAGTACTTCATGTTCTTGCAACCGAGCACCTCGTCTGCCGGCACCGGCACACCCAGATACTGGGCCTGGGCCTGGTAGTAGGTGATGCGGTTCTGGGACTGGGCGTGCTCGGCCGTGCCGCCGCACTCCACCCCGCCGTTGATGATCTGGGTGGTCACCCCGAAGCCCGGCACCAGGCCGTTCTGCCGGTCGTGGGCGTTGGGCTGCCAGGTGCCGTCGATCACGTGCAGCATGGAGGGCTTGGGCGGCTGCGGATAGACGAAGAAGAACACGGCGCTGGCGAGGTTGAGCCAGGTGTCCGCCACTTTCTCCGGGTTGTCCAGCAGGGTGCGCACTGTGCCGAACATGGCCTCGGAGAAGGGGCCGTAGTTGTAGTTGTACGACAGCTGCTTGGCGCCACGGCCGAAGTAGCTCTTGAACTCGCCGTTCTCGAACTTGCCGCACGGCCACTGCTGGCCCTGCCAAACATCCGGCCGACACTCGGCGTTGTAGCCGCCGCGCATCTGCTCGGTCCAGCCCATCTCCCGCACCCACACCAGGCCCTGGCGCCACTCTGGCTCCGGTCGCCAGCTCTCGTGACCGCCGGTTTCCTGGGCAAAGTGGGCAAACATGGTGGCCAGCGACTTGCGGCAGATGGCCTCGGCATTGCGCCCGTCGCTGTAGTCGCCGCAGAAGGCCGGGAACTTGGCCACCGCCTGCAGAAAGCCGCGATAGGTGTATTCCGGGGCCCGCAGCGGGAACAGGAAGTTGAACTGAGCCTCGCTCAGCAGCCCTTCCACCCGTTTCACGTTGGCGGGGTTGAGCGGCTGGCCGGGGGCCACCGCCTCGACCACGGCATTGTCGCGGGTGGCGATGGAGGCCTTGACTGCCGCCATGGCCGGGAAGTCGGTGAGCGCCTGCTCCCTGGCGTCCAGCTCGCTCTGACTCAGGTAGACGGGCGCGCCTTCGGTCGCGCCGCTGCCTCCCTCCAGCGGAGGCGTGATACCAGCGCCACCATCGGGCGGGGTCACCTCGCCGTCACCCATCAGGGCCCACGGAGAGTCCCACTCGTTGGCGACCTGCACTCCCGGGCTCTGGCCCGGATTGGCATACCATTTGGCCTCGTAGATCTGGCCGTTGAAACTGACCTGGCTGCCGCCGCCATAGCCCTGATTGATGTCATAGGCGGTGGCGGCCCACAGCTGACCACTCAGACAGAGTCCGGCCAACAGCAGGGTTAGTGGGTGTTTTTTCATCTCATACCTCTTGGCATACACGCGGGAAAAAATGGGGACGCATGATGCGCCCCCCGAACAGGTTCAAACATCAGGGGCAGCTGGCGGCGCCTGCATCCTGCCAGACGTCGTGTTTGCCGGGTTCGTTGCCCTTGGTCCAGTACTGAGCCTTCCACTTGCGACCGTTATGGGTGGTCAGGTCACCGGCGTTGTAGGCGACACCGGCATCCCAGCCCAGCTGCACCTGGCTTATCAGCTTCCACTGATCGGCGGTGCGGCTCGGTTCATTGCCCTGGGTCCAGTACTTGGCCTGCCACACCAGCTGGTTGTGGCTCACCTTCTCGCCACCGTTGTAGGTGGTCGCGCCCTGCCAGGCCGGCCAGTTGGCCGCATCGGGATCCGTGGCACCACAGTCGCCGCCACCGCTGACCGGAGTCACGGTGAGGCGGGTCTTGCCCTGGGCATCCAGCGCGCCGTCGGTCACTGTGACGGTGAGGTCATAACCGGTCTCCACGGTTACGCCGGGGCCCGTCACTACCAGGGTCTTGCTGTTCTGACCGCTGGCGGTGAGCCCGGCCGGCACGCTCCACTGATAGCTGAGAGTGTCGCCGTTGGGATCGGTGGCGCTGGCGGTGATGCTCACCTGCTTGCCGGCCTGGACCGAGACCTTGTCCTGCACCGTCACCACAGGCGGCAGGTTGGGCTGCGGCGCCTTGTTGGTCACCACCACCTGATCCTTGGCACTGAGGCTGTGATCGTCGGTCACCGTCAGTTCGAACACCAGATTGACGTCCTGGCTGACCGCATCGACGCTCACCTTGGCCTTGGCCTGGTTGGCATCGCTCAGGGTCGCCTTGGGACCGGAAATCTGGGTCCAGCTGTAGCTCAGCACCGCCCCTTCCGGATCGCGGGAAGAAGAGCCATCCAGCACCAGCTCTGCCGGCCCGGTCACCGCGAGATCTGTGCCGGCGTTGGCCACCGGCGGCTTGTTGACCGGCGGTGTTGTGCCTTCCCCGTTGCCCAGCCCCTCGTGCATGGCATTGAGAATGTCGCCGTTGTCGGCGTCGATTTCCCAGGCGAACATGCCGCCGAGCTGGTTGGCCAGCACGTACTGCCCCTTGGCCTTGACCGAACGCTCGTCATCGAAGGTGATGAGCTCGCCGGTGGAAGCCTTGAACACATAGGGCGCCTCGGCCACTTCGTCATAGCTGTACTGCCAGTCACCGGCCATCTTGCCCTTGGCGATGCCGCGGTAGTCGATGACCCCCTTCTCCCAGATCCCTTCCGCTTCGCTACCCGCAATCGGGCCTGTGGCGGTGCCGGTGAAGGGGTTGTTGCCCTGATACCCGCTGACGCCGGTCCAGCCACGGCCATACATGGCCGCGCCCACCACGACTTTGCCTGGATCCACGCCCTGGCCCAGCAGCGCCTTGACCCCCTTGTCGGTGGTGTACTTGGTGTTCGGATCCCAGCTCGACTCGTAGAGCGCGGTCTGGTGGCCCAACCCGGTATTGGTCCAGGCGCCGTTGAAGTCGTAGCTCATCAGGAAGATGTGATTCATGTATTGCTGGGCGGCGCGATAGTCCACCTTGGCAATCTTGTCACCGCCGGCGCTGATGGCGGAGGTGAGTTCGTAAGTGCGGCCCGTCTCTGCGCTCAGCTCGTCGAGCATGGCGCGCAACTCCTTCATCAGCAGCACATAAGTCTCGCCATCGGAGGCGCTGCCCAGGTTGGGGTTGGCCCCCAGGCCGCCCGGGAATTCCCAGTCGATATCCACCCCGTCGAAGAATTTCCAGGTCTGCAGGTACTCCTTCACCGAGGCGACGAAGGTGTCACGCTTGGCCTTGTCACCGAAGAAGAAGAAGGGGTCCGAGAGGGTCCAGCCACCGATGGAGGGGAGAATTTTCAGGTCCGGATAGGCCTTCTTGAGCGCCATCAGGTTGCCGAAGTTGCCCTTGTAGGGCTCGTCATAGGCGGTGAGATTGCCCTGCCCCATCTGGATGGCGGCCCAGGGATCGTGGATGGAGACCTTGAAGTCTTCACGCCCGGCACAGGAGCGTTGCAGCGCCTCGAAACTGCCGGAGATCTCTTTGAGGCTGTCGTTGATGCCGTTGCCCCCGCAGATGGGAGTAAAACCGTAGAGGATGTGGGTCAGGTTCTGGGCCGGGACCTTGTCCACGGTGAACTTGCGACCATAGACGCCCCACTCCACATAGTAGGCCCCCACCACCTTGCCGGACTTGTTGGCGTAAGGCTTGTTGTTCTCCTGCAGCGGCGCCTTGAGCGGCACCAGGTGGCTGCCGTCGGTGTCGGCCACCAGGATCTCTTTTTTGTCCGAGAGGGTGCAACCATCGGCATTGCACAGGGCCACCTGCATCTGGTAGCGGCCCCCCTTGGTCACCTTGAAGTTGGCAGTGCCGGCTGCGGAGGCTGCGCCTGACCACACCTCCTTGCCATCGAGCAGCACCTTGGCGGTCTGGCCGACATCCCCGGACCAGAGGTTCCAGCTCACGCTGACCGGTGCGCCATCGGCGTGTACCTTGACCAGCTTGTTGTAGGCGGTGGCGGCTTGATCCACTTCGACGATGGCGAACTTGGTTTCGCCCCAGCCTATGGTGGGTTTGCCGGGAGCGGCAGCGAAGGCGGAGGAGGCACACAGACCCCCGACCAACAACGCCAGTACGGAGGGTTTTGGACTTAACATAGTTGAATATCCTTATTTCGTTCTTGGAATAAATAACGAAAAAGGCAACGCCAACCTGACAGGTAACGCAGACAACATCGCGCCATGGCTTGGCCCATGGACGAAACAACCTGTGGTGGCCCCGCTGTCTTAGGTACTGCTGACCCTTAGACCGGAAGCTTTGCGTCCCGGACTTTCGTCCGGTTTGCCTTTTGCACAACTTGATTTGCGACAAAAATAATCGCGACCTGACTATAAGGGAGGGCAAGGAGGAAGGGCAAACCCGGGATCGGCTATTAACAAGCCGCTTTTTACCGAAAACAAGCCTCAAACGAGAAGAAAAAGCACCTTATCTCGTCAGAAAGTGCTGATCTTGCCGTCTGAGGAGACGAGATTAAAAATCAGACGAATTACTTGTTTCGTGATCATCATCAAGTTTGGCTGGCCGTAATACGCTGTTCATCAATGCTCGTAACTTGAGCGGTTTGACCGGCTTGCTGATGTAGCCGTAGCCGTGCTCGCGGATCTGCGCCTGCAACTCGCTCTTGCGATCCGCACTGATGATGATGCCGCCGATGTCGTTGCCATGGGCGAGGCGCAGCATGTGCAGTGCCTGCAAGCCTGTCTTGCCGTCATCCAGGTGGTAATCGGAGAGCACCAGCTGCGGCAGGAAGCCACCAGCGATGAGATCCTCCGCCTGAACCAGGCTCTGGGCACAGACGACCTCGCAACCCCAGCGCCCCAGCAGGGAGTGCATGGCGATGAGAATGTCGCTCTCGTTGTCGATGCAGAGCACCCGGATCCCCTCCAGCTGGCTGTCCCGCAGTGCGGGAGCCGCCACCTGCGTCGTTGCAACAGGACGGGTCGCCAGGTTGAGGGTGATGGCAAACACGGATCCCGCCCCCGGCCAACTGCGCAGTGTCAGGTTGTGGCCCAGCACCAGAGCGATGCCGCGGGCAATGGCGAGCCCCAGCCCCAACCCCTGCTCCTTGGCGGTGCGGGAGTGATCGAGGCGGGAGAACTCGTCGAAAATAGCCTCCTGCTTGTCGGCCGGGATGCCGGGGCCGTTGTCCCACACCTCGATGCGCACCTTGTCCCCCAGCCGGCGGCAACCGAGCAGCACACGGCCGCCCGGGTTGTAGCGAAACGCATTGGTGAGGAAGTTTTGCAACACCCGCCGCAACAGGCGCACGTCGCTGTAGACCGCGAGCCTGCTCTCCACCACTGAGAACTGGACCCCTCCTGCCTGCGCCAGCACCCCGAACTCCGCCTTGAGGTTGTCGAACACGTCGTGCAGGGCGAAATCCAGCTTCTTGGCCTTGAATTTGCCCGCCTCCAACCGCGAGATGTCGAGCAGATCCGTGATGAGATCCTCGGTCGCCCCCAGCGCATCGTCGATGTGACGGGCGATGCGGGCCGTCTCATCCCGGGGCGGCAGCATCTCCAGCAGAGAAGAGGTAAACAGCTTGGCCGCATTGAGGGGCTGGGTCAGATCGTGGCTCACCGCCGCCAGGAAGCGGCTCTTGGAGTGGTTGGCTCGCTCCACCTGCTGGTTTACCAGCAACAGCTGGCGGTTGAGCTCGGAGAGCTCGTGGGTACGCTCGGCCACCCGCGCCTCCAGATGTTCGTTGGCCTCGCGCAGCACCCGTTCGGCGTCGCGAAACGGGGTGATGTCAGTAAAGGTCATCACGAAGCCGCCCGCCGGCATGGGGTTGCCCTGCATCTCGATCACCCGGCCATCGGGCCTCTCCCGCGCCGAGATGTGGGGGCTGCCGCGCAGCATGAAGGCGACCCGCCGCGCCACATGGGCCTCGATATCGCCCGGACCGCACAGCCCCTGCTCGGCGTTGTAACGGATGATCTCCTCGATGGCGCGCCCCATCTGGATGAGGCCGGGCGGGTAGTGAAACAGCTCTATGTAGCGCCGGTTCCAGGCCACCAGCTTGAGCTCCCGGTCCACCACCGAGATCCCCTGCCCCATGTGTTCGATGGCCCCCTGCAGCAGGCCGCGGTTGAAGCGAAACACGTCTGAGGCCTCGTCCACTATGGTGGCGATCTCTTCGAGCTGCATGTTGCGCCCCTGCAGGGCCGAGGCCAGCACCAGGCGGGCGGACGAGGTGCCGAACACCCCGGCCAGCAGCCGCTCGGTGTGGGCAATCAGCTCGGCGGAGGCCTGCATCTGGGGCGCCAGGGTGCCGCCCCGCTCACCGGCGAAGCGACCGAAGGCGCGCTTGACCCGACTCGAGCCGACGAAGCGGGCCGCCAGCATCTCCAGCTCCTTGACCGAGACCCGCGCCTGATAGAGCGCCGTGGTGTCGCGGCTCGGCTTGCCGACGAAGTTGGCCGCCTGCAGCCGCTCGCTCACCGCCGCCTGCGACAGCAGGGAGCCCGCCACATAGCCGATGAGGTTGAGCAACAGACTCAGGAAGATGCACCAGGCCCCCAGGCTGAGATCGCGAAACGCCGGCCAGTCCGGCGGTGCCAGCAGGGCCGCCAGCGGCGAGCCGGCCAGCAGGCCGCTCTCCGCCAGCAGGGTGGCGAACCAGAGGCTGACCCCGAGGGCGAGACCGAGGTAGACCCCCTTGCGATTGCCGTGCCGCCAGTAGAGGCCGAGCAGCAGCGCCGGCGCGAACTGGGCCACCGCGCCGAACGACAGGTAGCCGATGCGCGACAGGCTGGTGAGATCCCCGAGCCAGAGGTAGAGCCCCCAGGCCGCTAGCAGGATCAGCAGGATGGCGCCGCGGCGCACCTGCAGCAGCAGGCGCACTAGCCGCTCGTCGCGCCCCTGCTGCCAGAAGCGGCGCAGCAGCACAGGCAGCACCAGATCGTTGCTGACCATGATGGCCAGCGCGATGGTGCAGACGATCACCATGCCGGTGGCCGCCGAGGTGCCGCCAAGAAACGCCAGCAGCGCCATACCGTCGAAACCGAGCGACATGGGCAGGCTAATCACATAGGTATCCGAGGCCATGCCGGCCCCCACCCACTGCTTGCCCGCCAGCGCCAGCGGCCAGATGAACAGCCCCATCACGAACAGGTAGAGCGGAAACAGCCAGCGCGCCCAGTGCAGATCCTGGCCCTGGTTGTTCTCCACCACGGTCACGTGAAACTGGCGCGGCAGGCAGATGACGGCGCACATGGCGACCAGGGTGTAGATGGCGAGCTCCAGCAGGCTGCCCGGCGTCACCGCCACCACCGCATCGAGAAAATCGCTGGCCACCAGGGTACGGGCCTGGCTCGGCTTGCTGAGGATAAGCCAGAGCGCAAAGCCCCCCACCGTCATGAAGGCGAGCAGCTTGACCACGGATTCGAAGGCGATGGCCACCACCATGCCGCGGTGGTGCTCGGTGGCGTCCAGATGGCGGGTGCCGAACAGGATGCTGAACAGGGCCAGCAGCAGTGCCACGCCGAGGGCCAGCCCGGCGGTATTACCGGTGGGGCCGGCAGGCACAGAGTTGGCCATCAGCAGATCCAGCCCGGTGACGATGGCTTTCAGTTGCAACACCAGGTACGGCAGTATGCCCATGATGGCGATCAGCGCGATCACCATGGCGAGGCGCTGGGACTTGCCGTAACGGGCGGCGATGAAGTCGGCGATGGAGGTGATGTGCTCGCGCTTGGCCACCAGGATGAGGCGAGCCAGCAAGCGCCAGCCGAACAGGAACACCAGCATGGGCCCCAGATAGATGGGCACAGGTGACCAGGGCGACTCGCTGGCCTGGCCCACCGTGCCGAAGAAGGTCCAGGAGGTGCAGTAGACCGCCAGCGACAGGCTGTAGAGCAGGGGCTGCCCCTTTAAACGGCGACGTTTGTTCTTGTCCGCCACGTAGGCGATCAGAAACAGCAGCCCCAGATAGGAGAGCGACAATCCGATCAGCAACCATCCCTGGTGCATCTGTAACCTCTTGTCCGTGTTGAAGATTCAAGCGCAGCAGCAGCCAGTCTAGAGAGCCGCCCGAAAAATGTCATCTTCTTATTACAGCGAAAATTTATCGTTTTTCAATAAAAAACGGTTGAATAAATATCGAAAAACGATAAACATCTGGCTGTGTTTATTGATAAACGATAACTCGGTGCTGCGCGTGGCCCACCCTTTCACTCCAAGAGGTAAGCGATGAAACACAACAAGCTCGAACGCATGAGCAACCTGATCGAATGGATCCTGCTGTTCGCCCTGCTGGCCACCCCGCTCATGACGGTCATGGGGGTCTGGTCCCAGCGGCTCGGCGGCAGCGACTATCTGCAGCAGGAGCTGATCGAGGCACTGGCGGTGCAAGACAGTTCGGTGCTCAACCATGTCCCCTCGATTGCCGACTACCCCCTCAGCCTGGGTACCCGTCTGCTGGGCACCCTGGTGATGCTGCTGCCGGATCTGGTGTTCATGCTGATGCTGTGGCAGCTGCTCCAGCTGTTTCGCGGCTATCGGCAGGCCATGCTGTTCACCTTCAGCCAGATCCGCCGCTACCAGTTGATCGGCCTGCTGCTCTGTGTCAGTTTCGTCACCACAATCATCACCACCCCGCTGCTGGATCTAGTGCTCACCCTGCCGGGCCCCGAGCTGTACTGCAAGATCAACATAAATTCATCGGACTTCCAGTTGCTGCTGGCCGGGCTTATCGTGTCGGCGCTGGCGCTGGTGATGCGCGAGGCCAAGCGGCTGGCCGATGAACAACAACTGACGGTGTGAGGAACCCATGCCCATCATCATCCGACTCGATGCCCTGCTGGCCGAACGTAAAATGACTGCCCGCGAGCTGGCCCTGCGGGTCAACATCACCGAGGCCAACCTCTCCATCCTGAAAAACGGCCATGCCAAGGCGGTTCGCTTCTCCACCCTGGAGGCGATCTGCCGCGAACTGGGCTGCCAGCCCGGGGATCTGCTGGCCTTTGAGCAGGAGTCCTGAGCCAGCCGTCACCATGCAAAAAGGGGAGCCGAGGCTCCCCTTTTTCGTTGCTGATCATTTGGTTGCTGACCGGATAGGGCCACTCAGGCGGCCTTCAGCTCGCCCTCCCGCAGGCGCAGCACGAACACCGGCAGCACCACCAGCACCATGATGAAGAAGATGCCGCCACCCAGCGGCTCGAACAGCAGGCCGCACAGGGTCATCAGGGCAGCCACCGTCATGCCGAGACCGAGCGCCGCGTAGAGCGCCTGGGTGGGGATCAGCTGCTCGGCCGGCAGCTGGCGGGTCATGAAGCGCACGGCGCCGAGGTGGCTGACGCAGAAGGTGACCGCATGGAGCAGCTGACCCGCCACCAGCACCAGGATCTCGGTGGAGGCACCGAGCAGGATCCAGCGCACTACGCAACCAATCGCCCCTACCAGAAACAGGGTCTGGGCGCCGAAGCGGTTGAGGAAGCGCTTGTCGGCGGCAAACATGCCGATCTCCGCCACCACCCCCAGCGCCCACAGATAACCGATGGTGGTGCCGCTGTAACCTGCGGCCTTCCAGTGCATGGCGCTGAAACCGTAGTAGGCGGCATGGCTCCCTTGCAGCAGGGCAGAGATCAGCAGGAAACGGCGTACCGAGGGGGACTTGAGGGTATCGAGCAGGGAGGCTTTCGCCCGCTCCCCCTGAATGTCCCGCGGCGCCGGGTGCAGCGGCAGCCAGCTGAGCAGCAACATCAGCACCAGCCCTGCCACCATGGTATGCAGCACCCAGTCGCTGCCAAAATTGCCCACCAGGGCCCCGACCAGGGTCGAGGCGACGATGAAGGCAAAGGAGCCGCACAGCCGCACCTTGCCGTAGTCGAGGTGTGCCTGCACCACCATGCGGGTGGCCAGCGCCTCCCCCACCGGCATCAGGGTCGGGTAGATGAAGTTCGCCACCAGGGTCAGCCCCACCAGCCACCAGAGGTTGTGGCTGAGGTAAAAGCCGAGGAAGGCCAGCAGACTGAGCAGGCAGAGCAGCCGGGTGACCGGCAGCAGATGCCCCGCCCCCTTGATCTGTCCCATCACCATCAGATTGCCGGCGAAGCGGATCGCCATTCCGGCCCCCAGCAGCAGACCTATCATCTCGGCGCTCACGCCTATGCCCTCCAGCCAGAGCGACCAGAATGGCAGGTAGGCGCCATAGACGAAGTAGAAGGCGCCAAAGAACAGGGCTAACCAGGAGAAGGCGGGCATAGATCCTCGACAGCGAGAAGAAGGGGCACAAATGATAACCGATTTGCCGGTGGGGATCCTGCGATCCCGCGTGGGAAGCCGCGCAGATAACAATGAAAAATATCAATAAAATTGAACTATTGCCGCAACGCCGGTGTCTATTGAGTAACACCACCTCCTGGTTAGTGTTGCAATCCTTCCACCCGCCTCCGGCGGGTTTCTTTTTTGGGTCTCTGGCAGGCAAACGGCAACCATGAAAAAGGGGCCTATCGGCCCCGTCTTCGTTACACCACTATGTCATCAGAACACGTACTTGACCCGTGCACTCAGGTTGCGGCCCGGCTCGGTCTGGCGGCTGGTGCTGGCACTGGCGCTCTGGCCGGTGATGCTCTCGTAGTTGACGTACTCCTTGTCGAACAAGTTGAAGACGCCCACGTTGAACTGCAGATCCTGCACCGGCTTGAACTGGGCATAGATGTCCACCACGCCCCAGCCCGCACTCTTGATGTTGTCGTTGCCCTTGGCATCCTTGCCCACCTTGCTCATGTCGTCGGCAAAGCGCAGGGCGGTGTTGATGTTCCAGTTGGGCTGCTCCAGTCGAACACCCAGGGTCCCCTTGAGCGGACTCAGGCTGTTGATGTAGTTGCCGTCACCATCCTTGCCCTCGATGTAGGAGAGATTGCCCCAGACGTTGACCAGATCGTTCAGCCAGTAGTCCGCCTTGGCCTCAGCCCCCTTGGTGGTCGCCTTGTCCAGGTTCTGATACTGATACAGCGCGGTGCGGCCCTCGGTGCCGACCCCGGCCAGCTCGATGAAGTCTTCGAACTTGTTGTAGAAGGTGGCCACTTCATAGCTGAAGCCGCCGGCACTGCCACGCACACCCAGATCGATGCCATCGCTGCTCTCGGGCTTGAGATCCGGGTTCGGCTCGATGCGATAACCGTACGCCTGATGGTTCAGGGTGGAGAAGGCGTTGTCATACATAGGCGCCTTGAAGCCGTGGCTGTACTGGGCAAACAGGTTGGCCGCCTCGTGTGCCTTGAACACCAGCCCCAGCTTGGGCGAGAACTCCCCTTCGGAGAAGCGCTTGAGGTTCTCGCCGGTGTAGGCGGGATCCTGATCCGGGTTCATCCGGTAGTAGTCGTAGCGGGCACCCGGCGTCAGCACCCAGCGCTCGCCGAACTTCAGTTCGTCGAACGCCCACAGGGCGCCGTGCTCGGTGGTGGTGGAGGGGAAGCTCAGCTCGTTGTAGCCGACGAAATCCCCCGGCACGGTCGGTGCCTTGAAGCGGGTCCGCTCGTTGTCGGTGTGCTCATACTCCAGGCCCCAGGCCAGCCGCTGGCTCGCCAGCGCCTTGCTGAACTTCAGCTGGGCGCCCAGGCTCTTCTGCTCGAAACCGTTGTTGTCCAGCGAGTTCTTGGTCACATAGGGGTTGGTCGGCCGCACCGGGTACTTGGATGAGGCGTACTGATCCAGGGTCTGCTTGGTGCGGGCGTAATAGATCTTGCTGTCGATACGATCGGCCCAGGGCGCGTTCAGGGCGATGCCGTGATCCAGCACCAGCGAGAGGTTGTCCGTATCCTTGTCGGTGATCGGCTGATTGAAGACGGAGGCGGCCTTGGTGAGATCGACGGCATCCGGATCCTGCCCTTCGCTGAAGTAGTCGACGGTCAGCTTGAGGAACTGATCCTCGCTCAGGTTCCACTTGCTCTTGAGCAGCACGGCCTGGCTGGCGATGTCGAATTCGTTCTTGTCGCCATCGTAGTTCTGAGTCACACCGCCGTCACGCCAGGTGTAGCGCAGCAGGTTCTCGAACTCACCGCTGCGCAGGGCACCGGTGAAGCCGGCCATGTTCTGGTGGCTGCTGGAGGCATAGCCGGTGGTGGCGTCCAGATAGCTGTCGCGGCCCTTCAGGAAGTCGCCGGCGTCCTTGGTGGTGATGGCGATGACGCCCCCCAGCGCATCGGAGCCATAAGCCGCCGAGGCAGGCCCCTTGGCCACCTCGATCTGCTTGATCATGTCGGTGTCGAAATAGCTCTGGCCCACGCCGCCGTTCTTGTAGGCGTCGTTCTGGCGCACGCCGTCACGCACTATCTTGACCCGGTTCTCACCCATGCCGCGGATGATGAAGGTCTGGGCATCGCCGGCGCCGCCGAGGGCGGTGACACCCGGCTCGTAACGGAACAGGTCGGCGACGTTGCTCACCACCTGTTCTTCAATCTGTTCGGCCGTGATCACCGAGATGGGGCCGGAGACATCCTCCAGTTTTTGCTCCATCCGTGAGCCGCTGACGACCATGACTTCATCTGCTTTCTTGTCCGCCGCAGAAACCGGGGAAGCGAGGCCGGCCGCCACAGCAAGGGCAACCAGCGATAGGGTGTTGTTATGGGCCACTACAAATCCTTATTGAGAACTGTTATCAAGCAGCTGGCATATTACCCAGCTCGCAACAAAGATCAATAATAAACGGAATCATTCTCATTTTCTTTTGTCGTAATTAGGTTCTACACTATTCCCCTCTGTTTTCCGGCCCGCCATGCTGCCATTGTATGGATCTGGCCCTGCTTCGTTGTGAGATACCATGACTCGATTACTGCCCCTGTTCGCCCTTCCCCTGCTGCTGGCTGCCTGCACGACAGTGCCCGATGACGATGCCGGCACCCTCTACCACTATCGGCTCAGCGCGGGCCAGACCGATGCCAGCCAAGGTGAACTGACGCTGACCCAGGCGGTAGATCGGGTGGCGAATGCCGACATAGTGCTGGTGGGCGAGCTGCATACCCACCCGGCCGTGCACCTGCTGCAGACACGCCTGCTGGCGGAGCTGGCCAACACCTCCCGGGCCGATGGCCGTGGGCTGGTGCTCTCCATGGAGCAGTTCAGCCGCGCCGATCAGCCGGTGCTGGACGCCTATCTCGCCGGACGCATCGGCGAGGCCGCCCTCATTCGCGATGGCAACGCCTGGCCCAACTACCAGAGCGACTATCGCCCGCTGGTGGAGTTCGCCAAGGAGCAGCACCTGCCGGTCATCGCCGCCAACGCCCCCAAACCGCTGGTGAGCTGTGTCGGCCAGGAAGGGCCCGCCTGGCTGGACAAGCTGCCCGCCAGCCGCCGCAGCCAGCTGGCCCGCGCACTCACGCTCACCGACGATCCTTACCGCCAGAAATTCATGGCCTCGCTCCATCACGGCGATGCCGACGGCAATGCCCGCCGCTTCGCCGCCCAAACCAGCTGGGACGACACCATGGCCGAGAGCATGGTGGACTACCTGCGCAGCCACCCGGGCCAGCGCATCATGCACATCGCCGGCAACTTCCACGTCGAGGGGGGGCTGGGGCTCGCCAGCCGCATCGCCAGCCGCAACCCGGCGCTCAAGGTAGCGCTGGTCATGCCAGAGACAGAACCGCAGAGCGATGCGCAGGCACCCGCCGGGCGGACCGCCGACATCCGGGTGCGGATCAGCCCCCTGCCAGAACGCTGGCTAAATGCCGATGAAATGAAGCAAGATATGGGCGCACTGCATCAATCCCGAAGCCGTGACTGCAGCCAGTGGCTGCAACCCTGAAAATTGCCTAAGGATTTCATATGGATGTGTTACTGGTCATCGACATGCAACAGGGGTTGTTTACCACCCCCCGCCATCAGGACGCGCAGGTCATCGCCAACATCAACCGCTTGGCAGACAGCGTGCGGGCCAACCAGGGGCGTGTCATCTATGTGCAACACGACGAACCGGGTTCAGAACTGGAACCCGGCAGTGCAGGCTGGCAGCTTCACGCCGATCTCACCCCGGGCCGCGGCGACAGCCGGGTACGCAAGACCGCCTGTGACAGCTTCCTCGATACCGAGCTAGGCTTCCTGCTGGCGGAGCAGGCGGTGGACCGACTGCTGATCAGCGGCTGTGCCACCGATTTTTGCGTCGACACCACGCTGCGCAGCGCTGCAGCGCAAGGGTTTGACGTGTTTGCGGTGACGGATGCCCACACCACGGCGGATCGCCCTCACCTGAGCGCGGAGAAGATCATCGAACACCACCACTGGATGTGGCAGCATCTGAGCCTGCCCAAAGGCAGAACCGTGACCCTGCTCACCACGGATGAGTTGCTCAAAGCGACCCAGCCCGAGCTGGCGTGTTAATCTGCCTCTCTTGAAGTGATCACCCGATTGGAGTCTTGTGTGCGTCTACTGTCTGCCGTTGCATTCATGCTGTTGTTACCGGCAATCACTGCCTGCTCCGGTTTGCCGGGGCAGCAGCCGGATGGCCCGGCCCCCCTGTTTCGAACCCATATCAACGAAGAGGGGAGCAAGCGCTTCACCTTCGAAGCCGCGCCGCTTGATACCCTGCCCACCCGGTTGCAGGACGATGACGGCGGTCGCCTCAACCGCAGCAAGAGCCTGCTGGAACGGCGTGATGCCCTGCAGGATGCGCAGTTGACCCAGACCCTGGCCGAGCGGAAGTATTGCCGCGATGGCTATATCGTCCTCAGCCAGACCTCCTGGAAGATCCGGGGCGAATGCAACGAGACGGCCAATCAGGCCGATCGGGATGCCTTCCCCAACAAGGCCTCCTGGCAGGACTAGCGCTCAGGGGTGACACGCAATAAAAAACGGGCAGCCTGGGCTGCCCGTTTTTCATGCGATGCGGCCGCCGTCAGACTGGCGCATCAGCCGGACTGGTCAGCTCGACACCGTTGTCGACCCGCTTGTGCCCTTCCACCAGATGGACGAAGTCCACCAGCTCGTCACCTGAGACCCGAAACGCCTGGCCGAAGCCCTTGACGAACAGCCCCTGCTCGGGCTTGAGCCGGAACAGCACGAAATCCTTGAGGTTGGAGAGCCCCTTGACGATGTCGCCGAAGCGCCCTTCCAGCGCGGCGATCGCCTGGCCCCAGCGCACGTCGTCGCGGGCCACCACTTCGGCCAGCGCATCGAAGGTGAGACGCTTGCGGGCAAACAGCTCGCGGGCACCGGTTTCGTCCTCGATCAGCATCAGCGACACCTTGGGCACCTGTTGCAGGTTGCGGGCGTGGCGGGCGATCTCGGAGATGAGCACATAGTAGCCATCCTCCTGCAGCACGAAGGGGGCATAGCTGGCATTGGGGTTGCCTTCACTGTCCACCGTCGCCAGCTGCAGGGTGCGGCAACCGTCGCGAAACTCGCGGATCTCCGGTTGCAGGCGATTCTGCAGACGCTCCTGACGTTCACTCATGCTTTGACTTCCTCTTGATACTGGTGGCGCAAGGCCATGAAGCGTTCCACCTGGGCTGGCAGCAGCTGGCGCTGCTCGTCACGTCCCAGATAGACCTTGAAAATACAGCGGCCACTGTGGCCGAAGAACTGGAAGGAGTGCCCCTCCTTGCCCATGAACAGCTTGCTGACCAGTGCCATGCCGACCACGTTGTCGAGCTTGAGGTGACCGTGCATCTCGCCGTCACGCCCCATCAGGTTGTAGTAGCCACGGGCGCTCTTGCCCCTGGGAAACGGCGCCTTCACCTCGAAGATGGAGCCATCGGATTCGACGATGGTGGTCACCTGACCCCAATCCGCCAGATCCGCCAACAGGGCTTCGGCCCGCTCGCCGGGGACCAGGGTCACCAGCTCGGCAGGCAGGTGGCGTACCACCTCCCACTCGCTGACCGCCAGCTGGCTGGCAATGGTGGAAGGATGGGCGCTGGGGTCTTGTTCCAGCAGATCATGAATGCGTTGTGCAATGCTCATAGGTTCTCCCTTGGGATGCGTGCTGCATCCCTCTCCTGTCATGGCGAATACTCTAATAAAGCACCCGAACCAATGCAATTGATAATCGCTTTCATTCTCAGTGCATTTTTTTCACCGGCTTGATATTCTCGTCGACAACCCAACTTCATTCACCCTTCGGAGGTTAGCATGGGCCGTCGTTTTGCCCTCGCACTCAGCCTGCTCGGCTGTTCAGCCCTTTCCCTGTCTGCTACCGCACAGGAACGTATCGTCAGCATAGGCCCGGCCACCACAGAGCTCATTCTGGCACTGGGCGGTGAACAGAGCCTGATCGCCACCGACATCAGCAGCACGGAACCGAAAGATCTGCCCAGAGTCGGTTATCACCGCGCCCTCGCTGCCGAGGGGATCCTCAGTCTGGCGCCGACCCGGCTGATCGGCAGCGACGAGATGGGGCCGCCGCCGGCGCTGGAGCAGTTACGCCGCGCCGGAGTCGAGGTGGACGTGCTGCCGACCGCACCGACCCTCGCCAACCTCAACCAGCGCATCGACACCCTGGCCGGCCTGCTCAATGACCCGGCCGCCGGCACGCGATTGAAAGCCGAGATCCAGGCCCAGACAGCGCAACTGGCGGCGCAGGCGAAGCAGAACAAGCCGCTCAAGGTGGTCTTCCTGCTGCTGCACAAGGGGCAACCCACCAGCATAGCCGGCGGCAATACCACCGCCAGCGCCCTGCTCACCCTGGCGGGCGGTGTCAATCCGGTGGCCCAGCTGAGCGACTACAAGCCCGTCTCCACCGAATCCCTGATCGAGCTGCAACCGGATCTGGTGCTGGTGAGCGGCCGTGACTGGCAGCAGTATCAGGATCCGGAAACCGTGCTGAACCAGGTACCCGCGCTCACCGCCACCCCGGCGGGTAAAAACCGCGCCATCCACGCCATCGACGGTCACGCCCTGCAAGGGGGTCTCAGCCTCACCTCGTTGCAGCAGGCGAACCAGATCGCCAAGTGGATCAAGCTGGGTTCATGATGCGCCTGCCACTGCCCTGGCTTTTCGCGCTCACCGGCGGCGCGCTGGCGCTGCTGCTGGTCGGGTCGTTGGCGACCGGCCCCATGGCCCTTTCTCTCGACGAGAGTCTGCGTGCCCTGTTCGCCGGGCAAGAGAGCGGGATTGCGGCCCACAAACTCTTGATCGTGCAGGAGATCCGCCTGCCACGTACCCTGCTCTGCATCGCCGTGGGGGGCATACTCGGCCTCTGTGGCGCCGTCATGCAGGGGCTGTTTCGCAATCCGCTGGCCGACCCCGGCATCATAGGGGTCTCCGGCGGGGCTGCGCTGGGCGCGGCGCTGGCCATAGTGCTGCTGGCCCCCCTTGGCCAGCAGTGGCAGAGCCTGCTCGGCATAGGCCTGCTGCCGCTGCTCGCCTTCCTCGGCGGGGCGCTCACCACCACGCTTGTATACCTGCTGGGCACCCGGGAAGGGGGCACCTCCGTCACCGTCATGCTGCTGGCGGGGGTGGCCATCACGGCCCTGTCCGGTGCCGTGATAGGGCTGCTCACCTATCTCGCCGACGACCAGATGCTGCGCAACCTGAGCCTGTGGCAGATGGGCACCCTGGCGGCGGGCAAGCCGGTGGACGTGGCGCTGGCGCTGGCCACCCTGATCGTTCTGCTGCTGTTGTTCATGCGCGATGCCAATCCCCTCAACGCCCTCTTGCTGGGGGAAGGGGAGGCCCGTCATCTGGGGGTCAATGTGCAATCCCTCAAGAGGCGCCTGATCCTGCTCACCGCCGCCGGAGTCGGCGTGGCCGTCGCCGTGGCGGGCATGATCGGCTTCGTCGGTCTGGTAGTGCCCCATCTGGTGCGACTGCTGGCCGGCCCCAACCACGTCAGGCTGCTGCCGCTCTCTGCCCTGCTGGGCGCCGCCCTGCTGCTGGGCGCCGACATGCTGGCCCGCACCCTGCTGGCACCGGCCGAGCTGCCGGTCGGTATCATCACAGCCCTGCTGGGCGCCCCCTTCTTCATCTGGCTGCTGGTCAAGGGCCGCCGGACGCTTTAACCGGAGGTTTATCTTGCCTGCATCAACCCCCCTGCTGCGCTGTCACCAGCTCAGTCTCACCCGTGGCGGCCGCCTCATCCTGGACAGGCTCGACCTCAGCCTGCAAGCCGGCACGCTCACCGCCCTGCTCGGCCCGAATGGCGCAGGCAAGAGCTCGCTGCTCAAATGCCTGACCGGCGAGCTGGAACACGAGGGGGAGATAAGCCTGTTTGGCCGGGAGCGGCAAGCCTGGCCCGCCATAGAACTGGCCCACCGCGTCGGCGTGCTGCCGCAGAGCTCGTCCCTCAACTTCCCATTTCTGTGCGAAGAGGTGGTGGCCATGGGCCGCCTGCCCCACAGCGAGCCCGCCAGCCGGCGCGACCAGATAGTGCGGGCCGCCATGACCCATGCCGGGGTCGAGCACCTGGCGGGCCGCCTCTATCCCGGCCTCTCCGGCGGGGAGCGGCAGCGGGTGCAGTTCGCCCGGATACTGGCCCAGATCTGGCAGGCGCCGGACGATCCCCAGCAAGCGCGGCTGCTGCTGCTGGACGAACCCACCTCGGCGCTCGACCTCAAGTACCAGCACCAGCTGCTCACCATGGCCCGCGCCCTGGCCGCCCGCAACACGGCCGTACTGGTGGTGCTGCACGATCTCAATCTGGCGGCTCGTTACGCCGACCGTCTGGTGATGCTGGAGCAGGGCAGGCTGATGGCTGACGGCGCCCCGGCCGAGGTGCTGACCCCGGCCCTGATCGATCGCCTGTATGACTACCCGGCCCAGGTGATACACCACCCAGAGACGGGTCTGCCCATGGTGGTGTGAGAAGGTTCAGGATCCTGGATAGCAAAAGAGCGCCATCAGGCGCTCTGTTTTGTTTGCATGAAACATCTCGACTCAGGCTATCTGATAGCGACCCGGCTTGTGATTGAGTGTCAACACCAGATTACAGATGATGGCCGCCACCACGGAGAGCGCCAGGATCCAGGGCTGCACCACGAAGCAGGAGGCGATGACGATGGTGCAATCCAGCCCCATTTGCAGCTTGCCGGCGCGGATGCCGAAGCGGTCCTGGATAAACAGCGCCAGTATGTTGAAGCCACCCAGACTGGATTTGTGGCGGAACATGATGAGCAACCCCATGCCGATCAGGGTGCCACCGATCAGGGCCGCATAGACGGGTTCTATCTTGCCGATCTGCAGCACGGCGTTGAGGTGATCCGTCATGAAGGAGACGGCGGCCACAGAGACGAAGGTGTTGAGGGTGAAGCGCGGCCCCATCCTGAGCCAGGCCAGGGCGTAAAACGGCAGGTTCATGCCGAAGAACAGCAGGCCGAAGCTCAGCCCCGTCACCTGTTGCAGCAGCAGCGCCAGCCCGGCGGTGCCGCCGGTGAGCAAACCAACCTGATGAAACAGGAAGATGCCGAGGGAAACGAAACCGGCTGCGGTCAGCAGGGCGAGTACATCTTCATAGAGGGGATGCGCAGAACGGGCTGAGCGCGCAGAGCCTGGGGTGTTGTCCATAACCTGTATCCAATAGCGAAGTGAAAAGAGTGTCTTGTGTCCGTCGAGGCGGACGCGAGCCCTGTCCGCAGGGCTTCGTTATGGGATCCAGTCTATTTTTTGCGACCAGGATCACAATAGCCACGGGGAATGCCCCGTTTTGGTGCCTGTCATTCTCCATTGACAGCCAGTGCACCAAGATGCAGCATGCCGCGCCTGACGAGCCAGCCCTCGTCCACCATGGCGCCACCGCAATGTGGCGCCGGGACCCGCGCTCTGGTACAAAGCGCCCAGCCCTTTTTCAGCCCTCACTCAGGACCACAGGCCCCCATGATCAGCACAGGACAACACGTATGAAGTATCTGGTGACAGGCGCCGCCGGCTTTATCGGCTTTCACGTCGTCAGGCGGCTGTGCGAGGCGGGCCATCAGGTGGTGGGGCTGGACAACCTCAACGACTACTACGAGGTGAGCCTGAAGCGGGCCAGACTGGCGCGGCTGGTCCCCTTCCCCCATTTTCGCTTTGAACAGCGGGAGCTGGCGGATCGGGACGGCATGGCAGCCCTGTTTGCCGAGAGCGGGTTCGAGCGGGTGATCCACCTGGGTGCCCAGGCGGGGGTGCGCCATTCGCTGGAGAACCCGTTTGCCTATGCCGACAGCAACCTCACCGGCATGCTGACGGTGCTGGAGGGGTGTCGCCAGCACGGCATCCGGCATCTGATCTACGCCTCCTCCAGCTCCGTCTATGGCCTGAGCGATCAGATGCCCTTCTCCACCGAGCAGCCGGCGGATCACCCGGTCTCCCTCTATGCCGCCACCAAGAAGAGCGGCGAGCTGATGGCCCACGCCTACTCGGCGCTCTACGGCCTGCCCACCACAGGGTTGCGCTTTTTCACCGTCTATGGCCCCTGGGGTCGCCCCGACATGGCCATCGCCAAGTTCACCCGCGCCATCCTGGCCGGCGAGCCCGTCGATGTGTACAACCAGGGCCTGCTCAGCCGCGACTTTACCTACATAGACGACATAGTGGACGGCATACTCGCCGTCGCCGAGCTGCCGCCGCGCGCCAATCCACACTGGCACGCCAGCCAGGACAGCCAGGCTGAAAGTGCCGCCCCCTACCGCCTCCTCAACATAGGCAACGGCCAGCCGGTGCGGCTGCTCGACTTCATCGAGGCGCTGGAGCAGGCGTTGGACAAACCAGCCATCAAGCGGATGCTGCCCATGCAGGCGGGCGACATGCACGCCACCTGGGCCGACAGCGCCCCCCTGCACTCCCTCACGGGCACCCGCCCCGCCACCCCGCTCAGGCAGGGCGTCGCCGAGTTCGTGCGCTGGTATCTGGCCTACCACCAGGTCGCCGATTGATCCCGCTCAGGGCCTGCCGGAGCGCACCCTGACCGATCCTCGCACCATCACCACCATGGTCAGCATCACCCCGAGCACGCCCCAGCCCACCTGATGCCAGGCCACCAGCTCCCCCGTCAGGCTGCTGAAAAGCAGCACCAGCACGGGGATCAGATAGGTGTAGGCCGAAACCTGCTCCGGCTGCAGTACCACGCTGCCCTGCTGGAACAGAAAGAAGCTGAGCGCGGTGGCAAACAGCGCCAGATAGCCCATCCCGAACCAGAGCGGCAGCGACACCTGGCCCCAGTCGGTCGCCAGCAACCGGGGCGCCGTCACCAGGGTAAGCAGCAGGGTGGCGCAGATCAGGGTCCAGCAGGTGAGATGGACGAACGACTCCCCCCGGTAGTAGCGCTTGATCAGGATGGGATTGAGAGCCATGGCCACACAACCGAGCAGATAGATGCGATTGCTGGGGGTGAGGCTCAGGCTGGCCACCTGTCCCAGTTCCCCTCGAAAGATGATGAGGGCGGCGGCCACCATGCCTCCCAGCAAAGCAAACGCCATCGACCAGCCAATGCGACGCTGGAAGATCAGCATGCTGGCCAGGGCGCTGATGAGCGGTACCGTGGTGTAGAGCGCGCTGGCATCGAGGGCGCTGGTCTCCTGCAGCGCTACGAACATGGCGACGAAGTAGCAGAGCGCTGGCAGCGAGATGAGGGTATAGCGCCCCAGATCCCGCAGTGAAGGCAGCGCGAGACGGCGCTGGCAAGCCAGCAGTGTCACGAAAGTGAGCGCCGCCAGCAGGTAGCGCACCCAGGTGACCACCAGGGGATCCAGCACGGCGGTGAGCGCGCTGCCAATGGGAAACGACAGGCTGATGAGCAGGGTGAACAGCAGCACCTTGCCGTGGGCATGAATGAAATGAAAACGGGGATGGGACATGCAATACACCTGTAATGACGGGAGCCCTGCAGGACGCCGGTATGGCCGGGAGTTGTCGTTCAGTAACCGCGGCCAACAGCGGCCGGGCTCTCGCCGTCCAGGGTCGCCAGCAACTGGCCGAGCAGACTGGAGGCGCCGAAGCGAAAATGGTCGGCATCAAGCCAGGCTTCGCCACAGCATCCGGCCGCCATGGCCAGATAGTCTGCCGCCTCCCGGGCACTTCTCACCCCGCCCGCCGCCTTGAACCCCACATACTCCTGTACCCCCAGCTCGACGATGGTCGCCAGCATGATGCGACTGGCTTCAGGCGTGGCATTGACCGGCACCTTGCCGGTAGAAGTCTTGATGAAGTCGGCCCCCTCCTCGATGGCGAGCCGGGAAGCCGTGCGGATCAGGGCCGGGTCTTTCAACTCGCCTGATTCGATGATCACCTTGAGCACCCGCGCCCCGCACAGAGCCTTGCAACCGCGCACCAGCGCCCGGGCACGTGTCTCGTCCCCCGCCTGCAGCGCACGCCAGGGGATCACCAGATCAATCTCGTCGGCGCCGTCGATGAGGGCCGCACGGGTATCGGCCAGCACGGCCTCGAGCTCATCGTCGCCATGGGGGAAGTTGACCACGGTGGCCACCTTGATTTGCGGGGAACCCTGGGCCGCCAGGGTTTGCTTGGCCAGCGCCACGAAACGGGGATAGATGCAGACGGCAGCCGTGTTGCCAAAGGGGGTCTGCGCCTGCTGGCAGAGCGCAACGATACGCTCGTCGTTGTCATCCGGGTCGAGGCTGGTGAGATCCATCAGTCCGATGGCGCGAACGGCGGCCCGAGTCAGATCGAGAGGAATGGAAGAGGTCATGAGAAGGCTCCGAATTGCGATAATGGGTGATGAAAAGGGGCGCCGCAGCGCCCCGTACGGCCGGGGCTCACTCATACCAGGGAGAAGAAGACCCCGGCGATGGCGGCGCTCATCAGGTTGGAACAGGTGGCTGCCAGCACGGTGCGCAGACCGTGACGGGCGATGAAATCGGTACGGGACGGGCAGAGGGTGCCGAGGCCCCCGATCAGGATCCCCATGGAGGCCAGGTTGGCGAAACCGCAGAGGGCGAAACTGATGATCACCTTGGACTTCTCCTCAAGCACCTGCAGACCGGCCGCCGTCACAGTGCTGGCGTCCTTCAGGTAGGGGGCAAGATCGCTGTAGGCCACGAACTCGTTCACCACCAGCTTCTTGCCGATCATGGCGCCGGCGATGCCGATGTCCGCCACCGGCACCCCGAGCAGGAAGGCGAGCGGCGAGAAGATCCAGCCCAGGATGATCTCAAGCGAAAGCGACATGCCCATCATGTCCCCGACCCCGCCCAGCAAGGTGTTGATCAGGGTCACCAGCCCGATCATGGCGATCAGCATGGCGCCGATGGCCGCCGCCAGCTTGAGGCCGCTGCTGGCGCCCTCTCCGGCTGCTGCCAGCACGTTCTCCGGCTTCTTGCCATCAAACTGGATGCTGTGGTCGAAGGCATAGTCCGGTTGACTGGTCTCGGGGATGATCAGCTTGGCAAACAGGATCCCGCCGGGGGCCGCCATGAAGGAGGCCGCCAGCAGGTACTGCATGTCCACTCCCATCATGGCGTAGCCAGCCAGCACTGTGCCGGAGACCGAGGCCATGCCGCCGCACATGACGGCGAAGAACTCGGAATCGCTCATCTTCGGCATGTAGGGCTTGACCACCAGCGGCGCCTCGCTCTGACCGACGAAGACGTTGGCCACCGCCGACATGGATTCGGTCTGGGAGGTGCCGAGCAGCCGCGCCATGGCGCCGCCGATGAAGCGGATCACCAGCTGCATGATGCCGAGGTAGTAGAGCACGGCGATCAGCGCCGAGAAGAAGACCACCAACGGCAACACGTTGAGGGCAAACACGAAGCCAATGCCGTCCACCGAGAAGTTGACCAGGTTGCCAAACAGGAAGTGGATACCCGCCTTGCCGCTTGCCAGCACGGCGTCGACCCCGTGGGCCATGCCCTCCAGCGCCCGTCGCCCCAGCGGCACATAGAGCACCAGGGCACCGATGGCCACCTGCAAGGCCAGCGCCAGCCCCACTGTGCGCAGGCGAATGGCCCTGCGGTTGGTCGAGGTGAGAATGGCGATGAGGATCAGCGCCGCCATGCCGAGAAATCCTGCTGCAAACATAGGTGACCTCCTGGTCGTTCCTGCTTACTGGAAGTGGTGCTGGATGAAGGCGTTGATGAGGCGGATGAAGTCCGCTTCCGCAAGCTTGGCGCACTTGAGGGTCTGCTCGTGGGAGAGCTGCACGTCGCCGAGCCCCTCCGCCATGTTGGTGATGGCGCAGATGGCCAGCACCGGCAGACCACAGTGGGCGGCACTGACCACCTCGGGCACCACCGACATGCCCACCACGTCGCCGCCGATGATCTGCATCATGCGGATCTCGGCGGCTGTCTCGAAGCAGGGGCCGCTGTAGGAGACGAACACCCCCTGATTGACGGCGATCCCCTCGCGCTCGGCCAGCGCCAGCGCCTCGCCCCTCAGCTCCTTGTCATAGGCATTGGCCAGGCTGAAGAAGCGCGGGCCGTAGGCCTCGTCGTTGGCGCCCGTCATGGGGGTGCCCGGCATGGTGTTGATGTGATCGTTGAAGATGACCAGGGAGCCGACCCCGATCCGCTCCGGACGCAGCGATCCTGCGGCGTTGGTCACCAGCAGCAGCTCGCAGCCCAGGTGCTGGAAGGTACGCACAGGCGTGGTCATCACCTTCATAGTTTCGTGTTCGTAGTAGTGGCCACGCCCCTTCATGCAGACCACGTCCACCCCGTGCAGCTTGCCAAGCACCAGCTCGCAGCTGTGGCCAGCCACCGTGCTGACCGGGAAGCCGTCCAGCTCCTCGTAGGGGATGGTGACCTTCTCCTCCAGCCCGTCGGCCAGCACGCCGAGGCCGGAGCCCAGGATCATGGCGGCGCGGGGGGCAAAACCCGGCTTGCGGGCGAGAATGGTGGCGACGGCGTTGAGTACCGGATCTTGTTGCATGAGCTGCACCTCTTGAGGCTGTAAATGAGAAGATGGGCTCACTCTAGGGGAGGTATTCGGCGATAAAAATCGCTAAAATCGGCCTAACTATCCCGTTTTTCAGCACAATCAGACGGGCGATAGCAGGCAGAGGGTGCCCAAACGCGCAGAAACGGCGCTGATTGGCCCTTATTGTCAACCCGTCGGCGCGCTTGCCGCAGAAAAGCGCTAGCAAGAGTGTGAGCCGGATCAACCAGGCGCCAAGCACCGGCCCCGCTGCCCGCACAACCCGATGCGCAATCTTTGACGGGGATCGCACCAGGCCCTCAATCAACCACCGAAGGAGGTCGCTTGGCCCTCGACAGTCACTGGCGCGATCGCGTCACCCTCAAGATGCTGCGTTACTTCCATGTGGTGGCCAGCCACGGCCACTTCAGCCGGGCCGCCGAGCAACTCAATGTTTCAAAGTCTCCGCTCAGCGCCCAGATCAAGGAGCTGGAGAGCGTGCTGGGGCTGGCCCTGTTCGAACGCCACACTCGCCAGGTGAGCCTCACCGCCACAGGCCGTCTGCTGCTGGATGAGTGTGCTTTGCTGTTTGACATGCTGGAGAGCGGCCTCAACAAGGTGGTGCAGGCGGGACGGATGGAGCGCAACCAGATCCGCATCGGGCTGGTCAGCTCCATCTTCTGGGCGGGCTTTGGCGAGGTGATCCGTCAGTGTCACAGGATCCATCCCGAGTTCGAGATCTCCTTCACCGAGCTGTCGCCGGAGAAGCAGAAGCAGGCGCTGGCCAGCAAGGAGATAGATCTCGGTCTCGCCCGCTTCGCCGACACCTTCAACATCCATCCGCTGCGGGCCGAGAGCATCTATCGCGAACCCATGGTGCTGGCGGTATCGGACGAGCATCCACTGCGAGATCGCAAGCGGGTCTCCCTCTCCGAGCTGGCGGGCGAGCGCTTCGTGTTGATGAGCCGTGCCAACTCGGCCTCCACCGATCTCATCATCAACTCCTGCCTGGTAGAGGGCTTCTACCCCCAGCTCAGTCAGGAGGTGGTCGAACCCAATACCCTGATGGCTGTGGTGGCCACCAGCCGGCAGATTGCGCTCGCCCCGGCCAGCTACGGCCGCCAGAAGTGGCCCCATGTGCGTTTCATCCGGCTGGAGCAGGCCATCCCGGCCGATCTCTGCGTGCTCTATGCCCCGCACAGTGCCGAGCAGAGCGCATCGCCCGTGATCCGCCACTTCATCGATACCATGAGCGCGCAGATGAACCTGCCGCCCGATGAGTGATGAGTTAATCAGATGGCACTCCGCCGCCCGCCCCCTTAGGATGGGGAGATGTGAGCCGGCTGGCGATTGCTGCACCCCGGCTGGGATATACTGGCCAGGCTTGGAGCCACACGGGAATATACCTGCGCCACCCAGGCTCACCATGATGAGAAGGAGTCCCCTCATGATCCGAACCCTGCTGTTGCTGGGCGCCGCCCTCGCTGCCTATGCATTGCAACAGAGCCATACCCTGCTGCCCCTGATCAGCCTGTTGACCCTGCTCTCGGCCTGGGTAGCGAGTGAAATCTGTCTGATGTATCGCCAGCTCCCCACCACCGGGGAAGATGAGCAGGCGTATCATCTCGACGCCTGAACGCCGCCAGCTCGAACCGACAGCTCAACTCCAGTAGTTCCATACCGATTTGATCTCTGGATGAGTGGAACCATAACAACAGGATCCACTGGATTAATGGCGGAACGGGCCATGTTCCCCTATATCTTCTGTACCCCAACAGGAGAGAATTCATGTCGAGCTTCAGCGAAAACAGGCTGTTTTTGCTGCTTTTTTTATCGCTGTTACTGGCCGGCACCGTGCAGGCAGCGGCGCAAAGCAGGGACTTCAGACAGGCGCCCCAGGCGCTCAGCGCACTGAAAAAAGGCCAGGTGGCACAGCGTCAGGGCAACCTGACCCAGGCCATCCACTTCTACTGCGCCGCCGCCACGACGGGCAACCCGGAAGGTTACTTCCGCATCGGCCGTCTGCTCGCCACAGGCCCGGGATCGGTGCGCAACCCCAGGATGGCCAACGCCTACCTCGCCATGGCCATGCGTCTTGGCAACCAGCAGGCCAGTCGCTACTACAACGCCCGCATTGGCAATGCCGTCATGGGGGATCAGTGTGGCGCCCGAGTCGGCGGGGATGGTGGCTACTTCGCCGAGATCCCCAATACCCCCTTCAATCTGGATGCCTATCTGGCCCGCCAGTCGCCGGCCAAGCAGAAGCTGATCATCATGCTGCGCAGTGCCGCCAAGCATCACAGCATCGACGAGCGGCTGGTGCTGGCCATCGCCATCGCCGAATCCAATCTCAACAGCCGCGCCGTCTCCCCCAAGAACGCCCAGGGGCTGATGCAGCTCATCCCCGAGACCCAGCAGCGCTTCGGCGTCACTCGCCCCTTCGACCCCGAGCAAAACATCAAGGGCGGGGTGGCCTACCTCAAGTGGCTGCACACCCACTTCGACGGCAACTGGACCCTGATGTCGGCGGCCTACAACGCCGGCGAGAAATCGGTGGAGCAATACGGGGGCATACCCCCTTATCAAGAGACCCAGCAATATGTGCGGCGAGTCCTCTACTTCGCGGGCCACAAGCAACCCTGATGCGCCAAAGAGGCCGCCACCATGGCGGCCTTTGTGCCTGCCCCCCAGATCCATCCGCAACATCCCGCCCCCTCATCAGGTTCCTGATCGGGCCAACCAGCAAAGTGGCAACATGGACCAGCTTGGGACTAGCCAACACACTCTTTGCGCCCGTAATGGCGGTAGTAGCCCACCAGATTGCTGACCATGAAGAGCCCCTCCATCAGTGCCGCCACCGGTGACCCCACCAGCAGGTTGTTGGCCAGCCAGCAGAGGGTGCCAAGCAGCATCCAGCGCCGCAGCAGGCGATCATCTAGGCAGAAGGCGGCCCGGGTTTGCAGCAGGCTGCCCAACAGGCCGAGCAGCGCCAGCGGCCCCTGATAGGTTGCCAGTACGGCAGCGCAGGCCAGCCCCATAAAGAGCCACATCAGCGCTCGCCGCGTGGCCAGTATGCTGACCAGAAAACGCACGCTGGCCAGCAGCAAGAGGCTGGCGGCCGCCCCCTGCCCCAGCAGCGCGAAATGGCCGGCGTTGAGGGCGCAGGAGAGGGCCAGGCAGGCCAGTATTTCCCTGCGATCCCGCAGCTGAAACGACAGCAGATCCAGCAACAAGGCCAGGCTCACCACCAGTTGCGACCACAAAAACAGCGACATCATCCATCCTTCCAACCACCTTCGAATGGTGCAGCATGAGGGGATGACAAGGGAGCGGCATTAACCTCTGTTAATGCGCCGACGGATCCGTGACAAAGTGACCGGGCTGATGCCGATGTAGTTGGCGAGCTGTACCTGAGTGAGCCGCGCCGGCCAGTGGGGGAAGATGTGACAAAGCTCCCGATAGCGCTCCTCGGGAGAGTGGAGCAGCAGGAAAGCCTCCTTGCGTTCCTTGTAGCCCAGTTGCTGGCGCAAAAGGGCCAGACAGAGGGGTTGAAATGCCGGCTCATCCAGCAGGGCAAGCGGCACACGCACCACCAGCAAGGCCGTGAGTGCCTCCAGCTGGTAGCGAGCAGGTGCGCCACTCAGCCAGCTGTCATAGAGCAGACAGAACTCCCCTTCAAAATAAAACTCCTTGCAGCGCTCCTGCCCGTCCCGAGTGTAGTGACAGGCGCGAGCTATGCCCTGTTCGACATAAAACGCGGCCTCCTGCTGTGCCCCTTGCGCCAGCAAAACTTGACCGGCGCTCAGGGTCAACCGTGGCAAGCGCTGGCAAAGGGCGTCACTCGTCGTAGAGTCCAATCCCATTGCGCTGAGAAAGGTGGCCAGCGAGGGTGTCTGGGGGGATGCGGTCATGACAACTCCGGGACAAAAAGAAGCCCACATGATGCCAAGATTGCACGGCTGATGCAGCAAGACGTGACCACCTCGGCAAAGGGGGACGCCAACCGGGCGCCACCTTTGCCCACCCCTGTCCATTGGTTTACAATCGACAGGTTTTTTGGAACCGGGTTGGCGGCGTGCCGACCTGGCCCCACCACGACATCAGTCCGTTAGTGCCAAGACATTAACCTACTGAAAAGGAAGAGAATTAGCCAATGGCTCAATTTATTTACACCATGAACCGGGTCGGCAAGGTAGTGCCGCCCAAGCGTCATATCCTCAAGAACATCTCCTTGAGCTTCTTCCCGGGCGCCAAGATAGGCGTACTGGGTCTGAACGGCGCCGGTAAGTCCACCCTGCTGCGCATCATGGCGGGCATAGATACCGAGATCGAAGGGGAAGCCCGTCCACAGCCCGGCATCAAGATCGGCTACCTGCCCCAGGAGCCGAAGCTGGATCCGGAGCAGACAGTCCGCGAAGCGGTGGAAGAGGCGGTCGGCGACGTCAAACGCGCTATGGCCCGTCTCGACGAGGTCTATGCGGCCTACGCCGATCCGGATGCGGATTTTGACAAACTTGCCCGCGAACAGGGCGAGCTGGAAGCCATCATCCAGGCCCAGGGTGGCCACAACATGGAAAACCAGCTGGAGCGCGCGGCCGATGCCCTGCGTCTGCCGGCCTGGGACGCCAAGATCCAGCACCTCTCCGGTGGTGAGCGCCGCCGCGTAGCCCTCTGCCGTCTGCTGCTGGAAAAGCCGGACATGCTGCTGCTGGACGAACCGACCAACCACCTGGATGCGGAATCCGTGGCCTGGCTGGAGCGCTTCCTGCACGACTACGAAGGCACAGTCGTGGCCATCACCCACGACCGCTACTTCCTCGACAACGTGGCGGGCTGGATCCTGGAGCTGGACCGCGGCGAGGGTATCCCGTGGGAAGGCAACTACTCCTCCTGGCTGGAGCAAAAAGATGCCCGTCTGGCCCAGGAAGCCAGCTCCGAAGCCGCTCGTCGCAAATCCATCGAGAAAGAGCTGGAGTGGGTTCGTCAGAACCCGAAAGGTCGTCAGGCCAAATCAAAGGCTCGTATGGCTCGCTTCGAAGAGCTCAACACCAACGACTATCAGAAGCGCAACGAGACCAACGAGCTGTTCATTCCGCCCGGACCCCGCCTCGGCGACAAGGTGCTGGAAGTGGCCAACCTGCGCAAATCCTACGGTGATCGCGTGCTGATCGACGATCTGTCGTTTGCCATTCCGAAGGGCGCCATTGTCGGCATCATAGGTCCGAACGGTGCTGGTAAGTCCACCCTGTTCCGCATGATGTCGGGTCAGGAGCAGCCGGATTCCGGCACCATCACCCTGGGCGATACCGTGGTGCTGGCCTCGGTGGATCAGTTCCGCGACAGCATGAATGACAAGAAGACGGTGTTCGAAGAGGTCGCCGACGGCCAGGATATACTGCGCATCGGCACCTACGAGTTCCCGAGCCGCGCCTACATCGGCCGCTTCAACTTCAAGGGCGCCGATCAGCAGAAGCGGGTCGGTGAACTGTCCGGTGGTGAACGTGGTCGCCTGCATCTGGCCAAGCTGCTGCAGACCGGCGGCAACGTGCTGCTGCTGGATGAACCGACCAACGATCTGGATATCGAAACCCTGCGCGCCCTCGAGAACGCCCTGCTGGAGTTCCCGGGCTGTGCCATGGTCATCTCCCACGATCGCTGGTTCCTCGACCGTATCGCCACTCACATCCTGGATTATCAGGACGAGGGCAATATTGCCTTCTTCGAAGGCAACTTTACCGAATACGAAGAGTGGAAGAAGAAGACCTACGGCGCCGAGGCAGTCCAGCCTCACCGCGCCAAGTACAAGCGCATCACCAAATAAGGGTGACAGCGTCACAAGGGGAGCCCAGGCTCCCCTTTCTCTTGCCTTTTGGCTTACAATCCAAGACGGATGCCTTATGCATGGATGTAGCAAGATGACGACCCAGCCCCCCACAGAGAAGAAACTCACCATCCAGATCCGGGTAGAACCCGGCTGCCTCGGGCCGGATGGCAAGGAGCATATCGAGACCTTCTGTGTCGCCGCTGCCAAGATTTTCTCTGTCATCGATCCTGACCTGGTGAGCTGGGTGCTGATCCCGCGCTACGACAAGCAGTTGCCGGAGCAGGAGTTTTTCATCGAGGGACGCAAACTGACCGAGGAGCAGGCCAGCCTGTTTCTGCGCCGTGTCGGGCGAGAGCTGGGAGAGGTGCAGGAGAGACTCGATTCCGTGCTGGCCCAGCTGGTGGAGCGTTACTTCAAGACCCTCTGAGCAGTATCCTCAAGGTTTCACCCTAAAGGTTCTCTATCGAGGACCTTTTTTATCGCTCAAAAAGCAAACGTTTGAATTTTTGCTCTATTCATTGATCTGCTTCGCAGATCCAGGGTTTGTAAACGGCGTCGCCTGTGTAAAAATGTGCGCGCTGTCACGGTATCAGGATGAGTCTGGTTGTTTAACCACCAGAAACAGGGCTATTTACCCCGCATGGATGGGATGGCCCGTTCCCCTGCTGCTTATTTCACGTCACCTATTGGAATCCAACATGAACCAACAACACCAAGCCGCCAATCAGGCCGCCGGGCAAGGATTGCTTGAGCGCCTGTTTGCCCTGCAAGGCCATGGCACTACCGCCCGCACCGAGGTCATCGCCGGGATCACCACCTTCCTGACCATGGTCTATATCGTGTTCGTCAACCCGCAGATCCTCTCCGCTGCCGGCATGGACACTCAGGCCGTGTTCGTCACCACCTGCCTCATCGCCGGTATCGGCAGCATCCTGATGGGCCTGCTGGCCAATCTGCCCATCGCCCTGGCCCCCGCCATGGGGCTGAACGCCTTCTTCGCCTTCGTGGTGGTGGCAGGCATGGGCTACTCCTGGCAGGTCGGCATGGGCACCATCTTCTGGGGCGCGCTGGGTCTGTTGATCCTGACCCTGCTGCGGGTGCGCTACTGGCTGATCGCCAACATACCACTCACCCTGCGGGTCGGCATCACCGCCGGTATCGGCCTGTTGATCGCCCTGCTCGGCCTGCACAACGCCGGCATAGTAGTGGCGAGCCCAGCGACCATGGTGACCGTGGGCAACCTCACCTCCCTGCCCTGCCTGCTGGGGCTGCTCGGCTTCTTCCTTATCTGCATCTTCTCCGCTCGCGGCGTCCACTCCGCCGTGCTGATCGCCATCGTGGTCACCACCACCCTGGGCTGGCTGTTTGGCGACGTCACCTTCAAGGGCTTCGTCTCCATGCCGCCGAGCATAGCGCCGGTATTCGGCCAGCTGGATCTGATGGGGTCGCTCGACATCAGCCTGGCGGGGATCATCTTCTCCTTCATGCTGGTCAACCTGTTCGACTCTTCCGGCACCCTGATCGGTGTCACCAACCGCGCCAAGCTGGCCGATGATCGCGGCCACTTTCCGCGCATGAAGCAGGCACTGCTGGTGGATAGCGTCAGCTCGGTCGGCGGCGCCTTCATGGGCACCTCCTCTGTTACCGCCTTCATCGAGAGCAGCTCTGGCGTCGCCGTCGGCGGCCGCACCGGCCTGACCGCCATCATTGCGGGCATCCTGTTCCTGCTGGCCATCTTCTTCTCCCCCGTCGCCGCCATGGTACCGGCCTATGCCGCCGCCGGTGCCCTCATCTACGTGGGTGTGCTGATGTGCTCCGAGCTGACCCGGGTGAAGTGGGAAGACTTGACCGAAGCGGTACCGGCCTTCATGACAGCCGTCATGATGCCATTCAGCTTCTCCATCACCGAGGGGATCGCCGTCGGCTTTATCTCTTACTGCGTGATGAAGGCAGGCACAGGCCGCTGGCGCGAGATCAACCCCTGCGTGCTGGTGGTCGCCCTGTTGTTCGTGCTCAAGTTCGTCTGGGTCGACAGCCACTAAGCCTCACTTTCGCACACAAAAATGCCCGTCATCGACGGGCATTTTTTTATGGCGCAGTCCCCACCATGTGTTGAAAGCACATCTTGAAATGCCAAAGCCATTGATGCTTTGGTCACTCTGCGTCTGTATCGTCTTCCGCAACAAAAACACCCAGCTTCAACATTGCTTGCATAAGGCGCAGTGGCCCCCTTACGTACCACATAATGGGAGCATCATATTTTTAACCCGACGCAGTGAAATAAGCCGCTGACTTCACAATATTTTTAGCTTGCTCAAAAAATGAAAAGCGCCAAATTGACAAGGGATCGCGCTCACGTACAATCGTTTGTGCTTTAGACAGGGATTGTTCTACATGCTACTGGGACAAATTGACGTGGTCAGTCATGCTTCAACCCCTGATTTCTAGGCAAATGCTGCCCAACAAGGCTTAGTTTCATTTTGTTATAGATAGGACTTACCACATGTCTGACATTCGCACCGGCCAAGTAAAATGGTTCAATGAAACCAAGGGTTTTGGCTTTATCGAGCAATCCCAGGGACCGGACGTTTTCGTTCACTTCTCCTCCATCCAGAGCACAGGCTTCAAAACCCTGGCTGAAGGTCAAAAAGTCCAGTTCACTGTGACCCAGGGCAAAAAAGGCCCTCAGGCTGAGAACGTTACCCTGCTCTAAGCCACGCCAGTGAGCCTGTAGGAGGAGACGTGCTCCTCCTATTTTTTTGCCTGCCATTCCCTGCCCCACAACGCCACCGGTTATCAAGTCTCTCCTGCCCGGTCTGACCGCCTTGTTTCGCCTCTCCTTTGCTGCTAATCCACACGGCTGATATCACCGGCGCATGACGGCAGATGCCGCTCACAGGTGAGTAGGGAGCATGATGATATGGGAGCAGACCACGGACCGTGCAGACCAAGAGAAACGCGCCAAACAGCGGATATGCGAATGCATCGCAGCCCGATACGGGTGACAGGAAAAAAACTGATGAGACAAGAAGGATTGGAGCGGGAAACAAGACTCGAACTCGCGACCCCAACCTTGGCAAGGCGCGGATCATGCTCTACCAACTGGATATGGCAGTGAGTGTGTTGAAATATTGGATTGGTGTACTTCGAGGAGAGAGATTGGAGCGGGAAACGAGACTCGAACTCGCGACCCCGACCTTGGCAAGGTCGTGCTCTACCAACTGAGCTATTCCCGCAACAGAATGTCACTTTCAAATTTTTTGGAGCGGGAAACGAGACTCGAACTCGCGACCCCGACCTTGGCAAGGTCGTGCTCTACCAACTGAGCTATTCCCGCAACATAAATGGTCGTTTTGCGCTGGTGAGGATGATTGGAGCGGGAAACGAGACTCGAACTCGCGACCCCGACCTTGGCAAGGTCGTGCTCTACCAACTGAGCTATTCCCGCATCGGGCTGGATTGAACCAGTTTCATCATCACAATTTGGAGCGGGAAACGAGACTCGAACTCGCGACCCCGACCTTGGCAAGGTCGTGCTCTACCAACTGAGCTATTCCCGCACACACCATAAAATGGCATCAAAACTAATCGTGCAGCATTTGGTTGCTTGCGCTACTGCACGGGAGCCGAATTATAAGAGCAGTCTTTCCAATTGCAAGGGCTTTTTCGTCTGGTTGCGCGCGTTCGCTCAAAAGCTGGCCGAACTGTCGATTTTAGTAACCAATTGATGGCAACCCCTTGCCTGGCACTCAGATCTTGAAGACATGGCTGCGATAGAAGCGCAGCTCGGCGATGGATTCGCGGATGTCGTCCAGCGCCTGATGGGAGCCACTCTTGCTGAACTGATCCAGCAGTTCGGGCTGCCAGCGACGTACCAGCTCCTTGATGGTGCTGACGTCGACGTTGCGGTAATGGAAGAAGGCTTCCAGCTCGCCCATGTGCTTGACCATGAAGCGGCGATCCTGGCCTATGCTGTTGCCGCACAGCGGGCTGGTGCGCTCCGGCACCCACTGGCGGATAAACGCGAGCGTCTCGGCAACGGCACGGGCTTCATCGTGCTGACTCGCCTTGACCCGGGCCACCAGCCCGCTCTTGGTATGGGTGTTGACGTTCCACTCGTCCATCTTGGCCAGTTCTTCATCGCTCTGGTGGATGGCGATGACAGGCCCTTCGGCCAGCACGTTCAGATCCTTGTCGGTGACGATGGTAGCGATCTCCAGTACCACGTTCTCTTCGGGGTCCAGACCCGTCATCTCCATGTCGATCCATACCAGGTTCTGCGCGCTGACTGTCATGATTGCTCTCTCTATTGGGAGGAATGGCGGAATTTTGCCAATTTGCATGTATCATACTGGCTTTGGATCTGTTCATAAACTGGCGAATCGAGTGGCAAAGAAAGCAAAACTCAATCTGGGTCAACAAAGGCGCGTCCAGGCCAACCGCGAGCGGCGGCTGCAAAAAGATCACACGACTGTCGTGGATGACACCCTGTTTGGCCCGGCCATCGAAGGGGTGGTGATAAGCCGCTTCGGTCAGCATGCGGACGTGGAAGCCATCGATGGCACCATCCACCGCAGCAACCTGCGTCGCAGCAGCATCAGCAGCCTGGTGTGCGGCGACAAGGTGGTCTGGCGTCCCGGCCTCAATGCCGCGACCGCAGGGGTCATAGAGGCGGTACACCCGCGCCACTCGGTGCTGACCCGGCCGGACTTCTACGACGGGGTCAAACCCATCGCCGCCAACATAGACCAGATCATCATCGTCTCGGCGGTGATGCCCGAGTTCTCCACCAATATCGTCGACCGCTATCTGGTGGCCGCCGAGGATGTGGAGATCCAGCCGCTCATCGTGCTGAACAAGGTCGACATGCTCGATGCCGCGGCCCGTGCCCGCATCGATAGCCAGCTCGACCCCTATCGCAAGCTGGGCTACCAGGTGATCCTGGTCAGTTGCGAGAGCGGCGAAGGACTGGATGAACTCAAGGCCCAGTTCGAAGGCAAGATCAGCATCTTCGTCGGCCAGTCCGGAGTGGGCAAATCGTCGCTCACCAACGCCCTGATGCCGGGGCTGGATGTGCTGACCGGCGAGATCTCCGAAAACTCGGGGCTAGGTACGCACACCACTACCACGGCGCGGCTCTATCACTTCCCGAGCGGTGGCGATCTCATCGACTCCCCCGGGATCCGCGAGTTCGCCCTCTGGCATCTGGAAGCCGATCGCATCACCTGGTGCTTCATCGAGTTCCGCGACTATCTGGGTGGTTGCCGATTCCGCGACTGCACCCACAAGGACGATCCCGGCTGCGCCCTGCGTGCGGCGGTCGACCGTGGCGACATCAGCGCCGATCGCTTCCACAACTATCACCGCATCCTGGAAACCATGCAGGAAGCCCGCCACGGTCGGCAACAGGCCCGACTGTGACCCATTCAACTTATTATTTCGATGAAGATCATGAGCATCACTGACAACCTGAAAATTGCCGGTCAATACTGTCTGCCCAAACACGCCCTCTCCCGTCTGGTGGGCAAGCTGGCGGCTGCCGAAGCCGGCAACCTCACCACCAGGGTGATAGAGGCGTTTATCAAGCAGTACGGCGTCGACATGAGCGAGGCGCTGCACGAGAGTCCGGCCCACTACAAGAGCTTCAACCAGTTCTTCACCCGTGAGCTCAAGCCGGGGATACGTCCGCTGGTAGAGGATGCCATGACTCTGGCCCTGCCGGTGGACGGCACCGTCAGCCAGCTCGGCCCCATCCATCAGGGTCGCATCATCCAGGCCAAGGGCCACGACTACAGCGCCCGTGAACTGCTGGGTGGCTATGAGGATCTGGTGGCGCCGTTCAAGGATGGCGACTTTGCCACCATCTACCTGGCACCCAAGGATTACCACCGCATCCACATGCCGCTGGACGGCGTGCTGGAAAGCATGGTGTTCGTGCCGGGGGATCTCTTCTCCGTCAACCCGCTCACCGCCGAGAAGGTGCCGAACCTGTTCGCCCGCAACGAGCGGGTGGTCGCCACCTTCCGCACCCCCCATGGTCCCATGGCGCTGGTGCTGGTTGGCGCCACTATCGTCGCGAGTATCGAGACCATCTGGGCCGGCAATATAGCGCCGACCAAGCAGAAAGAGGTGATGCGCTGGGATTACAGCGGCGATGAGGCCATCACATTGCAAAAAGGGGCAGAGATGGGCCTGTTCAAGCTCGGCAGTACCGTGGTCTGCCTGTTCGGACCTGGCATGCTGGCCGGCTTCGAGCCGCATCTGGCCAACGGCGTCACCACCCGCATGGGTCAACCCTTTGCCACCTTGGCGGCCAAGGCATGAGTGACCAACCAGGCGCCTCGCAACCAAAGAACCCGCTGCACGGGCTGACCCTGGAGGCGATCGTCACCGCCCTGGTCGAGCACTATGGCTGGGAAGAGCTGGGACAGCAGATCAACATCCGCTGCTTCACCGACGCTCCCAGCATCAAGTCCAGTCTGAAGTTCTTGCGCAAGACTCCCTGGGCCCGGGAGAAGGTCGAAAGCCTCTATCTCTATGTCCAGCGCAAGCAAGCCAAATCAAAGGAATAACGCCATGGCGTTCAAGATTACCTACACCTACAAGAAGCAGACCAAAGAGCTCGGCTACGCGAACGACAAGTTCCGCAGCATCTACGACGCCATTGCCGCCGCCGAAGGGCTGGATCTCGCCAGCTTCCACGCCATGGAGGCCCAGCTGGCGCAGGTCTGCCGCCGCGACAAGAAGAGCGTGAAGGATTACCAGGAGAACTACTTCAAGGAGCTGGGTTTCTCCAACATCGTCATCGAACGGGACAATCTCGAAGACAAACAGGAGTAAGCATGCGCACTCTGACTCTGATGGCCTCCTCCCTGCTGCTGGCGGCCTGCAGTACCCCGACCCAGCACATGGTCGGCAATGATCAGGATATCCACGGCTGTCGTGCCAGCGCCGGTTATCAATGGTCTGCGTTGACCAACCAGTGCGTACGCCTGTTCGAACAGGCGGTGCGGCTGCAATCCCTCGATGTGAACGAAACCGGCAGCGCCTTCGTGCTGTTCAACGCAGACCAGAGTCAGGCCGAACTGACCCTGCCAAGCGGTGAACAGACCCGCCTGATCCGGCAAGGGGACGAAGGCAACTGGTCCTGGCAGGGCGGCCCCTATCAGCTCTTCCCCTGGAAGGGTTATCTGCTCAAATCCGGCGAGCAGGCACTGTTTCACGGCGACAGCGCCCTCTGATTGCCAGCCCATGTCATCACAACGCCCCAGTTCCTGCCGGGGCGTTTTTTTATGGCTGGCCGCAAGTGGCAGCCAGGATAAGTGGATGACTGCATTCCCCGCCTTGCGGCACGCGGCCACAAAAACAAACACCCCGTTGCAGACAACGGGGTGTTTGGTGTGAGCCGCCAGACAAGCGGGCGGCTGACAGAGGCGGATCAGTTGCCCAGAGTAGAGAACAGGCTCTGTTCCAGGCTGCCGCGAGAGACGCAGACCGGGGTAATGGAGGGTGCCAGCACCCGCTCGCCGGAGGATTCGACGAAGTAGAGCTGGGTGTTGCCCTTGACGTTGACGGTCGCCACGCTGTTGTTGCCGCTCTGGGTGATGATCAGGTTGATCTGCAGATTGGGGTTGCCCAGCGCCACTTTGGAACCCATGGTGCCGCAATCCAGCCACTCCAGGCCATCGGCCGAGTTCTCGACGTTGGCGGTCATCAGGCCTGAGCCGCGCTGGCTGTTCTCGATGTTGAGGCCGTGATCGCCAAACCACTTCTCGGCGCGGGCCCACACCAGATCCACCGGGATCTGCATCTCCTGGGTGTTGTTGGTCGCCTTGGCAACCGGCGGATTATAGCGATACTGCTCGCCGCCATTGTTGTCACTGGCACAACCGGCCATCAACAGGGCCAGGGCTACCCCCATTATCTTTTTCATGCTGCTTCTCTCATCCATATTATCCGGCCATCGGCCAACCGGCGGCTATTATGGCGTCAGCGACACAGGCTGTCAGCAGGGATCGACAGAAATGCATCAGCATTAACCCGAGCTTTACAAAACCAGCCTGCTATCATAGATTTGCTCGAAATTTCCCCCGTGAGTGTCTGCGTGAACTCCTTGCTCACCCTGCCCCTGCTGCAGCAGATCATCGATCAGTTACCCATGAATATCTTCTGCCGAGATACGGACGGGCGCTACCTGTTTGCCAACCGGGCGTTCACCGAGCAGGCTGGCCTGCCGCAACCGACAGCGCTCATCGGCAAGACGGATGCAGAGATGCCATGGGGTGACATCTTTCGGGAAGAGGATCTACGCCTGCTGGCGGAGGGCAAACCCTTGCTCTATCAGCAGTTGCACTGCCACAGTGGCGATGCCACCAGCTGGATGGAGATCCACAAGATCCCGCTCTACGACACGCAGGGCAAACCGGTGGCCCTGTTTGGCATGGTCAACGAAATAGGTCAGCGCAAGGAGCTGGAGCAGACCTTTCGCCAGCAACAACTGCTGCAACGCCGTTTGCTGGACGCCATTCCGGACCCGATCCGGCTGGAGGACCATCAGGGCCTGCTCATCGACTGCAATCAGGCCTTTCTCGACTTCATGGGCATGGTGGCGAGCGAGGCGCTCGGCCAGCGGGTCGCTCACCGCCTCTCCACCGAGCTGCCGATGGGGCGCGGTGAATACTGTCTGGTGGATGCCAGCGGCCAGGGCCGCCACCTGGAGGTCACCCGGGTCGATGTGCCGGACGACGAGGGCAACTCCCTCGGCATTCTCACCTTGAGCCGTGACATCACAGGGCTGCGCACCACCCAGGCCCAGCTGCAGCAGGAGCAGCACTACGACAGCCTGACCGGCCTGCTCAAGCTATCCCATTTTCTGCAGACCAGCCGCCATCTCGGCACCCGCAAGGCCAGCCTGCTGCTGGTCGATCTGCAACACTTTCGCGAGATCAACGACCGCTTCGGCATCCGGGTGGCCGATCGCCTGCTGAGTCAGGTGGCCCGCCGCCTGCAACAGCTGGCCCCGCCCCAGTCGCTGGTGTGCCGGGTCGCGGCCGACGATTTTGCCATGTTGCTGCCCGAGCTGACCGAGCCGCTCGCTGACTGGAGCCGCCGCCTGCAAGGGGAGCTGATGGTACCCTACCAGGTCGAGGAGCACAGGATCCAGATCCCGGTGTTCCTCGGCATAGCCCACGGCAAGGCCAACGATGCGGAGCGGCTGCTGAGCCATGCCGAAGCCGCACTGGCCCAGGGCAAACGTCAGCAGCAGCACTGCACCCTGTTCGATCCCGAGCTCAACGCCAAACTCAAGCGCCGTCAGCTGATCGCGGCCCAGTTGCCGCTGGCCATCAAGTCAGGCCAGCTCACCGCCGTCTATCAACCCATCATCAGCGCCCGCAACAATCAGTTGCACGGGGCCGAGCTGCTCTGCCGCTGGCCTCACCCCGAGCTCGGCATGATCTCGCCGGATGAGTTCATCCCGCTGGCGGAGGAGCTGGGGCTCATCGGCCAGCTCGGCCAGCGCATGCTGGAACGAGGCTGTGCCCAGCTGGCCCGCTGGCAGGCGGCGGCGCCGGATCTGGTGCTCTCCATCAACCTGTCACCGCTGCAATTTCGCGACCCCGAGCTCTGCCCGCAGATCTTCGCCTGCATCGAGCGCCACGGCCTGACGCCCTGGCAACTGGAGCTGGAGATCACCGAAGGGGTGCTGATGGAGAACGCCGACGAGATCGAGAGCAACCTCGCCTGTCTGATCGAGGCGGGATTCCAGCTCGCCATCGATGACTTCGGCACGGGTTACTGCTCGCTCGCCTACCTGCCGCGGCTGCAGGTGGCGACCCTCAAGCTGGACCGCAGCTTTACCCAGGGGCTGGCCACCAATCAGGCTACCACCGCCATCGTGCGCTCCGTCATCGGGCTGGGCCACGAGCTCGGCATCAAGATCACTGCCGAAGGGGTGGAGACGCAGGAGCAGCAAGCGTGGCTGGTGCAAGCCGGTTGCGATCGGCTGCAGGGCTACCTGTTCAGCCGCCCCCTGCCCCCCGACGAGTTTGCCCGCAGTTACCAGCTGCCTGGCGCCTGATCGCCAGCCAACAAAAAGGCCACCCCAAGGGTGGCCTTTTGCTTGTCAGGCAGACAGTCGTGACTCAAGCCCGCTTACTCCTGGAAGTAAGTGCCCCAACCATCGTAGTCCACACCGTATTTCTGAAGGATCGGCAGGATTTTTTCGATGTCGGCGACGATGGCCTCGATCTCCAGCTTGCACTCGACGGTGGCGTCGAAACAGAAGATGGGGGCGCCGTCATCCAGCTCCATCTCTTCGGCATCTGTCACTTCAAACCCAGCCTTGAACAAGTCGACGGCGGCCTTCTCCAGCTGATCGAAATCCTGGCAGGCGAAGTGGTGCTCAATCTCGTATTCCAGATCCGGGTTGCTGCCATCAGCCAGCAACTCGTTGACGATGGCGGTGGTCTCTGCACGCCACTCTTGCATATCAAGACTCATATTAACCCCAAATGGTACTTGGTTGGTGCCAAATGCCGTCGGCCACGGGGTGCCTGTTCAGGCCAGGGCCCCCCGGGCGGCATAGTTGCGGCAAAGCATACCCGCAGAGCGCATCCGGCTCAATGCGGCAGACCAAGATAAGCCGTCGCCCGCGGCCACCCCAAATGGGGTGCCATCACAAAAGGTTAATAAAGTGTAATCCTCCACCACCCACAACATGCCCCATACGGAACTTCACTGGAGCGTACAACAACGACATAACACCATCGAAAACCATTTAAAAATCAGTGCTATCGACCATCCACTACACGGTGACAAGGCCATGACCGGGGTGTATCAAGGGACGCGGGCGGAGCACTGTCCGCACGTAAAAGGAGCCAGCAGGGCTCCCTTTTTATCATGTGAAGGAGCACATAGATAATGCCTAAAAAAACAATAATGAGCCTGGTCATAGGCTCAACCCTTATGATTGGAAACCACGCCATGGCCGCCCCGGTACATGGCCCGTTCGATGCCCCTCTGGCGGATGAGGTGAAGGTGCTGGAGATGCTCAAAAAGAGCGGCCGCATCCCGACCCAGGCCTCTCCCGAGATGGAGCAGGCCGCCCTCGCCAGCTTCTACCGCGAAAAGTCACGGGCCTATAACGGCAGCAGTGGCACATTGGCGGTGAAAGAGGGCAAGATGCGGGAGACCATCCTCAAGAAGATCCGCCTCAACGGCACCGCCCGTCCCGGCGATCGGGTGCCCACCCTGCTGCTCAAGGCCATCGAGAAGGAGCACTATCAGGGCAAGATGCGCAAGGACAAGATCCTCGCCATCCTGGTGGACTTCCCCGACTACCCGAAAAACAGCGTCAGTCCCGAGCTCACCAAGATGTACTACCCGGATTACACCCCGGCGCACTACAACGACCTGCTGTTCTCCGACAAGGGCTATGCCGGCCCGAACGGCGAGCAGTTCATCTCCATGCGCCAGTTCTACGAGCAGCAGTCCGGCCAGAGCTACAGTGTGCGCGGTCAGGTGGCGGGCTGGTATGCCGCCGACAAGAACGCTGCCTACTACGGCGCCAACGCTACCCCGAACACCATACGGGAGCTGGTGAAGGAAGCGCTGATCCAGGTAGCGAACGACCCCGCCATCGATCTGGCCCAGTTTGATCAGGAGGATCGCTACGATCTGAACGGCAACGGCAATCGGGACGAGCCGGACGGTCTCATCGACCACCTGATGATCTTTCACTCCAGCGTCGGCGAAGAGGCCGGTGGCGGCGATCTCGGCGAAGACGCCATCTGGGCACACCGCTGGAATCTGGGCGCCCCCTACCCTATTCCCGGCACCAGCAGCCCAAGCCAGAACTTCGGCGGCCAGTTTGCGGCCTACGACTACACCATTCAGCCCATCGATGCGGCGGCCGGAGTCTGCGCCCACGAATATGGCCACGATCTGGGACTGCCGGACGAATACGACACAAAGTACACCGGCAAGGGGGAACCGGTGGCAACCTGGTCCATCATGTCGTCCGGCTCCTGGGCCGGGTTCATCGGCGGCACCGAGCCGACCGGTTTCTCCGCCTGGGCCAAGGAGTTCCTGCAGGCCTCCCTCGGCGGCAACTGGCTGCACGGCAGCAATGTGCAGCTCGCCGATCTCAGCCCCCGCGGCAACGTCTACATGCTGGATCAGGCCAACGACAAGGGGCGCAACGACGACGTGGTGCGCATCAACCTGCCGGCCAAGCAGATCCCGCTCAACCCGCCCTACGCCGGCCAGTATGAGTATCACGGTGGCAAGGCCAACAACCTGGACAACCGCATGAGCCTCAAGCTGGATCTGGGCGGCAGGCAGAGCGCCAGCCTCAGCTTCAAGGCCTGGTATCAGATTGAGGAGGGGTATGACTACGCCAGGGTGCTGGTCAACGGCCAGCCCATCGCGGGCAACCTGACCACCAGCGACGATCCGAACGGCGTCGGCTTCGGGGTCGGCATCACGGGCAACTCCAACGGCTGGACCGATGCCGAGTTCGACCTCACGCCCTGGGCCGGTCAGCAGGTCACCCTCACCCTGCAATACCAGAGCGACGGCGGCGTGGCCGAGAACGGCCTGTTCGTGGACGAGCTCCAGGTGGCAGCCGACGGTGAAGTGCTGCTGAGCGACGGGGCCGAGGGCAGCTCTGCCTTTACCCTGGCCGGCTTCGTGAAGAGCAACGGCAACGAGGCCAAGGATCATTACTACCTGGCCGAGTGGCGCAACCACGCCGGGGTCGACAAGGGGCTGGCCCACATCAAGGTGGCCGACCAGCTGCTGCGCTACGAGCCGGGTATGCTGCTCTGGTACGTGGACAACAGTCAGGCCAACAACTGGGTGGGCGTCCACCCGGGTGAGGGCTTCCTCGGGGTGGTGGATGCGGATCAGCGCACCCTCACGTGGAGCGACGGCGCCGTGGCCGGTACACGCTACCAGATCCACGACGCCACCTTCAGTCTGGGCTTCCAGCAGCCGCTCAACCTCAAACACCCGAGCGGCTCCCTGCTGCGCGACTTCTGGATCACTCCGAACCGGGTGTTCAAGGATTCCCGCAGCTACCAGAGCAAGGAGATCCCGGATGCCGGTCGCCTGCTGCCCGAATACGGGCTCAAGATCAGCGTCACCGGCCAGGCCCGTGACATGAGCACAGGAAGGATCATCGTCAGCCGTCATTGAGTCATGACCTTGGCGTTCAGGGGGCCTCAGGCCCCCTTTTTCATGGTGGCAAGCGGACAAGACAGTACAACAGGGCACGAATGAGGGCAAAAACGGATGACACGCGGTCAAATTGTTCGGTTATCGAGCGAACGGTACAGCAATCTGCGCCCTGCGGTTGACACCCGAACGCAGAAAGGGTTTAATGCGCGCCGTTGCCCAGATAGCTCAGTCGGTAGAGCAGGGGATTGAAAATCCCCGTGTCGGCGGTTCGATTCCGTCTCTGGGCACCAATAATTCCTCCTTAGTTCAGTCGGTAGAACGGCGGACTGTTAATCCGTATGTCGCTGGTTCAAGTCCAGCAGGAGGAGCCAAATTTGAAAAGCCCGCTCATCGAGCGGGCTTTTTTCATTCCGGTCAGCTGCCGTTGCAGGCCGCCAATAGCAGCGTTGCCCCACAGGTGGCGCTAAACAGCCACAGGCCCGTTTGCAGCACCCCCTCCGGATCCACCTCTTTCTCTCTTTTCCTGAATCGTATCCACTTAGGCTTCATCGAGCCCACCTCAACCTGTTGCGGCGCGTATCCCTGCCCAGCTCGGCAGGCGAGCCATCTTTGTGCAGCCGCCAGTCGGCGTCAACTCCCCCGCAATAATAAAGTCAGATCCTGCATCACGCCCGCAGCACACTCTCATGACTCTCCAGCGTTGCATATCACCAACCTCGCCTCAATCATCCCGCCAGCTCTATCTTGCCGTAGTCGAGGCGATTCTCTTTCGGTGCCCCGACTATGCCGCGCACTTCGTTGAACCTGTAGCCAAGTATGTAACCAAAGCAGGCGAAGAAAAGCCCGATCACCAGGGCACCGACCCACTGGATCTGCAGAAAATCGAGCTGGAATAGTAGTGTCAGACCGGCCAGCAGCAGCAAGTTGAGCCCGAAATAGCGCCACTGGCCGAGCCGCCGGGTCGTCAGTCCCAGGTTGTCGGTATAGAGGCGGATCAGCGAATCGAGAGAGTTGATCACCATGGTGATCCCTACGGCGACCATGGCCCAGTTGAAGAAACCGGCGGTCGAGAGCCCCTGCTCATGGTAGTAGTAGAGCACGGCAAACCAGACGGCAATGGCCAGGGAAGGGAACACCAGCATGACCCCCAACAGTTGCCAGGTACGCAGACCACCGACGAAGCGGGCGGTGAACTGGCCGATCATGATGCTCCAGGAGAACCACCAGTAGAGATAAAAGGCGTGGTAATCGTTGAGGGGCAGCACGAAGCGTTCTATGTGACCAAAATATCCCCCCACCAGCGCCAGGGTAGCGGCAAAGTCGGCCAGAGATCCTGCAGGCGTGAGAAAGGCGGCACTCCACATCAGGATGATCAGGGCGATGAAACACGTCGTCGTGCCCAAACTCAGGACCCTGACAAACTTCAGGCTGGTGCTTGAATAGATGGAGAGCGCGATCACCAGCAGCACGATCAGATAGAAGCTGGCCACCAGGCTCTCGCCATCTCCGATCTGGGGCACATACCAGGGCAGGTTGCTCAACAACAGATAGGCGGTGAAGGCACAGGTGCCGATGATCACCAGATTGTTGAGAAATTTCACCAGGGCCAGTTCGAAAAAACCCACTCTGGGCTCTATCACGCAAAAATAGAAACAAGTGAGGAAGTAAAAGCCCCAGATGAGAAAGCCCCAATAGCCAAACTCGATGGCCAGTGGATTGGTAAAGCCATATTCCGGATTCGCCTGTAGATCGCCATAACCGGCAAACTCGGTGAGGGGGAACATGATGAGCCCCACATCCAGCCCGGACGTGAACAGGATGGCGACAAAGGTGAAGGTTCGCACCGGTGTGATGCCGATGCAGCGAATATTGCCCCAGCGATAGAGAACAAACGCGATGGCGGCAAAGGTAAACAGTATTCCTGTACTGAGCCAGATCATCATGACTGACCTCCTGCGATATCCCTTTCGTGACCAAACATAAGTGCTCCTTGTCATTGCATGTGGTGTTCAAGAGGCAGTTCGGCTTCCTGCGGCCATGACATCCCCAACCCCATGAAATGCGGGGGGAAATACAGACACGGGATCAGGACTTAGCTATCGCCAGTATCGAGACAGGCTAGGCGATAGCTAAAATCTGACGAACTACAGCCATCTGGGTGGGCGTCGCTTGACTCAGCCCCTGGCAGCACAAGCCAGTGAACGCACAGGCTTGCGCGGACGCTGCTTCTCCTGCCAGTCGTCGGCCAGCCCCACCTCGACCGCTTGTGCCGCCAGCGGTGCCTTGCCCAGGATAAGGTCTGCGGCACGCTCGGCCACCATCAGGGTGGGCGCGTTGAGGTTGCCGTTGGGAATGGTCGGGAAGATGGAGGAATCCACCACCCGCAACCCCTGCAGGCCATGCACTCTGGTCTCAGGATCCACCACGGCTTGCAGATCCGTGCCCATCTTGCAGGAGCAGGAGGGGTGATAGGCGCTCTCTACGGCGCGGCGTACGAAGGCATCTATCTGCTCATCGCTTTGTACCGACTCACCTGGCTGGATCTCCTCCCCCCGATAGGCATCCAGCGCAGGCTGGCCAATGATTTCCCTGGTCAAGCGCACACAGGCGCGAAAGCCCTCAACGTCGTCCGGATGAGAGAGGTAATTGAAACGGATGGCCGGTGCCTGATGCGGATCGGCAGAGCGCACCCGCACCTGCCCGCGACTGCGGGGCTTGTTATGGCCGATGTGGACCTGAAAGCCGTGACCCGCGAATGCCTCTTTGCCGTCATAACGCATGGCGGCGGGCAGGAAGTGATACTGCAGATCCGGCCAGGGCACCCCGGCTCTGGAGCGAATGAAACCGCAGGACTCGAAGTGATTGGTTGCCCCTAGGCCATCCTTGCGCAACAACCAGCGACTGCCGATGAGAAACTTGTTCCACAGACCCAGCTTGCCGTTGAGGGTGATGGGTTGCAGGCAGCGAAACTGAAAGTAGAACTCCAGATGATCCTGCAGGTTGCGTCCAACCCCGGGCAAAGGATGCAGCACACCGATACCGGCCTCACCCAGGGTATCTGGATCGCCAATACCGGATAGCTGCAGCAGATGGGGAGAACCGATAGGGCCCGCACTCAGGATCACCTCCTTGTCGGCCTTCACCTCCTGTAACCGGCCCTGTCGCTCGAAGCGCACCCCGACCGCACGCTTGCCTTCGAGCAACACCTTGTGGACCAGGGCACCGGTCAGCACGGTAAGATTGTCACGTCCCATGGCCGGTCTCAGATAAGCATTGGCACTGGAGCTGCGCACTCCCTGCCTGACCGTCATGTGCATGGGGCCGAACCCCTCCTGCTGGCGACCGTTGTAATCGGCCGTCCCGTCGTAGCCTGCCTCGATTCCGGCATCGATGAAGGCCTGATAGAGGGGGTTTTGCATCTGGTTGCCATTGTTGACCCCAAGCGGCCCCTCGTCACCGCGATAATCATCCCCACCGAAGGCCCACTGCTCGGCCCGCTTGAAGTAGGGCAGGCAGTGGGCATAGTCCCAGCCCTTGGCCCCCGCCTGCTGCCACTCGTCAAAGTCACCGGCATGGCCGCGCACATAGACCATGCCATTGATGGAGGAGGAACCGCCCAATACCTTGCCCCGTGGGCAATGCATGCGCCGTCCGTCCAGATGAGGCTCGGGCTCAGTGTCGAACTGCCAGGCGTACTTTCTGGTATTCATGGGGATGGAGAGCGCTGTCGGCATCTGGATGAAGATGCTCTTGTCGCTGCCCCCCGTCTCCAGCAGCAGTACCTGGTGCTGGCCATCCTCGCTCAGGCGGTTGGCAAGCACGCAGCCCGCGCTGCCAGCCCCCACAATGATGTAATCGAACGGCTTCATGGTGCCTCCTTAAAACGGGCTCTGGATGGCTTGCATGCCGACATAGACAGACTTGAGCTGGGTGTAGTGTTGCAGGGTTGCCAAGCCATTCTCCCGCCCTATGCCCGACTGCTTGAAACCGCCAACCGGCATCTCGGCCGGAGAAACGCCGTAGCTGTTGATCCAGCAGATCCCCGCCTGCAACTGATGCACCACCCGGTGGGCACGGCGAATATCGCGGGTAAAGACCCCGGCCGCCAACCCCAGCGCCGTATCATTGGCTCGCCGTACCACCTCCTCTTCCTGCTCGAAGCTGAGCACCGACATGACGGGACCGAAGATCTCTTCACGGCAGATCCGCATCTCATCGCGACAATCACTGAAGATGGTGGGGGCGACGAAATAACCATCGGGTGCAGTTGCTGGACGCAGCGCCACCCCGCCACAGCGCAGGGTGGCCCCCTCCTCTTGGCCGATGCGGATATAATCAAGCACCTTGCGCTGATGCTCGCGGGAGATGAGGGCACCGAAGTTGGTGGCCGGATCCATGGGGTCGCCGACCCGGATATTGTCCCGGGTGCGGGCCAGCAGCCGCGCCATGAAGGCGGGGTAGATGCCTTGCTGCACATAGACGCGAGTGCCATGGGTACACACCTCGCCCTGGGTATAGAAGTTCGCCACCATGGCAGCGCTGACTGCCTCTTCCAGCTCCGCATCATCGAAGATGATGAGGGGCGACTTGCCGCCCAGCTCCATGGTCACCCCCTTGAGGGTCTCAGCAGCGGCACGCATCACTTTTTTGCCGGTTCCCACCTCGCCGGTGAAAGAGACCTTGGCCACCTCGGGCGCCTGACTCAGCCAGGCACCGACCCGCCCGTCCCCCTGCACCACGTTGAACACACCGGCCGGCATACCCGCCTCGATGAAGATCTCTGCCAGTTTGAGCGCTCCGAGGGGCGTCTCTTCCGAGGGTTTGAAGATCATGCTGTTGCCGCAGGCAAGCGCGGGGGCCGCCTTCCAGCAGGCAATTTGCAGCGGATAGTTCCAGGCTCCGATCCCGGCACAAATGCCGAGAGGCTCGCGGCGGCTGTAGTAAAAATCAGCTCCCAGCTGCTGCTGATTGCCCTCGATGGCGGCGGCCAGACCAGCGAAGAACTCTATGCTGTCAGCGCCGGTCGTCACGTCCACCACCGAGGCTTCCTGCCAGGGCTTGCCTGTGTCAGCGACCTCGATGGCGGCCAGGGCATCGTTGCGTTCACGCAGCAAGGTCACGGCACGCAGCAGGATCCGGCCACGTTCAACCCCGCTCATCCCCGACCAGATTGCAAAACCGCGCTGGGCGCTCGCGAGGGCTGCGACCTGGATGCTCTCATCGGCGATTTCCACCTCGTAGATGGCGGTGCCGGTGGCCGGGTTGATTACCTCGAAATACTCGCCAGAGGCATTGGCCAGAGATCGACCATCGACAAAATTCTGATAACGCTTCAGAGACATTGATTCACTCCATACAGATGGATGGGTTGTTGCTGGACAAGACGTTTGCAGCGCCGCGGAGGCAACAGACGTCAAATTCCAAGCCAAGAGCGGGGGCGTGTGGCGGCACAGTTGCGTGCTGTTTAGTCCCAACCAGCCGCACCGGTTTGCCAGCAGCACAGTGATTGATGATGTCGGAGAACATACTGGCCAAGACCATGATGCTGTTGAGGGCGAGGCGTTGCTTGGTGGATTCGTTCACCTGAGCTCGGCGGATCGCGAGCTGGAAACACCTGTTCCTGTTAGAGACTCTGCCTATGGACACTCTTGTTAATTTATTGTTTAACCAGAGATCACCATAAAGGTTAGAGCAGAAACGATCAACCACCACATAAATGACAATTTAATAAACAATACGGATAACTACCAACACAACCACTTATAAAACAAATGCATACATTTAGCCGTCACGACAACCAACAGGTTTGATATCTAAGTATAATCATCTACATATTGTTGCTAACAAGCAGCATAAACGGCGATGTGATACTCATCCGTCCCTTGATGAAGAACCATCTTGCGCCACCTTTTGAACAAGGAATTGCACCCGCCCGGAACGGGATCGCACCGCTTCCCACCGGACAATGCCAGCCCTCAGGCTTGCGATATCCCCCCAAAAAACCGGCGTGACCAGACAGGACGCCATGGTTATGATGTGATTCCACCTCAAACAACCGTCACCTCGTTCAGGGAGAACGTCAGATATGAGCAGCCCCTTGCGTTACGTGCTGGACGGCATCCATTGCGAGCCACACTTCTTCACCGTGCCCCTCGATCACCAGCGACCGGACGACGAGGAGACGCTCAGCCTGTTTGGCCGTACCCTCTGCCACCAGGACAGGCTGCACGACGAGCTGCCCTGGCTGCTGTTCTTGCAGGGAGGGCCCGGCTTTGGCGCCCCTCGCCCGACCGCCAACAGTGGCTGGCTCAAGCGGGCCCTGCAGGAGTTTCGGGTATTGCTGCTCGATCAGCGCGGCACAGGTCACTCAAGCCCCATCAGTGCCGAGGCACTGGCCCAGCTCACGGCCCGGCAACAGGCTGACTACCTCAGTCACTTTCGCGCCGACAGCATAGTGCGCGACGCGGAATACATTCGCGAGACCTTGAGCCCGGACCGCCCCTGGAGCCTGCTTGGCCAGAGCTTCGGCGGCTTTTGCAGCCTTACCTACCTCTCCCTGTTCCCGGACAGCCTGCACGAGGTCTATCTCACCGGTGGCGTGGCCCCCATCGGCCGCAGCGCGGACGAGGTCTACCGCGCCACCTACCAGCGGGTGGCGGACAAGAACCGCGCCTTCTTCGCCCGTTTCCCCCACGCCCAGGCCATCGCCAACCGGCTGGCCAACCACCTGCACAGCCATGAGGTGCGCCTGCCCAACGGCCAGCGCCTGACGGTGGAGCAGTTGCAGCAGCAAGGGCTGGATCTGGGTGCCAGTGGCGCCTTCGAGGAGCTCTACTACCTGTTGGAAGACGCCTTCATCGGCGAGCGGATCAACCCCGCCTTCCTCTATCAGGTGCAGGCGATGCAGCCGTTCAACACCAATCCGGTGTTCGCCATCCTGCACGAATCCATCTATTGCGAAGGGAGCGCAAGCGACTGGGCGGCCGAGCGGGTCAGGGGCGAATTCCCCGGCCTGGCCTGGACGCCCGGCAAGGATGTCGCCTTCACCGGCGAGATGATCTTCCCCTGGATGTTCGAGCAGTTCCGCGAGCTGATCCCCTTGAAAGAAGCCGCCCACCTGCTGGCCAAGAAGGTCGATTGGGGGCCGCTCTACGACCCGGTGCAGCTGGCCCGCAACCTGGTGCCGGTGGCCTGCGCCGTCTATGCCGAAGACATGTACGTGGAGTTCGACTACAGCCGCGAGACCCTCAAGGGACTTGGCAACAGCCGTGCCTGGATCACCAACGAATATGAGCACAACGGCCTGCGGGTCGATGGCGAGCAGATCCTGGACCGACTCATCCGCTTGAATCGGGATCGCTGATACCGGCCCGGGTCAGCCATCCCGCGGGCATAACACCATAAGATCGGGGGCGCCCCCTGAGTCGCCCCACCCCCTGGAAGCAGCACAATAATAAGGACACCCATTGGATCACCCGGAAATCTCGGCCAGCTGGCTGAGTCGCCTCTTCTATCACTGGACGGGCCCGCTGCAACGCAAGGGGCTGACAGAACCTCAGGTCAGCCTCGACGATCTCTATCTCCTGCTGCAGGAAGACAGACGTGACGGCAGGGCCGATGCCTTCCTGCGGCTCACCGCCAGTGCGCCGGTGCGCCCCTGGCCCGTCACCTCCTTCATCTGGCGCCATTACAAGGGGCGAATTGGCCTGCTCACCCTGTTGCAACTGCTCGGCATGCTGGCGACCCTGGCCAGTCCCTGGCTGCTCAACCACAGCATGACCCAGCTCGGTGCGGGTGCCCCCACGGGGCAAAAATTGCTGCTGGCGTTCGCCCTGTTTGCTTCTGTGCTCGCCGCCGGCATGCTGGCGGAGCACTCGCTGCAGCTGGCGCTCAAGATGCACGTCCCCATTCGCCGCCTGCTGGCCGAAGCCCTGCTCGCCAAGGTGATGAAGCTGGGGGGCAAGAGCTTCGACGACCGGGCCGGTGGCCGGGTGCAGAACCTCATCAATCGGGATGTGTGGGACATTACTTGGATTCTTGCGGACCCCGCCATGCCACTTACCATGGCACTGCAGCTGCTCGGCACCATAGCTCTGCTGGTGTGGCAGGTGGGCAGTGCCGGTCTGGTGGGCTTTGCGGTGCTCACCCTGCTGCTGCTCATCTCCACTCGGGTCGTGCGGCGGATGAACCAGCAGGAGCAGCAGCTCAAGCGCCAGCAGGACGAGCGCAACGGCATCCTGGCGGAATACATCAAGAAGCTGCGACTGGTGCGCCAGAACGGGCTCGGCGCCTTCTTCACCCGTGCGGCAAACGCCAAGCGCCAGCAGGAGCTCGGCGTGCTCGGGCGAGTGCTCAAGCTTGATGCCATCAACAGCTTCCTGATGTTGAGTACGCCGCTGCTGGTGACCCTGGCCACCTTCACCACCTATCTGGTGTCAGGCCAGAGCCTGACCCTGCCGCAGGTGTTCACCACCATCGCGCTGTTCACCGTGCTTCGCATCCCCATGATGCGGTTACCCTACCTCATCCGCACGCTGATCAACTTCAACACCGGCTTCAACCGATTGTGCGAGTTCCTCAACAGCCCGGAGCAGCACAGGGACCTCACCGATGCCAGCCTGCCCGTCGGCAGTCTGCGGCTGGAACAGGTCACCGCCCTGCACCAGCAAAAACCGGTGCTGCAGGACGTCAGCCTCAGCATCCAGCCGGGAGAGCTGGTGGGGATCACCGGCCCCACCGGGGCGGGCAAGAGCTGCCTGCTGCACCTCGTTGCCGGTTTTGACAACGACTTCGAAGGAGAGATCCGCCACCACGGTCGGGTCGCCCATCTGGGCCACAAGCCCTGGCTGATGAACGACACCATCCGCAACAACATCTTGTTCGGCCAGCCCTGGCACGGTGAACGCTATCGCTGGGTACTGGGAGCTTGCGCCCTCGGCGCCGACCTCAACCTGCTCAGCCACGGCGATCAAACCCTGGTGGGGGAGCTGGGTACCCGCCTCTCCGGCGGCCAGCAGCAGCGGGTTGCCCTGGCCCGCGCCCTCTATGCCCAGGCCGATATCCTGCTGCTGGACAACCCGCTTTCGGCGCTGGATCCCATCGTCTCGGCCCAGGTACTGGAGCAGGGGCTCGCCTTCAAGCCGGGGCCGACCCGGCTGCTGGTGAGCCATGATCCGGATGTGCTGGCCCACTGCGATCGGGTGATCCGCATCGAGCAGGGCCAGTTGGTGGAACTCGATGCCCACCAGCTGGCGGATCTCATCCAGCACCCGCAGCCGGCCCCCATGGTGGCGCCACAGGAGGCGGAACAGTTCAACGAAGAGAAGGTAGTGGAAGGCAAGGTGGACTGGGGACTGTTTGGCTTCATGTGGCAGCGTCTCGCCGCCCCCGGCGCCATCCTGCTTGCCCTGCTGCTCACCCTGGGCCAGGAGGGGCTGCGCATCGCCTCGGATCTCTGGCTCGGCGGCAAGGCCGGGGTGACCGGGGTGAGCGAGCTGCTCGGCATCTATGTGCTGCTGGGGGCGGGATCACTCATCTGCATCATGGTGGTGCGGGTCATCAACTACAAGCTGGGGCTCAAGCTGGCCTGGACCCTGTTCGACGGCATGCTGGGGCGTATCAGCCGCGCCCCCATGGCCTTCTTTGACAAGGTGCCGCAGGGGCGCATCCTCAACCGCTTCGATCGGGATCTCGGGGAAGCGCAGGAGATACTGCTGTCAATGCTGATGGGGCTGTTCGGCATGCTCATCTCCGTGCTGCTGCAGGTGGTGGTGATCGGCGTCAACATGCCGCTGCTGCTGCTCATCGCCCCCCTGGTGGGCTGGGCACTCTATGTGCTGCAGCGGCGCTACCGGGCGGTGCAGCTCAAGCTGCGGCGCCAGGCATCCGTGCTGCGCTCGCCGCTCTACATCAGCATCAGCGAGACCATCCGCGGCGCCCCCGCCCTGCGTCTGGCAGGGGCCGAGCGCTTCGCGCTGGATCAGGTGCTGCTGCACTATGACAACAACCTGCGCAGCTGGTACACCACCACCTCCATCAACCGCTGGCTCGGCATGCACCAGACCCTGCTCTCCGCCGCCCTGGTAGGCGCGGTGGCGCTGATGGTGGCCTTTGGCAACAGCTCGCTGCTGGGGGCCGTGGCCATCACCTACGCCTTTACCGCCTCGGCCATGCTCAACTCCCTCATTCGCACCTTCGCCGAAGTGGAGCAGGTGATGAACGCAGTGGAGCGGGTGCGCGAGTACAGCGAAATCGAGAGCGAACGCCAGCATGGGGAAGCGCTGGCGACCCCCCATCCCAGAGTGCGCTTCGACAATCTGGGGCTGCGCTATCCGCAGGCCAGCCAGTGGGCCCTGCACAAGGTGAACTTCGAACTGGCCCCCGGCGAGAAAGTCGGCGTGTGCGGGCGCACAGGCGCGGGCAAGAGCTCGCTGCTCGGGGTGCTGCAGGCCATGTATCCCGCCTCCCAGGGGGAAATTTACTACGATGCCCAGCCGTTGTCGGCGCTGGCGCCGGAGGCGGTGCGCGATCTCTATGACACCGTCTCCCAGATGCCTCTCACCTTCTTCGGCACCCTGCGCGCCAACCTGGCGCCCCTGACCGAACAGCCTGACGAGGCGCTGGAACAGGCGCTGGCCAGGGTCGGTCTGGCAGAGCGCTGCGCCGGCCGGCTGGATGAGGATCTCGACAAGCTGCAGCTGTCGGCTGGCGAGACCCAATTGCTGGTGATCGCCCGCATCCTGCTGTCACGCCGCCCGCTCATCGTACTGGATGAAGCGACGTCGGATCTCGATCACGGAGGCATGCGCAAGATGGCGGAACTGCTCTATCGCTATCGGCCCGAGGCCAGCTATCTGGTGATCGCCCACCATCTGGAGCCGTTGCTGTCAGTAGATAAAGTCGTGGTAATGGAGGCGGGAACCGTGGTGGAGCAGGGATCACCGGTCAGCCTGCTTGCCAACTCTCACTCCCGCTTCCATCAGCTGTTTGTGGGTCAGGTCAATCGTCAGGTGGCCCAGATAGCCTGAGGTCGAAAATAACAAGGGCTGCCGATGGGCAGCCCTTGTTATTTGAGGAAAGCCTCAACGCTCCATGATTTGGGTGACGTCCTCCTTCTTGATCATCACCTCCCGCCCTTCGGCATCATAATAGCGGTACATGCCAGTGCTCTCGTCCAGCTTGGGTTTGCTGTCGGTGGTGATCATCTTCCCGTCCTTGGTACTCATGATGTATTGAGAGCTGCACGCCACGAGTCCCAGTACACACACCAGGATCATCATCAGTTGCTTCATCGCCGGTCTCCTCTCCCTCTTTCACCCTCACCACGAGGGTGATGACTGAAGCCTAGCTCAACCCTGTTACACCTGAAAACACGGATTGCCGGAACGGGAGCCAGGTCAACAATCAGCTACTTACGCCTCCGGCTGGCGCAAGCTCGCGCGGATGCAAAAAGGCCGGACAGGTGTCCGGCCTCTTGTTACTGCCTGTTCATGACTTGGCGGGCTGACGCTCGCCGGTCACGATCGGGTTTTTAGGATCCGAACTCCACTCATACCAGCCGCCGTCGTAGACGCTGATCCGCTTCCAATCCATCAGCCAGGCATAGAAGAACGCCTCGGAGGCGCGCCAGCCGGTACCGCAGTAGAAGGCAGCCTGCTGAGCCGGCTCTATGTTCCACTCATCCCACATGGCGAGGATCTCGCGGGCCGGTTTCATGGTGCCATCCGGGTTGTGGAAGTCGCTCATGCTGTTGGCGTCCACCCCGCCGCGCCCCCATTTGGCCCCCGGAATGTCGCCCTTCGGCTTGATGTAGCTGTAGCCGGAGGTGTTGCCGACAAACTCGTCCCAGGTTCGCACGCTGACCAGCGCGCCGTCGGACTGCTTGAGCAGTGCTTTTGCCTGGCTCAGCGTGGTGTAGTACTCGGGGTGAGCCGGGATGATGACGCCGAAATCCTTGACCGGAGGAAACTTGTTGGCCAGGCCGGTCTCGGTACGCAGGTGCTGCACGAACCAGGCATCCAGACCACCGTCCAGCAAGCGCACATCGGCCACACCGGCATACATCATCAGGTGCGCGGCGCGGGCGGCTGCCATAGTGTTGCGGCCATAGAGGATGACAGTGGTGTCGTGGCGAATACCGTTCTCCAGCAGCAACTTCTTGAGTGCCTCGTCAGAGACCTTGTTCCACAGCGGCTCCTCTTCCAGACGGTTGGTATCTATGTAACCAGCCCCCGGAATGTGGCTCAGCAGGTAGGCTTTGGGTGAACCCCAGTCCACTTCAAACAGCTTCCAGTCGCCCTTGGGCGCTGCGGCAACCGGCTTGCCTTCCTGCAGATCCGCCAACCAGCGCGGGTAGACCAGTTGCTGCCAGCGCACCAGATGCTCGCGCGGCGCGGCTTGCCAGCCTTGCAGCTCGAACAGCTGCTTGATGCCCTGCTTGCGCAGCAGACGGGCGACTTCAGCCACTTCCCGCGGTGCACCATAGAGGGCAACCGGGCGATCGGCTTTCAGGCCCTTGATCTCGAGCGCCTTGGGCCATTCGTCATCACTGTACTTCCACTCGGCGGAGAGGTTCTCGGCACCGGCCACATGGCCGCCCTGCTGCTCGCCTTCCATCGGCCAGCCCTGGTAGAAGTGGCTGGCACGGGTGTCCAGCATAACCGCCTGCTTGCTCTTGGCGTCGGCCAGCGAGAGGGGTGGCAATTCGGCAGCAAAGGCGGGCAGCGCACACCAGAGCAATAAGGTCGTCAGCGCGGCCTGCAGGAAGCGAAGATGTCGTTTCATGGTGATTTCTCGATTCATAGTGAACAAGGTTAAAAAATGGAACGGCCCAGACGCTCGGCCAGCAGCTCCAGCGCCGCCGTGCCCGCCAGCGAGTTGCCCGCCTTGTTGAGCTCGGGCGACCAGACGCAGATGCAGAGCTCACCGGGGATGAGCGCCATGATACCCCCTCCGACCCCCGATTTGCCCGGCATCCCCACCCGATAGGCAAAATCACCGGCCTCGTCATAGAGGCCGCAGGTGGCGAGCAGGGCGTTGACCTGCTTGGTGGTGCGAGCCGGCAACAGCGGCGTGCTCTCGCCAAGCGGCAGCCCCCGATTGGCCAGATAGAGGAAAGTGCGCGCCAGATCGACACAACTCATGCGAATGGCACAGGCATTGAAGTAGCTCTGCAGCACCTTGTCCACTTCATTCTCGAAGTTGCCATAGGCTTTCATCAGATAGGCGATGGCCGCATTGCGGGCCGAGTGCTGGTATTCGGAACGGGCCACCACCTGATCCGCCATGATGGCCGGATTGCCAGAGAGGCGGCGCACCAGCTCCAGAGTGCGTTGGCGCGGGGCAGTGAGCCGGGTCTCCAGCAGATCGCTCACCACCAGCGCACCGGCATTGATGAAAGGATTGCGGGGAATACCCTGCTCGAATTCCAGTTGCACCAGCGAGTTGAACGGCTGACCGGAGGGCTCCTTGCCAACCCGGGCCCAGATCTCCTCCTCCTGATAGAGGGTAAGGGCCAGCGTCAGACTCAGGGCCTTGGAGATACTCTGGATGGAAAAGGGCTCGAAGGCGTCACCTGCGGTGAACAGCTCCCCCTCCACGGTACAGACGGCGATGCCGAGCCGGTCGGCCGGCACCTGGGCCAGGGCGGGAATATAGTCGGCCACCTTGCCCTGTCCGAGCAGCGGGCGCACCTCTGCCAGAATGCTGGCCAGTAATTCGGATGACAACACCATAAAGGATTCCATGACTAAATCGGGTGTGGAGATCCCATCCCCACTGACAAAAATCCCGCCAACGGCGGGACTTGTCTAACTTGCCTATCTACCCACAACAAGGCGCCTGCAACAGGCGCCCGGGTCTCAGGCCGGTTCACCGTACCAGAGGTCGAACAGCTCGGTGACCACCACGGCTTCCATCCCCTTGCTTTCCAGCCAGGATTTGACGACGGCGCGGTCTTCTTCAGTACATTTGCCCAGTTGCTGAGTGCAGATCATCCCTTCCCAGGCCAGGTGGCCTGAACCGGCGAAGGCCAGTCTGCGGGGTTCAACAACCTCATCGATCATCGCATCGACTACGGTATCGATGGTCGCTTCGGCAGTGCCGACCGGGAAGTTGAAACTGATGTCGAATCCCATTTCCTGGAATTCATCGACTCGCAGTTTCTTACGCAGACGGCGGCTACGATTGGCCATGATAGCTCCTTAGGTTAGTTGACTCGTTAAATTAGTTAACGCGTTTGAAAATCAGATCCCAAACCCCGTGGCCCAGACGATGGCCCCGTTGTTCGAATTTGGTCAGCGGACGCCAGTCGGGACGAGCCACCCAGTTGCCGGTGGCGGAGGTGTTCTCGTAGCCCTCGGCGACGCTCATCACTTCCAGCATGTGCTCGGCATAGTTTTCCCAGTCGGTGGCCATGTGGAACACGCCACCTATGGCCAGCTTCTGGCGTATATCCTGGGCAAAGGCCGGCTGCACGATACGGCGCTTGTGGTGACGGCTCTTGTGCCAGGGATCCGGGAAGAACAGCTGCAGGCAGGCCAGCGAGCCGTTCGGGATCATGTGCTCCAGCACTTCTACCGCATCGTGGCAGATGACCTTGAGATTGGTCACGCCCGCTTCCTGAGCTGTACCCAGGCAAGCCCCCACACCCGGCGAGTGTACCTCGATACCGATGAAGTTTTTCTCGGGGGCATTCTTGGCCATCTCCACCAGGGAGGCGCCCATGCCGAAGCCTATTTCCAGCACCACCGGGGCCTCACGGCCAAACAGGGCGACCAGATCGAGGGGCGCTGGCGCGAAATCGATACCCATGACCGGCCAGAGCTCTTCCAGAGCCTTCTCCTGCCCTTTGGTCAGGCGGCCTTCGCGACGGACAAAGCTGCGGATCTTGCGCATGAACTTGCCGTCTTCGTTAAATACATCTTGGGTCACAGGCATAATCAAATTGCTCGTTATTGCATCAGTCTGGGTCACAGACGACATGAATGGATTGCTCGTTGTTTCATCACCCTGGCTCACGGTTCGCATGGATGAATGGCGCGTTATTTCATCAATCCGCAAAACAGGGCAGCGAATTATCCCAAGATAGGCCCAAGGCGCAAGTGTTTCGCGAAACAAATCCCCTGCCCCTGACCAATTCCGCCACAAGGATTGACAAATGCCACCCCGTTCACAGAATCTGCCAGACGCCGGGCGCATGCTGGCCTGCGCAAATAAAACCATACACAACAAAGGATTGCAGTATGAAACACACAGCATTGGCATTTGCCATCACAGTCCTGCTGGCCGGGTGCAACACCTCTACCAATGATTCGCAGGCCCCCACCGCCGCCGAGCAGGCCTATGAGTATCTGGTGCAGTTGAGCTCGACCGCCGAGGGGATCGGTGCCAGACCTACCGGCAGCGAGACCGAGACCCGCGCCGCCGCCTGGATCCAGGATCATCTGGCTGGCTGGGGCTACGAGGTGCAGAACCAGCCGTTCACCTACACCAAGAGCGGGGCCAGCAAAAGCTCCCAGAACCTCATCGCCGAGCTCAAGGGCCAGAGCGACAAGGTGATCCTGATCGGCGCCCACTACGACAGCACGGGCGACAAGAAGGGTTCTGAAGGGGCCACCGACAACGGAGCCGGCGTCGCTGCCCTGCTGGCGGTCGCCGAGGCGCTCAAGGGGCAGACCCTGCCCTACACGGTGCGCTTCGCCTTCTTCGGCGCGGAGGAGAACGGCCTCAACGGCTCCAAGGCCTATGCGGCCAGCCTGGACAGTACCGCCATTGCCCGCCTGCTGGCCATGGTGAACTACGACACCATCGCCGGTGGCGATATCGTCTACGTCCACTCGGCCCACTCCGACGTGACCGAGTACAACTGCGCCGATCCGAGCCGCTACAGCTTCGATCCCAAGGTGCGGGATCGCCTGCTGGCCGTCTCCAAGCAGACCGCCACCCCGTTTGCCATCCACCCCAGCTACGCCGGCTACCCGGAAGGGGAGACAGGCAGCTGGTCGGATCATGCCCCCTTCGCCTGTCTGGGGGTACCGATCGCCTACGTGGAGGCCACCAACTTCACCATCAACGGGGCGGATGGCTATGACGGCTACTCCCAGACCACCAATCCGGCGCTGTGGGACTGCTACGACGATGCCACCAAGAGCGCCTGCGACCGGGACAGCGAGACCCAGTGGGGCAAGATCTGGCATACCCAGTACGACCGCCTCGACAAGATGGCCGAGTTGTTCCCGGGCCGGGTGGAACAACAGCTCAGCGCCAACACGGACCTGATGATCCGCTTCCTCAAGGAACCGGGCCTGTAACGCCGGCAGCCCGTCAATGGCGTCCGAAGGCTCCGGGCCAATTCAGGGCTTTTTACGCTCCACGGCCGCCCCCGGCCGATAAAATTCGGGCAGGTGCCAAACCTGCCCTTTTTTATCGATTTTTGTTACAGCCATTGCCTCATTTTTTAAATCTGATACAAACGGATAACTTGGCGGTCGAATGGAGCGACCGCTCACCACGCCAGAGAGAATCCTATGCAGCCGTTTTTTGCCCAGCGCTTCGAGAAGGTAGAGCCTTCCTTTATCCGCGAGATCCTCAAGGTCGCCGCCAATCCGGAGATCATCTCCTTTGCCGGTGGTCTGCCCAATCCACACCTGTTCCCGGTCAAGGCCATCGACCAGGCGTGCCAGGACGTGCTGCGCGAGCAAGGGGCCGCCGCCCTGCAGTATGCCGCCACCGAGGGCTTCGCCCCCCTGCGCCAGTACATAGCCGACCGCTATCTGGCCCGCCACGGCATGCGCGTCAACCCGGACAACATCCTCATCACCAGCGGCTCCCAGCAGGCGCTGGATCTGCTGGGCAAGGTGCTGATCGACGAGGGACAGGATCTCATCATCGAAGAGCCGGGCTACCTCGGTGCCATCCAGGCCTTCTCCGTCTATCAACCTGCCTTCAAGCCCATCACCCTGGGTGAAGAGGGGCTGGATCTGGCGGCACTGGATGCGCTGCTGGCCAGCGGCTCCAACGCCAAGCTGCTCTACGGCGTACCCAACTTCCAGAATCCGAGCGGCGTCTCCTACAGCCGCACCAACCGCGAGGCGCTGGCCGAGCGACTGATCAGCCACGAGCTGCTGATGGTGGAAGATGACCCCTATGGCGAGCTGCGTTTCGAGGGCGAACACCTGCCCCCCATCGCCAAGCTGGCGCCGAACAATACGGTACTGCTCGGTTCCTTCTCCAAGACGGTGGTGCCCGCCTTCCGGCTGGGCTGGATGCTGGTGCCGGACTGGCTGCGCAAGAAGGTCACCATCGCCAAGCAGGCCACCGACTTGCACAGCAACGCCTTCAGCCAGCAAGTGCTGCACCGCTTCCTGATCGACAACTCGCTGGATGCCCACCTGGAGAAGATCAAGGAGGTCTATGGCCGCCAGCGTGCCGCCATGGAGGCCGCCCTGGCCCGTCACTGCCCGCCCGGCGTGAGCTACACCCGACCGGAAGGCGGCATGTTCCTTTGGCTGACCCTGCCCGCCAGTGTCAGCGCCATGGCGCTGTTCGACGAGGCGATCAAGGAGAAGGTGGCCTTCGTGCCCGGCGCGCCCTTCTATGTGCGCCCCGAGATCCAGAATACCCTGCGCCTCAGCTTCTCCTGCGTGGACGAGGCCACCATAGAGGAAGGAGTCAAGCGACTGACCCGCGCCCTCGCCCGCATGCTCTGACGAGTCACGGCATGAAAAAACCAGCGACCTCGGTCGCTGGTTTTTTCATGTCCCGCACTCTGGGGAGCCGGACTTCTCAGGCGCCCAGCGCGCTGGCGAATTCCGTCATCGGCATGGGGCGGCCGTAGAGATAACCCTGCAGGAAGGTCACCTGACGTGCCCTCAGGTAGGCAGCCTGCGCTTCGTTTTCCACCCCCTCGGCGACCAGCAACAGGCCAAGCCGGGTCGCCAGGTCGATAACGTTCTCGACGATGTGGCTGGAGAGCGCATCCGACCCTATCATGCCGACGAAGCTTTGATCGATCTTGAGAAAGTCGACCTGGAACTGCTGCAGATAGGTGAAGCTGGAGTGGCCGGTCCCGAAGTCATCGATGGCGATGAAGACCCCCAGCTGGTGCAGCTCGGCGAAGAGTCGGTCCGTCACCTCGTCCGCCACGATCAGCTCCCGCTCGGTCAGCTCAAGCACCAGCTTGATGGGGTTTTCCCTGAAGGCATTGATGAAGTCGCGGCAATCCTCCACCAGGCTCAGATCCTTGCAGTGGCTGGCACTGATGTTGAAGCCGAAGTGGAATCCCCTGGGCAGGGTATGCACCATGCCGGCAAACTGATCACGCACCTGCTCCATCAGCAACCGGGTCATGGGCACGATCAGACCGCTGTCTTCCGCCAGCGGGATGAAGCGATCAGGCGAGATCAGCCCCTGACGGGGATGCTGCCAGCGCATCAGCACCTCGCAGCCGCACCAGTGCGCGTCGTCACCGGTCACCACGGGTTGCAGATAGGGGATGAACTCCCGCTGATCCAGCGCCCGCCGCAGCTCTTGCGAGGGGGAGGTCGAGCGGCCGGTCAGCCAGAACACGCCAACCCCCACCAGAATGCCCAGCAGAGGATAGATGATGATGCTGGCCCTGGAGTAGTTCCAGATGTGAGCGCCATATTCGTCGTGGGACAGCTCGGTGACGACACTGAAGGGGTACTTCTCTGACACCTGCTCCAGATAGCCGCTCTCCCGAAGCGGGAGTCCGTCACTGACCTGACCATTGGCCAGCATGCTCTTGGGGCCGATGACCAGTGCCAGTGGCGAATTGCGGCTCAGCATGTCGAGAATGTTGTGCAGATAATAACCATCTATGCCGACCAATATGCTGTAATCACCCACTGTCTGCCGATAGGCAACCAACGGCCGACCTGGAGTTACCGGGTTGCCTCTCATCAAATCAAGCTGACCATCGACATACTCGGCCAAAGAGAAGGGACCGTTATAGGGACCATAGAGTGAGGTGCAGTAAATGGTCTCTCCCCTGGCCAGGTTGACAGTACGCACATCCGGTACGGTCGCCACCTGATCCCGCAACCCCTGCACCACTTCGACACACGGCCTCCCCACGCTGCCCTGCACCATGGATGCGGCTTGGCGGGCATTGTCCAGCGTTCGTTCAAACATGTGCCGGGCATGTTGCAGTCGCTCCTCGGCATCCTGCTTCATCCCCGAGAAGGTCTGCCATGAGATGATCAGGGCCCCGAGCAATACAGGAAGCAGGCCAGCCAGCAGCGCCGCCCCCAGCCTGGTATAAAACTGGCGCAACCTTAAACGACGAAATGGCATAATCACCCCACGGCAACGGCGAAAAAGCGGACAAGTCTACTACTCTCCACTCCCCTGACAAGCCCTGTTGATTCGACTCGCAACAACCAAGTCAGGCATGCTCGGCATAATATCCCGCCAAAACATGGCTAACAGCCACATCATTGGCACCCGCAACACAATCCATGCTCGGCACGCCTCCGCCCCCGCCCCCGCTCAGCCCTTGCCGTCCTTGGCTCTCGTCGGATCCACACCGGTTGTGACGATTATAATCTTTGCAAAAACAGTTGCTTGTTCATCTTGTGCTGGCCCACTAGAGTAGAGCCAACAGAGTCAGGGAGTCTGGATATGAAAATATTGATCACGGGAGGGACCGGCTTTATCGGCCGCCGTCTGGTGGCCCACCTCAAGGTCAATCACGAGGTGGTGGTACTGACCCGCCAGGGGAGTCGCGCCTATGAGCTGCTCGGCCACGACGTCAAACTGCTCGACAATCTGGATCGGCTCGACGACCTCAATGACGTGGATGCGGTCATCAACCTGGCGGGAGAGCCCATCGCTGCCGGACGCTGGAGCGAGCGGCGCAAACAGCAGCTATGTGACAGCCGCTGGTTGCTGACCGAGCAGTTGGTCGATCTTATCAAGCTCTCCAGCACACCACCCAAGGTGCTGATCAATGCCTCAGCCATCGGCTGGTATGGCAGGCAAGGTGATGCGCCGTTGGACGAACAGTGTCAGACCCCTCACGACGAATTCACCCACCAACTCTGCCAGCAATGGGAAACGTTGGCGCGGGAAGCTCACAGCACCCACACCCGGGTCTGTCTCGTGCGCATCGGGCTAGTACTCGGTATTGATGGCGGCGCACTGCCAAAAATGCTGCCCCCCTATCGACTCGGCCTTGGCGGCCCCATGGGGTCAGGCCAGCAGATCATGAGCTGGATCCACATTCAGGATCTGGTGCGCGCCATGTTGTTTCTGCTGGAGCATGGCGAGTGTGACGGCATCTACAACGGCACGGCACCGCAGCCTGTCAGCAATCGCGAGTTCAGCCAAACACTGGCCAGGATCCTCCATCGGCCACACCTCTTCTTCGTGCCCGCGCCGGTATTGCAACTGCTGATGGGGGAAGCGGCCGATCTGCTGCTCACCGGTCAGAAGGTGCTGCCGGCTCGCCTGCAACATGCCGGTTTTCACTTTACCTATCCCGAACTGGCCCAGGCCCTCACCAATCTGTTGCAGCCACCACGCTGAGTCCTTGCTTACCGGCAATCGCCTGTTCCAGCAATGACAAACCCGGCCAGATGGCCGGGTTTGTCATATTTACGGCAAGGGCGGCCGGTCAGAGCAACCCCTGACCCAGACCACGCAGCCGATCGCTCAGGGTGCCCGCCAGCAACTGGCGCTGCATGCCCTGCCCCGCCAGCGTCACCAGCAGAGCCCCCAGCAAGGGCAGGCTACCCCAGATGGCCCAGTGGAACTGCCACTGCCCCTCGAACCACCACCATTGCAAGCCAAAGGAGCAGAGCTCGACCACCATGGCAGCGCACAGCCCCGCCAGTAGACCGCTGGCGACCAGCTCCCAGCGCAGCATCGTCTTGAGCAGCTCGCTGCTGGCCCCAAGGGTGCGCATCAGCAACAGCTCGCGACGGCGGTGGGCCATGCTGGCCTGGGTCTGGGTCAGCAGCACCAGCAGAGCCGCCACCGTCACCAGCCCCAGCATCAGCCCCAGCGCCCGGCTCACCTGCTCCGACACAGCCGTCAGCCGCACGATCAGGTCATCCACATCGATGAGGCTCACAGTGGGGTGCCTTCGAATCAACTCCACCTCGGCCACCCGCCCCTGCTCCGGCAGCCGATAGCTGCCGAGCCAGGTTTGGGAGAAGGGGGCCAACACGTCCGGCGAAAAGATCATGTAGAAGTTGGGCCGCATGTTGTCCCACTTGATGGCCCGCAGGCTGGTCACCTGCGCCTTGAAGCTGCGCCCTTCAATGGTAAAACCCAGGGTGTCGCCGAGGGCGATGTCGAGCCGCTTGGCCAGATCCTTGTCCACCGATACCTGGCCGGGGCCATCCAGCCAGCGTCCTGCGGTCAGGGTATTGTCAGGCGGCAGGCTAGCGGTGGTGGTGAAGTTGAGCTCCCGATTGACCCCTTCCCGACCATCCTCATCCGTATCCCGTACCGCCTCGCTGGCGATGCTGACCAGCCGACCGCGCACCATGGGGTAGAAGTCCGAGGTCACGGCCCCCGCCTGGCGCAGATCGGCCAGGATCCCCTCCCGCTCCCCGTCCGCCACGTTGACCAGGAAGCGGTTGGGGGCGTCCGCTGGCAGGCGGGCGGAAAACTCGTCGAGCAGGTCGACTCGCGCAGCCCATAGCAGACCGAACAGCATGAGTGCCAACGCGAAGCCCGCCAGCTGGAACAGACCGCTCCCCCGCTCGCGGGAGAGGTGATTAATGGCAAGGCGCAGCGCATGGGGCCCCTTGACCCGGCGACCGAACCGCAGCAGCAGGGAAGCGAGCAGCGCCAGCAGACCCATCAGCAGGCCCATGCCGCCGATCAGCCCCAATGCCAGAGTCGCATCTGAAGTAAAGCCCCACACCAGACCAAACAGGCCAAGCAGAGCGACCGGCAACGCCAGCCAGGGCGGGATCCCCGCCTCCAGCTCGCGGCGCAGCACCCGCAGCGGCGGCACCTTGAGCAGGCGCAGGAAGGGCACGAAGGCCAGCAACAGGGTAATGAAGAAGGCGACCGCCAGACCAAGAGCAAAGGGGCGCCACGACGGGGGCGGCAGATCAGCCGGCAGCAGATCCCCCAGCAGATGCAGAGTCAGCCACTGCATGGCGCTGCCCGCCACCAGGCCTAACAGGGCACCGACCAGCGTCAGCGACAGCAGCAAGGTGCCCATCAGCTGCCAGAGCGAACGACGGGAGGCCCCCAGCGTCTTGAGCAGGGCCACCATGTTGGTCTGGCGCTCAGCGAAGTGGCGCACCGCTATGCCCATGGCCAGCGCCCCCAGCAGCACCCCGGCCAGGGAGGCGAGCCGGAAGAAACGCTCGGCATTGGCCAGCGAGCGACCCACCTGGGAGCCCTGATCGTCCGGCTTGATCAGCTTCTGCCCCGCTTTGAGCTTGGGCCTGAGCCAGCGTTCGTAGCTGGCGACATCCTCGCGCGTCCCCTTGAACAGGTAGCGCCACTGCTGACGACTGCCCGGCAGCAGGGCACCGGTCGCCTCTATGTCGGCACTGTGGATCAGGGCCCTGGGCGCCAGCAGGAAGGGACTGAAGCCCTGATCCGGCTCCTGACCCAGTTCGCCCGCCACACGGAGTCGGGTGTTGCCCACCTCCAGTTCATCGCCAATTTTCGCCTCCAGCAATCGCATCACCCGGGCCGAGAGCCAGATCTCGCCAGGAGCCGGCGCCCGCTGAGGGTTAAGTTCCAGCTTGCCGTAGAAGGGGAAATCGCTCGGCACGGCCCGAATGGAGGCCAGCTGCAACGCATCGCCATGAAACAGCATGCTGTTGAAGCTGACCGAGGTCTGCACCGACAGGCCCGCTTTCTCCGCCTGCTTGAGCCAGGCGACTGGTGCCGGGGTCGCGGTTCGCAGCGCCCGATCGGCACCGATAAAATCTCGCCCCGAGGCCTTGAGCCCCGCATCCAGCCGATCCGCCACCAGAGCCACGCTCAGCACGCAGGCCACGCTCAGCGCCAGTGCCAGCACAAACCAGCGCAGCTCACCGTTAAAGCCCTCACGGCGCAGTAACTTGAATCCCAGTTTCCACTGACTCATGGCTGCTCCTTAATCCGGAAGGGCAAGACGCCTTCGGATGCGGATGCATCCGCCTCCAGCCGCCCCGCCGTCATCACCAGTTGCCGCTGGCAACGCTGAGCCAGTTCGTGGTCATGCGTCACCACCACGAGCGTGGTGCCGTGCTCGCGATTGAGCTGGAACAAGAGTTCGATTACCTTCTCCCCCGTTTTGCTGTCCAGGTTGCCGGTCGGCTCATCAGCCAGCAGCAGACTGGGCCTTGTCATGAAGGCACGGGCAATGGCAACCCGCTGTTGCTCACCACCGGAGAGGCGCGGCGGCAGATGGTGCAGGCGCTCGCTGAGCCCCACCGCCGCCAGCAACTCGCGCGCCCTCGGCTCGCAGCGAGTCTCGCCACGCAGCTCGGCGGGCAGCATGACGTTTTCCAGCGCGCTCAGTGTGGGCAACAGCAGGAAAGACTGGAAGATAAAGCCCACCTGCTCGGCACGCAGGCGGGCACGGCCCTCCTCGTCCAGTTGCGCCAGCGACTGGCCGAGGATCTCTATATCCCCCTGGCTCGGCAGATCCAGCCCGGCCAGCAGCCCCAGCAGGGTGGATTTGCCGGAGCCGGAGGCGCCGACCAGCGCCAGGGTCTCGCCGGTATTGACTTGCAGGTCGATCCCTTCAAGGATGGTGAGGCTTTCCTGGCCCAGGCGAACGGTTTTGCCCAGGCCCTTGACGACAATGATGGGAGTTGAACTCATGATGCGTATCCTGTTTGCCCAAGCCAAAAAACGGGGTTGAACCCATGATGTATATCCTGCTCACCCAGGCCTTGAATGACAATGCATGCTGGGTGTTGACATCATCACACGTATCCCGCTTGCCCGGACCCTTGATGACAATGTTGATGATAATGAATGATGGGAGTTGAATGCATGACACGTTTCCTGTTCGCCTTGTGTTGCCTGGTTTCATCGGTACAGGCCCAGACCCTGCTGGTACTGGGCGACAGCCTGAGTGCTGGCTATCAGATGCCGGCGGAGCAGAGCTGGCCTGCCCTGCTTAATCAGAAATGGCAACAGCAGGGAGGTGAACATCGGCTTATCAATGCCAGCATCAGCGGTGAGACCACGCAGGGAGCCCTGGCCCGCCTGCCCGCCCTGCTCAAGGAGCATCAACCGGACTGGGTGCTGATCGAACTGGGTGGCAACGACGGGCTGCGCGGGTTTCCCCCCGCCATCACCCGTGACAATCTGGCCAAGATGGTGGCCTTGACCAAGGCGCAGCAGGTAAACACAGTGCTGACCCAGATCCAGCTGCCCCGCAATTACGGGTCGCGCTATCTGCGCCAGTTCGAGCAGATTTTCCCCGAGCTGGCAGCCGCCAACCAGCTGCCACTGATGCCCTTCTTCATGGATGATATTGCGCTGCGCCCTGAACTCATGATGAACGATGGCATCCACCCCACGGCCGCGGCGCAACCGCAGATCCGCGATAAGGTAGCCAGCTTTATCGAGCCCCTGCTGACCCAGTAACGCCCCAGTAGGCTGGCATACGCACCAGAAGGCCCTGCCGGCCCAAAACAAAGATCCCGCCAAGGCGGGATCTTTGTTTTGCATGAGCATCAGCGTTTCAGTATCTGGCGCAGCCGCTCCTGAGCCACCCCGACCAGCAGGTCTGGCTGGAACTTTGAGATGAAGCGGTCACACCCCACCTTCTTGACCATGGCCTCGTTGAAGTTGCCACTCAGGGAGGTATTGAGGGTGATGAAGAGATCGGACATGCGGGCATCGCTGCGGATTTCGTGGGTCAGCCGGTAGCCGTCCATCTCCGGCATCTCCGCATCCGTGATCATCAGCAGGATTTCGTCGGTCACCTTCTTGCCCGCATCGCACCATCCCTTGAGCAGATTGAGCGCCTGCAGGCCATCCTGGCATTCGATCACCTCCAGCCCCAGCTGACCCAGCGTTTCCCGCACCAGATTGCGGGCCGTACTGGAGTCATCGACGATGAGCACTTTGCGGCCATGCATCTCGGGCAATATCTCCCGATCCAGCACCTCTTCCGAGATGCGGATGTCGTAGGTGATGATCTCGGCCAGCACCTTCTCCACGTCGATGATCTCGACGATCTGATCGACGCCGTCCTCGGGAATGCGGGTGATGGCGGTCAGGTAGTTCGCCCGCCCGGCCGAGCGCGGTGGCGGCAGTATGTCCTTCCAGGTCATGTTGACGATATGGGCCACCTGCCCCACCAGGAAGCCCTGAATGGTGCGGTTGTACTCGGTAATGATGAGGTTGGACTCGCTATCGATGGGCATGGCGCGCATGCCGATGGCGCTGCGCAGGTTGATCACCGGGATCGAAGTGCCACGGATGTTGGCCACCCCGCTGATGTTGTGGTGCGCCCCCGGCATCTTGTTGAGATGGGGCAGCTTGACCACTTCCCGCACCTTGAACACGTTGATAGCAAACAGCTGTCGGGATCCCAAACGGAACATCAACAACTCCAGACGGTTCTCCCCTACCAGCTGGGTACGTTGATCCACTGAATCCAATATGCTCGCCATATAAAGCCCTTACGTCCGTTTCCCGAGTCTCGCCATAGTATAGAAGGGTCAGAATCCCAACACGACCCGTATTCTTATCCTATGTCGGCAAGATGATGACGGAACTTGATGAAAAAAAGCGAGATTCGGCTCAAGGCCGGACTCTCTTCACACTTATCAATAGCAAACTGGCCGCTCGACCGAGCCCGGGGCTGCCTGTGGGGGGCACATCCTTGATATACGTGGTAAAAGCACCGCCATCAGCATCCATTCTCCTGATAACCAGACATAAAAAAAGCGGCAGATTGCTCTGCCGCTTGTTGCCCTGCCCTGACGGGATTACTTGTCGATATCCAGCAGGTTGTTGCTCAGCATGTAGTCGATCACCTGAGAAGAGGTGGACGCCGCACTGCCGGTGAGGCTGTCGAACGTGTGGTTCATCAGCACTATCTCCTGAGTCACAGGAGCCGTATTGGTCTCCTTGACCTGCAGATGCACCCCTTCACTGTCCTGGAAGACCGAGAGCAGGCTCTTCAGATCGTTCTGGTTGCGAGAACCGTCGTGATCCAGCAGGTCGCTCAGATCCAGCTTGTCACCTTCCGCCTTGGAGAAGTCGACCACGTAATCCTTGGCGACGCTGCCCGTAGCGGTATCGCCCTGCAGCCAGGTGAAGGTATCGGCCCCCGCATCTCCCTTGAGGATGTCATTGCCGAGCCCGCCGACCAGGATGTCGTTGCCCAGACCGCCGCTCAGGGTGTCGTTGCCTGCGCCGCCATACAAGGTATCGTTGCCGCTACCACCATAGAGCTGGTCATCGCCCAGACCGCCGAGCAGCATGTCATCACCGGCACCGCCGAACAGGATGTCGTTGCCGGCACCACCGTCCAGAATGTCATTGCCACCCTGACCGAACAAGATGTCGTTGCCATCCCCGCCGATCAGCACATCCGCCTTGTCATTGGTGGAGGACTGATCGAAGTCGGCGGCATGGTCCGTGATGTAGTCATGAACCTGGGCATCGGTCACCGAACCGGCACTGAGTTTGTCAGCCACGTACTGCTTGACGGCCGCGTAGCCTTCTCCGTTGATACCGGCGAAGTGAACCGCATCCCCGAACAGGATATCGTCACCGGCCCCGCCGTCGAAGCGGTCGGCCCCCGGCAGGTTGTTGACGGAGGTTCCCAGAATGGCACCGGCCAGATCCGAGGCGTTGACCCCAGTCTGGATCACGCCATCGGAGTCATAGGACTTCAGATCGTTGTAGGAGATGTTGGCTCCCAAGCCGATCGCCTCCACCGTCACGCCCATGCCGGTCAGCAAGGCAAAACCAGCCACCGCATTGCTGATGGTTGTAGACGTAGAATCCTGTCCGTTGCCGGCCAGAGTGGAATAGGTATAACCACCCAGACCATCAGGACGCATATAGCCAATCTTGGTGGAATCCCCTTTTGTATCAACTTTATAAACCGCGCCCTGAGCATCGATAATGGTATATCCGCTGCTCTTGTAAACCTGACCAGGAACATAAGCGTTCTGCAACAACTGATTGAGATAGACATCGCGAGAATCATTCGGATAGTCATCAATCAGCGGATTGGTGCCTTCACTACCCAAGTAGTAAGTCGGCTTACCATCGGTAATGAAGTAGGTCAGATTCTTGGCATTGCTGTTGCCCTGAGCGGTCGAGCCGTTGAACCAGTTGGCCGTGGTCTTGAACACGTCCTCATAGTTGGTGCCACCGCCGTTGTTCGAACTGCCATCCATGCTGTCGAGAATAGCTTGCAGCTGACTCAGGGCATTGCTGTCTTTCAGGTTCACACTGACCGACTTGTTGGCCAGGGTGTCGAAGTCCACCAGGAAGATATTGACCTTCCCGGCGCCATCGGTACCGGCACTTGCCTTGAGGCTCGAGAAGACCTGTGCCAACTGAGCCTTTATAGTATTCATGGCGCTGGAGCCGATACTGCCCGAGCTGTCGACCATGAAGGCGATATTGTAGTTCTGGCCGGGCAGCACCACGCTGCCGTCCAGGTCGCCGACCACGATATTGTGCTCGCTGCCGTAGGTACGGTCCTGATCGCCCGGTTCCCCTTCGGTGGCGTTGAAGTAGCTCAGGCGGATGCTGTCATCGTCGGTGGCGGAACTGGTCTGATCGGTTCCCACCTCCTTGGCGATGGCCTCAACCTTGAGATCGACCTGGCCAGCGCTGCTGCCGGGGACTCGTAGGGTCAGGCCGGTCAGCTTCACATCCATCGCACTCGCACTCCACAGGCCGCTGCCGGCGGTGAGGGTGAGTTGTCCATCAACCCCGACGGTACCCAGCAGCTGGTTGCCGCTGTAGAGCTCGGCCCCCTTCGGCATGCCGCTCAGTACCAGGCTGTCGAGTACTTCGCTACCATCCCGATCGCTCAGGGAGGCGCTCAGCTCCAGCGGGTAGTCGACCACCGTCGGCTGCACCAGAGTCAGCTCACCTGTGCTCTGGTTGAGCTGGTAGATGCCGTCGGCGAACTGGACATACTCCACGTCATGCAGCGCCTTGGTGATGCCGGCGCCCTTCTCAGTGACGGAGAAGTCGAACCAGCGATCATTGACCGAGTATCCACTGCCCTTCTTGATGGCGTAATCGGCTCGGTTGCCGGTCAGCACGGCGATATCGGTACCGGCACCGCCATAGAGGCCATCGCCGCCAAGACCGGATACCAGCACATCGTCGCCCGTGCCACCATCGAGTGTATCGCCCGTGGCAACATCGCCACCGACCAGGACATCATTGCCCAAACCACCGACGAAATGCTCGCCACCACCATGGACGCTGACGATATAGTCGTTGCCGCTGCTGCCAAGCACCTGCTCCTGGCCGCTGCTGCTGTCCGTCAGCAAGTTGGTGATGCCAAGGGCCTTCTTGTTGAAGTTGCCGGATTGGAACTGCTCCGTGGTGACGCCCGCGCTCGGGAAGCTCGGGCTGTACAACGGAATGCCATTCCCCGTCAGGGTGACGTTGACGGTCGGCTTGTCGGCCACCGCCGCCACGTCGATCACCAGCTTGCTGCCGTTGCTGAGGTTGGCACCGTCGCTTATCTGATAGTCGATGCTGGCATAGTCGCCCTTCATATTGCCGGCCATAGCGCCATTTCCGTTGGCGGCATTGGTACTCGATTCATTCAGACCGGGCACGAAGCGCAGATGGCCCGCATTCACCTCGGCGTAGGAGATGAGGGATCCAGTTTGCACCGCAACCCACTGCCCCGCCGCATTGAGGTATTCGAGGGTGCCGTTCAGGGGCAGGGTGTTGATCTGCACCCCGAGATCGGTCGCTGCCTGATCGTCGCTGGCACCGAACTGGGCCCAGGTCAGCACCTGGGGCTTGTCTTCCTGCCCGGTACTATGGCCCCCAGCCGCCGTCGGCGCCCGATCGTTGTCAACGATAGTACCTGTACCGCTCTGGCCACCTATGGTCACCGAGAGGGTCTCGTTTGCCTCGACCAGACGATCGTTCACCGTCGGTATGGTCACGGTGAAACCGGAAACCCCGGCCGGCACAGTGATCTTGCCGGTGGTGCTGTTGTAGGTCACCCCGTTGCTGAACTGGGCAGTCCCCCAATCCAGGTTGGATGCGGGGTTGCTGCCGTTGCCCCTGATGGCAAAGTCATATTGCGTCGCTTCTTGGGTCGCGTCGGACAGGGTCACCGTATGTTCCAGGCTACCGCCTTCGCTCACGCTGTCGACAGAGATCCCCTGAACGATGGGCGTAAAGAGCGGTTTGGTGGCAAACGACCCGATACTCACATCTCCATCGCCATCCGTCACCTGGATCCGGAAGTCGATGTCGCCATCTCCCTGGGGCTTGGACATGTTCTGATACTGGAAGAACTCCCACTTGCCGGTGGCCGGGGTGAACTCCAGCCGGAAGACAAGGTTGTCGCCCGCATCCTTGCCGAGCAGGGTATTGGCCCCGCTTGAGCTGATGGTGACCAGGGAACCCGCGGCAGTCCGCAGGCCACTCTCGAAGACGTTCGGATCCAGCACCAGTCCCATGGAGCCCTTGCCATCCGCACCCCACTGCGGCGTCACGGTGCCGGAGCCATAGGCGATGGCCTGCGCCGTGTCGGCACCGAGGAACTCTATGCTCTTCACGGTAAAGTCGCTGTTGTCGGCGTACAGACCGTTACCATTGTTGGTGGCCTTGATGACCATGGTATCGAAGCCACCCTGCTGCACCTGGAAATTGCCCGCATAGTCGCCACCCGCAGCATTGGAGCTGAAGGTCTGGGTACCGATCAACACGCCACCGCGATAAAACTCGACCACGCCGCTCTCCAGCTCGCCACCGAACATCTGGCTGAACTTGATGTTGGCGCCATAGGCCACCTTGCCCGCATCCAGCTTGATGGTCAGCTGCTCGGAAGCCGAGGTGCCATTTGCGAAGTGGCGGAAATCAACTTCGTTGGCGAGGTTGTGATTGGGCGAACCCACGCTGGAGACCCCCAGCCCGGAGCTGGAGCCATTGACATTGGCCATGACCAGCGCCGAGTTGGTTGACGAGGCAAAGCCCAGCGCCGTGATGCTGAAGCCTGACACGTTCAGGGTCGTCTGATTGCTGCCACTGTACTTGGTCAGATCAAACAGGCCGGTCAGGGTGTCAGGAATATTGGTCTTGATGACGGACACGGCCGCGGCATCGCCAGCGATCGGTGCATCATCCTCGACAGTGACATTCAGCTTGCCTGTGGTAGTGCCATTGCCATCGGAGACCTTGACGTCCAGCTGGAACGACAGGGAATCCTCCTGGCCCTTGACCGGGTGGTCAAGCGGCGCCTTGAGGGTCAGATCATAAGCCCAATCGCCCTTGCCGCTGGCGTTCGGGGCGGTCAGCTTGACCTCGACCACCGCCTTGTAGCCGTCGCTACCCAGGGTGCCGGTATAACCAACCAGTGTCTTGCTGCCGGCATCCCAGCTCCACTTCACCTCGGCACCACCGGAGGTCAGCCCCGCCGGTCCACCCAGTGAAACAGCCAGGCTGCTGCTGTCCACATCACCGATGGAGATAGTGCCGGACATGCCCTTGGCATCCGTGGTATCCGGGTTGCCACTGTTATCGGCGATGCCGTTGGGCAAGCCCTCTTCGGAAACAGTTACGCCATTGGAGATGCCCACTGTCGGGAGATCGTTCACCGCCTCCACCTTGATGGTCACGGTGGCAGGAGTTGCGTCGGCCGACCCTTCATTGTCCACTGCCACATAACTGAAGCTGGTGTCACCATTCCAGTCGGCACTCGGTACAAAGGTCAGTTTGCCAGCATCCACAGCCTGAACACTCTGATTCTCCGTCACTGGCACGCCATCAAGCAGCAAGACACCATTGGCCGGCAAGCTCTTGATGGTAAAGCTCACGACAGTACCATCGATGTCACTGCCAGAGAGCGCAGGTATGGCGATGCTGGCTGCATCCTCCAGACCACTGGCTTGCTTGTCCGCCGTCTCTGGAGCTTCATTCAAAATGGTTGCCATGTCGCTGCCCGGCAAGGAGGCATTACCCGCCTTGTCAGTCTGGGTCGCCGTCACAGTCAACGACTTCCCGTTGGGCGGTGTGGTCTCCGTCCAGCTGATAGCGCCATTGTTGTAAACAAAGCCGTTTGCCGGCTGCCCGCTTGCCAACATCAGCACACCATTCACCAGCTTCAGCTCAACCGTGTTTTCACTGCCGCCGTTGTTGATGGTCAAGGTGACCTTGCCACCTGCAACCAGGTCACTATTGCTGACCTCGGCCCGCACCTGGATCTGATCATTGCCGATCTCTCCTTTGGTCAGCAGCTGGTCGTTGTTGGAATCATCCACTATGACTACGGTCGGTGCACCAGGCGCCTGGGTGTCGACCCCGTAGCCTTCGCTGTCGGTCGCGGTGGCGCTGTTGCCCGCCGCGTCGGTGCTGGTCACGCGGGCCTCGATGGTCTGGTCGCCATCGGCCGCCAGGTCGCTGCCCGCCACCAGGATGGTGAAGCGGCCATCGGCCGCCACCTTGCCGGTGTAGTCGGTGTTGTTGACGGTCAGGGTGACGGTGTCGCCGGCCTTGAACTCGCCGCTCACGGTGCCGCTGACCGGGATCTGCTGACCCGCTTCGGCGGCGTTGATGACGTCGTCGGCGGTGATGTTGGCATCAAGCTCGATGGCCAGATCCACCGGCGCCTGGGTGTCGACCCCGTAGCCTTCGCTGTCGGTCGCGGTGGCGCTGTTGCCCGCCGCGTCGGTGCTGGTCACGCGGGCCTCGATGGTCTGGTCGCCATCGGCCGCCAGGTCGCTGCCCGCCACCAGGATGGTGAAGCGGCCATCGGCCGCCACCTTGCCGGTGTAGTCGGTGTTGTTGACGGTCAGGGTGACGGTGTCGCCGGCCTTGAACTCGCCGCTCACGGTGCCGCTGACCGGGATCTGCTGACCCGCTTCGGCGGCGTTGATGACGTCGTCGGCGGTGATGTTGGCATCAAGCTCAATGGCGAGATCCGGGGCCGTGCCGTCCACGCTGCCATCATCGGTCGCGGTGCCTGTGTTGCCGGCCGGGTCGGTGACGCTGGCGGTGACCGTATAGGAGCCATCAACCAGCGGAGTGGTCACGTCCACGCTGAAGGTGCCATCCGGATTGACGGTGGTGATCAGAGTTTGCTGGTTGCCATTGGCATCGGTCACCAGCAGGGTCACGGTACTGCCTGCGGTTGCATCCGTGGTTCCCGTGATGGTCGGCGTCGTGTCATTGGTATTGTCAGGGGCAGATACTGTGATCACCGGCGGCACCAAGTCGATCAGCTGATCTTCCTCACCCGCAAACGCATCGCCAATCACACCCGTGTCGGCCTGGGTGGCGGTATCAAAACCTGCCGCCGCTATGGTGGTATCGCCGGTACGATCTATGGTGACGAAGCCACCATTGCCGCTGGCGCCCGCCACGCCACCGATATCACCACCGCCTGCGGCAGGAGCACCACCCGCAGCGGATGCTTCAAATGCCTTGGTCGGATCGGCGCCACCCAGAATGGCCTGCTGCAGGGCTGCAATGTCATTCGCGTTGCCAGGCACATTCTGGGCAAGCCGCGGCTCTTGAGACGTCTCATCCTCAGCCTGCTGCTCGTTGGTCGGGCTCAGGGTGAAAGTCTGGTTGCCGCCCTTGAAGCTGGCGCCTTCAGGAGTGATCAGCACCGCATCCTTGGGCAGGATATCGCCTTCGGCGAGCTGCTTCTGGCTGCCATCGGCGGCGACCAGGTAAACCTTGCCTTTCAACTGGGTAACGACGACGTCCTGATCCAATGCGATATTGTGGCTGTTCATGTTCTCTCCTGAATCTCTATTGGCATGCAATATTCCACCGTCTAATGTGCCCGTGAACGATGTCCGAAACCAGTTAGAAAATTCGAATGGATAGACTGATTTGAAGCTGGAACGGCCGGTTAAACAGAAGGGTCAATGACGGAGGTAGAAATTAATAAAATCAAGATGATCAATGTGTTGCATTTTGATGATGGGAGCACATGGCTGTGCCCCCATCCGGGTCATGATCAGGCACCCGCCCACAACAGGATGGCGAGCAACTGGGGTGAGATGATCCGCAGGAACATCACCAGCGGATAGACTGTCGCATACGAAAGAGCGCTGGCACCACTGGTGGGATGCATGCCGTTGGCAAATGCCAGGGCGGGAGGATCCGTCATGGAACCGGCCAGCAATCCGCACAGGGTGAGATAGTTCATCTTGCCATACAGACGGGCCAGCACCCCGACCACCAGCAGCGGGATCAGGGTGATCGCCATGCCGTACATCATCCAGGCCGGACCATCGCCGTTGATCAGAGTGTCAATGAAACCGGCACCTGACTTGAAGCCCACCACAGCCAGAAATAGCACTATGCCGATCTCCCGCAACGCCAGGTTGGCGCTCGGTGGCATGAACCAGTAGAGCTTGCCGATGCTGCCGATGCGCGACAGGATCAGCGCCACCACCAGCGGACCGCCCGCCAGACCCAGCTTGAGTGCCGCCGGGAACCCGGGCAGATAGAAGGGGATGGAGCCAAGCAGCACACCCAGACCGATGCCAATGAACACCGGCAGCATCTGCACCTGCTGCAACTTCTGCTGCACGTTGCCCACCACATTGGTCACCGCCTCTATGGCGTCGAGTCGACCCACCAGGTTGAGGATGTCACCAAACTGCAGGCTGGTCTGGCTGGTCGGCACCAGCTCGATACCGGCCCGATTGAGGCGCGAGATCACCACATCGTACTTCTGCTTGATGTCGAGATCGCGGATCTTCTTGCCGAGCACCTGCTCGTTGGTGACCACCACCCGTTCTACCCGCAGATCAGTGCCCCGGGTCGAGAGCGAGGTTTCCACCTCCTCCCCCAGCACCAGCAACACCTTGTGCAGCGCATGCCGCTCACCCACCAGGTGCAGCAGGTCACCGAGTTCGATGCGCGAGTCCGGCCGCGGCACCATCAGCTCCTCGCCACGCTTGAGGCGGGAGCAGATGACATCGGCTTCGTCCAGGCTCGGGATTTCCCCCAGCATCAGTCCATGCATGTTGGGGTTGCGCACCGCTATGTTGATGGTCTGCAGGCTCTCTTTGGTCTTGCCAGCCTGTTGCTCGAACTGGGCTGCTTCTTCGTCGATTTTGATGCGAAAAAACATGCGAATGAGCCACATGGTAAGCAGGATGCCGCAGATGCCGAACGGATAGGCGACGGCATACCCCATGCCCATCAAGCCGGTCGAGCCGGGAGCCGCCCCCAGCTCACCCAGGATCTGCTGACCCGCACCGAGGGAAGGGGTGTTGGTCACGGCGCCGGAGAAGACCCCCAGGATCACCGGCAGCGGCACGTCAAATAGTTGATGCAACGCCGCCGCGACCGCGCAGCCAAGCAGCACCAGCAGGGCGGCGAAGCCGTTCAGCTTGAGGCCGGAACTGCGCAGGGAGGAGAAGAAGCCGGGACCGACCTGGATGCCTATGGTGTAGACAAACAGGATCAGACCGAACTCCTGAATGAAGTGCAGGGTTTGTTCATCCAATGCGAGACCCGAGAGGCCGGCGAAGTGACCCACTATGATGCCACCGAACAGCACACCTCCGATCCCCAAGCCAACGCCATAGACCCGCCAGTTTCCCAGCCAGAGCCCCAGCACTGCCACCAGCGACAACATGCTGATGGAAAGCGCGATATCACTCATTTCGTGCATCCTTTGCGAATTGAACTGTCCCTAGCTTGTCAGCAAACGCTGACGCCAACTGTGTGATACCGCACGAATTTATCCTTTTGAGCAACGACTAATACCAATTAAGGGCTAGTCAGGCGACATAACCATAAATGGCCATAAAGTGGCAAACACTGCCACCCAATACAAACAGATGCCAGATGGCGTGGTTATAGGGGATGCGCTTGGCCACATAGAAGATGACCCCCAAGCTGTAGATGAGGCCACCGAGCCCGAGCAGCAGCAAGCCTTCCCCCTCCAGATGGATGTAAAGCTGATAGATGACTACCAGCGACAACCAGCCCAGCATCAGATAGGTAAACAACGACAACTTCTTGAAACGATTGATGAAGAGCAGCTTGAACACCACCCCTGCCAACGCCAGCCCCCAGATCACTACCATCAGTCCCTGGGCCAGCGGGGTATCGAGCGCCACCAGCAGGAAAGGGGTATAGGTACCGGCGATCAGCAGATAGATGGCGCAGTGATCAAACACCTTGCACCAGCGCCTGGCTGGCCCTTCCGCCATGCTGTGATAGAGGGTCGAGGCGAGATAGAGCAGCACCAGGCTGCCGCCATAGAGGCTGTAGCTGATGAGTGCCTGGGTGCCCTGCTCCCAACCCTTGTTCAACAACAGGATCAATCCCAGGATCCCGAACACCAGCCCCAAGCCATGGCTGAGGCGATTGGCCAACTCCTCGCGGGGAGAATAATCCGTCACACTGCTCATTGCATACTCCTGCCCAAACTGGGCTCACTCTAGCCGCCACCATTTCAGAGTACAAGTGTTAGCTTAAAGGGGATGGCATCTGATTTGGCCAGCGCTCATGGCTGTCACCCGTTTGCCTTTGGTGTATGCTCTGCGGCCGATGCCCACCTAGCTGTTGCCGCCACGGCTGCTCACCACACAGTGACTCCCTGGCAACCCGGTCTGGAGAACCTGATGAAGTTGACTGAACTGTTTGCACTACCAGATCCGGCCTTCGGTCAGGCCGTAACGGCCCTGCTGGAGACCTTCCACCACTCGGATGACAGTCAGGCCCCCTACCAGCGCGACCACTTCACCCACCAGCTCGATCAATCCTGCATGCCGGCCATCGGCATCTCCATGGATGACTACCTGGCCCGGCTGGCCAGCCTGGTGCCCGGCGCCTCCCATCTCACCTCACCACGCTACATGGGCCACATGACGGCGCCATTACCGGCCTTCACCGCCGAGCTGTCGCGCCTGCTGGTGATGCTCAACCAGAATCCGATGAAGATGGAGTCCTCCCGCCTGCTCAGCTTTCTGGAGCGAGAGGTGCTGGCCAAGCTGCACCGCCTCATCTACCGCGCCGACGACGCCTTCTATGACGAGCAGATGCATGCCAAGGATGCCGCCCTCGGCGTCATGACCAGCGGCGGCACCATAGCCAACGTCACCGCTCTCTGGCTGGCGCGCAACCGTGCCTGTGGCGACAACCTGTTCGCCCTCTATGAGCAGGGCTATCGTGGCGCCGTGATCCTGGGCTCGCGGCTGATGCACTACTCCTTCGACAAGGGGATGGATCTGCTGGGGTTGGGCGCACACAGCGTCTGGCGCCTCGCGACCGACAGCCAGAATCGGCTCGACATGGCGGCGCTGGAGCAGGCACTCATCCAGTGCAAGGAACAGAAACTCAAGGTACTGGCGCTGGTCGGGGTGGCCGGCAGTACCGATTTTGGATCAATCGATCCCCTGCCCGAGCTGGCGGCCATCGCGGTCCGCGAGCAGATCCACTTCCACGTGGACGCCGCCTGGGGCGGCCCGACCCTGTTTTCGCCCCGCTATCAGGCGCTGCTTGCAGGGATTGAACTGGCCGATACCGTGACTCTGGATGGTCACAAGCAACTGCTGGTGCCGCTCGGTACCGGCATGCTGCTCTGCCGCCAGCCGGATCTCATGATGACGGTCAAGCGGGAGGCACCCTACGCTATCCGCGCCAGCTCCTTTGATCAGGGCCGCTTCACCCTGGAGGGTACCCGCCCCGCCAATGCACTCTATCTGGACGCGGCTTTCCAGCTGTTTGGTCAGCAGGGTTACGCCCGACTTATCGAGGCCAACTACGACAGAGCCCGCCTGATGGCCACGCTCATCAATGCCGACCCCGCCTTCGAATTGATGTCGGCCCCGGTGATGAACCTGCTCTCCTACCGCTGCATTCCCCCTCATCTGCAGGGCAAGGCGCCGGACGATGCGGACAACGAGCAGATCAACGCATTCAACGTTGCATTGCAGAAAGCCCAGCGGGCCGAGGGACACAGCTTTGTCTCCCGCACCCAGCGGGCGGTGGGACGCTACGGTACCCAGCCGCTCACCCTGTTGCGCGCCGTGCTGCTCAACCCGCTCATCGAAGAGCCGCATATTCGCGAGCTGCTGGCGGACCAGAAGCGGTTGAGTAACCAGATTTCCCGCCAGCTATTCGGCTAGGCAAGCGACAGGGAACTGGACGCCAAATGGGCGGTCTTATTCATTTGCCGTTGTCTACCTTGCAGGTAGACTGGATAAAATTTTGAGGTCTATTTTTGAGGGCTATGAGCCAGACATGAAGCAATTTATTGAATTTATTCCACTTATCGTTTTCTTCGCGGTCTACAAGTTTTACGACATCTACACGGCCACCGGCGCCCTGGTCGTCGTGACCGGTCTGCAACTCATCTACAGTTGGGTGCGTTATCGCAAGGTCGAGAAGATGCAGTTGTTTACCTTCCTTTTGGTCGGTTTCTTCGGCGGTCTCACCGTCTTCTTCCACGATGACACCTTCATCAAGTGGAAAGTGACCGTGATCAACGTGCTGTTCGCACTGGGCCTGCTCATCAGCCGTTACGGTTTTGGCAAGAATCTGATCAAGCAGATGCTGAGCAAGGAGCTGCAAGCCCCCGACGCCATCTGGGATAGAGTCAATCTGGCCTGGGTCGGCTTCTTTACCGCCTGTGGCCTGCTCAACCTCTATGTGGCCTTCAACCTGCCACAGGAGATGTGGGTCAACTTCAAGGTGTTCGGCTTGCTTGGCATGACGCTGGTGTTTACCCTGCTGAGCGGTGTCTATCTCTACCGCCACCTGCCCGCCGAGCAGAAAGGCGAGCTGAAAAAATAACCGCAATCAGAAAAGGATCCTCTCATGTGGTATCTCATCTATTCCGAAGATGTTCCCAACAGCCTGCCGCTGCGCAAGCAGGTGCGCCCAGCCCATCTGGCCAGATTGCAGACCTTGCAGGATGAAGGGCGACTGCTGACCGCCGGCCCCAACCCGGCCATCGATGCCGACGATCCGGCCGATGCGGGCTTTACCGGCAGTACCGTCATCGCCGAGTTTGCCAGTCAGGCCGATGCCAAAGCCTGGGCCGATGCCGACCCCTATGTGGCAGCCGGTGTCTACGCCAGGGTGACCATCAAGCCGTTCAAGAAAGTGTTCTGACAAAACGCCATTCCCAAGATGCAAAGAGGCCGGACGCTGGTGTTCAACCAAGTCCGGCCTCTTTCTATTCAGTGGTATCACAGCGGGCTCACGCCCTGGCGACAAACCAGGGGTTGAGAATATCCGGTTTGTTGTAGACCAGGGGCGACCCATCGAGCTGGATTACGCTGCCTCCGGCCCCTTCCAGCACCGCCTGCGCCGCGCCTGTATCCCACTCGCAAGTGGGGGCGAGGCGCGGATAGAGCTCGGCGCCCCCTTCGGCAATGATGCAGAACTTGAGCGAACTGCCCATGGAGACCAGCTCCATCTCGCCCCGCTCTATGTCACCAAAGCGCGCCAGGTAATTCAGGGTGGCCTGGGACAGATGATTGCGACTGCCCACCACCCGCCAGGGCGCCCCTTCCTGATGTGGCCGGGTCTGGATGGCTTCACGCTTGCCATCGGCAACACGCCAGGCTCCGTGCCCCTTGCCACCATACCAGAGCTTGTCCAGAACCGGCGCATAGACCACTCCCCAGCGCGGCGCTCCCTCTTCAATCAGCGCGATATTGACGGTGAACTCGCCGTTGCGGGAGACAAACTCCTTGGTGCCATCGAGCGGGTCCACCAGCCAGTAGCGTGACCAGCCATGGCGCAACCCCATCACCTCGGGGGAGGACTCTTCCGACAGTACGGGGATATCGGGGGTGAGTCGGGTCAGCGCCTGGACGATCAGCTCGTGCGCCCCCTTGTCGGCTGCGGTCAGCGGACTCTCGTCCCCCTTGTACTCCACCGTAAAGGGCTGACTGTAGATAGCCATGATGACCTCACCAGCGGCACGGGCGATGGGCTCCAGCTCGGAGATTGCGGGAAAAAACATGGAAAAAGACATCCTGGTCAAATGGTTGGAGCAGTGTACCCATTTTGGATAAAGGAGGGTTATAGCCGTTTGCTCTGACTTATACAGTGTCATATCTGACAGACAAAAAATGGCGCGACTCGGCTAATTCTCAATAGGCATTCCACACAACACAAGGACGTGACACCATGAACTACAAGACCCTGACCGCCACTCTGCTGCTGAGCTGCCTGCCGCTGTTAAGCCAGCCTCTGCTGGCCGCCGACAAGCCGGCCGCCAAACCGACCACTGCTGTCACTGCTGCCAAGGAGAGCGGCAAGGTGAACCTGAATACAGCCAGTATCAATGAGTTGACTGCACTCAAGGGCATCGGCGAGAAGAAAGCGCAGGCCATCGTCGACTACCGCGAGAAGCAGGGCAAGTTCACGACCGTGGAACAGCTTGCCGATGTGAGCGGCATCGGCCCGGCCACACTGGAAGCAAATCGGGACATGATCATCGTCAAGTAACCAGTTTGGATACTCCCCATCATGAGGGCAGCCTGTGGCTGCCCTATTTTTCTTCGGGTATCATGAGCCCACTTTGTATCTCTGGACTCTCTCCATGAAAAAAACACCGCTCGTTGTACGCAAGGCCGTTCTTCCTGTCGCCGGTTTGGGCACCCGCATGCTGCCCGCCACCAAGGCCATCCCGAAAGAGATGCTGCCCGTCGTCGACAAGCCGCTGATCCAGTATGTGGTGCGCGAAGCCATCGCCGCCGGCATCAAGGAGATCATCCTGGTGACGCACTCGAGCAAGAACTCCATCGAGAACCACTTCGACAAGAGCTTCGAGCTGGAAGCAACCCTGGAAAAACGGGTCAAGCGGCAGTTGCTGGAAGAGGTACAACACATCTGCCCCAAAGATGTCACCATCATGCACGTCCGTCAGGGTGAAGCCAAAGGACTGGGCCATGCCGTGCTGTGTGCCCGGCCGTTGATCGGCGACAACCCGTTTGCAGTTCTGTTGCCTGACGTGCTGATCGATGAAGTGGCCAGCAACCTCAAGCAGGACAACCTGGCCGAGATGGTGCGCATGTTCGAGGGGGATCAGATCAGCCAGATCATGGTGGAAGCCGTCCCCGAAAGCGAAGTGGACAAATACGGTATCGCCGACATCAAGGGCGAGGCCCTGAGCGAAGGCATGTCCCTGCCGATGCAGGCCATCGTCGAGAAGCCGCCCCGCGACGAGGCGCCCTCCAATCTGGCCGTGGTCGGCCGCTACGTGCTCTCCTCCAACATCTGGCCGCTGCTGGAACGCACCCCGGCCGGTGCCGGCGACGAGATCCAGCTGACCGACGCCATTGCCATGCTGATGGAGCAGGAGCAGGTCAACGCCTACTTCATGAAGGGTCGCAGTCACGACTGCGGCAGCAAGATGGGTTATATGAAAGCCAATGTGGAATATGCCGCGCGCCACCCGGAACTGAACGGTGAATTCATTGCGTGGTTGAAACAGTTCGTCAAACAGTTGTAATCGCTGAATATTTAACCTGTTAATAGAATTATATACTGGGCATCATTCGATGCCCTTTTTCATTTTATAAACAAATATTCAACCATTGATAGATAAAATATCGCTAAATCATAATATTGTAATTTAATCACGCTTGTTCTATAAGGATTAAGGCTTGTTCCTAGCCCTTGCATAAAATTCCTAAAAAAATATAAGACACAGGTGGAAGTTCCAATGAATAATCCGTCCAAAGGGACCTTTTTAGGTCACCCTAAAGGGCTTTTTTTGCTCTTTAGTACCGAACTGTGGGAGAGATTCTCCTATTACGGCATGCGTGCCGTGCTCGTCCTCTATCTGACCGACATGACTGCCAACGGCGGCATGGGCTGGACTCAGGCCGATGCACTCAAGCTGTACGGTATCTATACCGGTTTGGTCTACATTACCCCCATCATAGGTGGCTGGCTGGCAGATACTTTCCTCGGCCAACGTCGCGCCATCCTGTTTGGTGCCGTGCTGATGGCTGCCGGCCAATTTACTCTGGCACTGCCGCACGCCATGTTCCCGGACATGGTCAACACTGTCTTCTACGCGGGTCTGGCCTTGCTGATCCTGGGTAACGGTCTGTTCAAACCGAACATATCCACCATGGTGGGTGACCTGTACAAAGAAGGTGACCACCGTCGTGACGGTGCCTTTACCATCTTCTACATGGGTATCAACCTGGGTTCCCTGCTGGCCGGTGTGATCTGTGGCGCTGCCGCGACTGCCTACGGCTGGCAAGCTGCTTTCGTCAGCGCCGGTATCGGTATGCTGCTCTCTCTGGTGGTGCAGGCCACCATGGCGCAGCGCTTTCTGGGTGACATAGGTCGTGTGCCGGCCGCCCAGCGCGCCGCCGAGCAACGCTCCAAGGAGCAGAAGGCGCCACTGACCAAGCAGGAAGTGGATCGCATCAAGGTCATCCTGGTACTCGGTCTGTTTACCATCATCTTCTGGGCAGGCTTCGAGCAGGCCGGTGGTCTGATGAACCTGTATGCGCAGGAATATACCGACCGCATGATCGGCAGCTTCGAAGTGCCGACCGCCTGGTTCCAGTCCCTGAACCCCTTCTTCATCATCACGCTCGCCCCCATAGTCGCGGCCATCTGGATCAAGCTCGGCAGCAAAGAGCCGAACTCCCCGGTGAAGTTCGCCATGGGTCTGCTGTTCCTGGCCGTGGGCTTCCTGTTCATGATCGGTGCCGTACTGGAGCAGGGTGGTGATCAGGCCGTCAAGACCTCCATGTTCTGGCTGGTCGGTGCCTACCTGTTCCACACTCTGGGTGAGCTCTGCCTCTCCCCGATCGGTCTCTCCATGGTGACCAAGTTGGCTCCGCTGCGCCTGGCTTCCCTGATGATGGGTGCCTGGTTCGGCTTCGTTGCCATGGCCAACTACATTGCCGGTTTCGTTGGGTCCTTCGTCGGTGAATCCGGTGCCATCGCCATTTTCGGCGGCATTGCCATCGCCGCCGTGATCAGCGCTCTGATCCTGCTGACCATGGCCAACCGCCTGGTCTACTGGATGCACGGTGCCGAAGGTCCGGCCAAAGAACCGGAAGAGCACGACAAGAAACTGCAGTCTGCCACCGTCTAATCGGTTAGGATTGTGATGAACAAACAGGGCGCCCATCGGGCGCCCTGTTTGTTTCTGACTGCGGCGGATCTGCCTCAGTGGTGGCGTACCTGCATATGGAGAGCACTGCCGCTGTCGCTGCGAAACTGCAGGTCAAACGGCTCGTGCCAGCTGCGCTTGTGCAGTGCGTAATGGCTGCTGCGCAGCAGGCCGAGCGGCAGGCCGCCGGAGCGCATCAACCAGTGCGGTGTGGTGAGCCCGGCATTCGCAAACATCAGACCATCTTCCTGATCGAACAGCAGGGCGGCCATGGCAAAGGAGTGCCGCAGACCGGATTCAATGAGCTGCAGGTTGAGGTAGTCGAGCAGCCGATGGGGCTGGGTCAGCAGCAGGCTCTCCCTGTGCTGAAACTGGCGATAGGGGGCATTCATCAGGGAACGTATCAAGGCGCCACAGAAGGCGGCATCCACGCCGAGAACTGGCAACTCCATCACCAGCACCAGCAGTTTGTCATCCACCTTGAAGGTGTCCGGAATGAACAAATTGCCCATCCCCTTGAAGGTCACCTGCCAAGGGCCCCACTCCTGCAATCCGGGTGGTCTCAACCAGGCCAGCAGGCGGGTGGCTGCCTTGTCGTGATCACGAAAGAAGTCGATGTGATCCATCAACTCCAGTTGCTGTCCGTGACCATAGCTGGCCGCCAGACACTGATCTATGCTGCGGCGCACCTGGCCGTAGTCGGAGACCGGCTTGATCAGAAAATCGCGAGCACCGGCACGCAACGCTCGCTCGACCGCCTCCATCTTGCTCTGCCCGGAGATGACGATAACGGGGATATGGGGATAGCGGGCAGACAGACAGGCGATGACCTCATGTCCATCCATATTGGGCATGTTCAGATCACACAACACTATATCGGGGTGGTAGAGCGCGGCGGCAGAAAGGCCTTCAATCCCATCTTCAGCCTGAAACACGCACGCCCCGTCATGCTCGAGATAATTTACCAGCGAGTGGCGAAAAACGACTTCATCTTCCACCACCAAGATCCGTAACCCGGCTTTTGACATCTTGATAAAGCTCTTATTAGTCAATAAGTTATTTTAGCTTTAAGCCTAGACCATAACAGGCAGCTCTGACCAATCAGATGATTGAATAACCGTCATGAAATGTATGCCAGATGGCTATTCTGGCGGCCAACTGTTTGAAAAAAAGCAGGTAATAGTGGGTAAGCGGGCAGCAAAACATAGACAATTTTTATCAATGTTCATTTCTGATGCCTAAGAATAAAGACTCACTCGAGATCGAGTTGACGATAGATTTCCACTCGGCCTTCTATCATTGCAAGATGATCGATCCCTCGTCGCCATACCCGAGCGGCACGAATTGTATGAGACCCCGCCATGGGGGATAATGCCCTTCACTCCAGATCGTGAAGAGCACCATGACACCAGCCGAATACAGCGCCCTCACCCACCCCAGATTGTCCCATCCGGCTCGCAGCCTCTATACCTTGCAACTGCGCAGACTGGTGCTGGAAAATAAGCTGGCCCGGCTCAACTATCCCGAGCTTGGGCGGGCCTTGGCGGTGGTCGATCCCGGCGACCCCAGCGGCTTCTCCTTTCAGGTCAACGCCCGCCAGCTGACCGAGCTGTTCGACGAGCTGATGGAGGCCGGGCTGATGCAGGTCGAGGCACAGGCCGACAGTGAGCACTACCATCAGTGCCCGTTCCGGCTGCCACTGCTGACCCAGAAGGTGCGCAGCCCGCTGCCGGAACGCCCGTTCCAGATGCACCTGCTGTGGCGCCCGGATGAGGAGCTGCCCGCCCTCGCCCGCCTGTGCGGGGTGATCGATGCCAGCTACAACGAAGAGGATCTGGGGGAGTTCATCGCCTACTGGCTGGGCCGCCCCGAAGTATTCGACTCCCAGCACCAGTGGATGCTCAAGTTCATTCGTGCGCTCAAGACCCGCCGCTACGTCCGTCGCCAGCCGATGGAGGCGAAAGGTTACCAGCAGGTCACGTCAGCCCCTGCAGATTCAGGCCCGAGCAAGCGGGCGCAGCAGATGATAGAAGAGGCCAAACGGCTGGCCCAAGTGCAAACCCAGGAACAGGCGCCGCTGCAGGAGCCGGATAATGATTGATAGCGGCCCCCGCCTGCAGGCAAAATCAGTGCCTTGTCCCCCCATCCCTGATCCAGCAGAAGGAGCATTCCATGACTGACCCGCAAGATCCCCTGCGCCAGGAGCTGGAAGAGATCGAAGCAAAGCGCAAAAGAATCGCCAAGGCCAAACAGGACCACCGAGTGCACGACACCGAACTGAGCCAGCACGTGGGCGGCCTGCTTGAACGCATTCGTCGCCTGCAGGCCCAGACAGGTGGCAGCCAGTACGACTACGAGACCCTGCGCAAGGAGTACGACGCCAAGGCCAACGCCGAGGTGCGCGAGCTGCAGAAGGCGGCTCGCCAAGAGCGGATCCAGAAGCTGATCGCCCAGGCCGACCTCAACCCGGACTGGGTATTCGAGAAGATGGATGCCACCGATCTGGCGCTGCAATACCCCATGGAGACGGCTCGCTACTTCATCAGCGGCTTCGAGCACTGGGAGAAGAGCGGCGGCGGCTGCATGCTGATCTATGGCGACTACGGCACCGGCAAGTCGACCCTGGCGGGCGCCGTGGCCCATGAGCTGATCGAGCGCCACCAGAAATCGGTGATCTTCCAGCAGTGGGCCTCCATCGTCGATCGCCTCTTCTTCAACGTGATCCAGGATCAGGAGGAGCGCAACCAGTACCGCCGTGCACTGGAAGAGGTTGATCTGCTGATCATCGACGAGGTGTCGGCCAACCGCGCCAAGATGGCGGAGAGCCAGTCCAGCTTCCTCGGCCACCTGCTGCGCCGCCGGCGCAACTTGTCGAAGAGCGTCATCATCATCACCAACCACAGCCCCCAGAGCCTGCATCAGGCCATCGGTGACTTCAGCTTCGAGGCGATCAAGGCGTTCAATCCGGTGGATATCCACCTGAGCGGCCCCAGCCGTCGCCCCAACATAGGCCACTACAACGGCTGATCCTGTGCGAGCCCGGGTTTCCTGCCCGCTGCTCGCCGCATTTCCCCTGTTCATCCCCTCAAATAAAAACAACTCTCATTTACAGCGCTGTGCCAACCCTCTAGGCTAACCCTTTCACTACAGGGAGCAGCACAATGCCAACCACACTCATCTTCGGAGCCAGCCGCGGGCTGGGCCGCGCCTTCACCGAGCTCGCCCTGCGCCAGGGTCACAGGGTCGTGGCCCTGATCCGCAACCCGGAGATGGCCGCCGAGCTGCACGCATTGGGAGTCGAGGTGGTTGAGGGAGACGCCCTCGACCATCAGGCCGTCGCGCAGGCTTGCTCACTCGCAGGTGACGAGGCCGGGGTGATCTCGACCCTCGGCAGCTTCCGCCAGCCGGCCCCCGTCGATTATCAAGGCAACCGCCTGGTGATCGATCAGATGGAGCTGGCCGGGCTCAAACGCCTGCTGCTGGTCACCTCGCTGGGTTGCGGCGACAGCTGGCAATACCTGCCCGAGCGGGCCAGGGCCGCCTTCGGTCACGAGGTACGTTTGAAGAGCCTGGCGGAGAGCTGGCTGCAGACCAGCGCGCTGACCTGGACCATAGTTCGCCCGGCCGGCTTGCAGGATGGCGAGGCCACAGGGCAGGCCGTGTTGAGCCAGGGGAGCGAGGTGCGCGGTCTGGTGCGCCGCGCCGATGTGGCGGACCATGGGTTGCAACTGCTGAACGATGAGCAGGCAGTGGGGCAGATCTACGCCATCGGCGATCCCACCCTCAGCCGGGGGTGAACAATCCGGATAACAAAACGGTCAGCCCCTGGGCTGACCGTTTTACTGTCTGATGTCGTCTAGCTGGCAGAGGGGCCAGGCTCAGTTGCCGTCTCCGCAGCCACCCCGCCCGACGCAACCGCCTCGTCCACAGGCGATCGCTGACGCCAGTGCAGCAGCAGGCAAGCCAGACCGCCGTAAAGCAGTGCCAGCCCCCACAACTGCCACCAGTAGCGGGAAACCTGGGTAAACTCGGCTCCCATCTGGTTGAGGCGCAAGAAGCCCTCGATGGCCGGGGTGCTCGGTACCCACTGGGCCAGCCAGTTGAGGGGGAGCGGGATCAGCTCGAGCGGCCAGATGAAGCCAGCCAGGAAGACCAGTGGCATGGAGGAGAGCAATACCACCTGGGTCGGCAGATCCCGGCGGGTAAACAGGGCTCCCAGCAAAATGCCAAGCCAGGTAGTCGCCAGCAGGAACGGCAGGGTGAACAGCCACAGCTCGGCCGGCTCGGCGGTACGCACTATGTTGTAGTGATCGAAGCAGAAGCCGAAGAAGTAGGTCACTGGCAGCACGAACAGCCCGCCCACCACCAGGGTTCTGGCCAGCAGCAGGGCAAGCACGGGGGCGCTCTGCCAATAACCATGCTCCCCGCGACCACTGCGCTGATTCTGGGTTGCCCCCAGGATCCCGGTGCCCATCAGCAGCACCTGATGCAGGATCAGCACGAACACGGCGGGCACCACGTAGTTCACATAGCCCATGGTGGGGTTGAACACCGGCAGCACATTGAGCCCGACCGCATTCCAGCCCATGGCCGCCTGCGGCAATGCCTCGCCCTGACCGAGCAGACGCGTGACCTTGATCTGGGCCGCCAGGGTGCCACCCGCCTGGGCCAGCCCCTCGGCTATGGTGCCGTAAACCAGGAAGTAGGAGGCATCACCGGCATAGCCCAGAGTGACGCTCTTGCCCTGCATCAGATCCCGATAAAAGTGTCGGGGAATATGCAAAATACCGCTGCCTTGCCCTGCCACCAACAGCTGGCGCGCCTCATCCAGGCTGCCAGCCCTCGCTACCAGTTTCACCTGAGGCGTAGCATCGGCCATGAACTCCAGCTGGCGGGAAAGCTGGCTGCCATCCTCGTTGACTACTACCACCGCCTCTTCCCGCGGCAACTGGTGCAAATAGGGTTGCGGATAGAGAAAGGAGTAGAAGAAAACGCCACCAAACAGGGTCAGCATGATGGCGCGATCCGCCAGCAAGGTGCGCAGCTCGAGGCGCAGCAAATCCCAGAATCCCATCATGGCTTGGACTCCTCATGAACTTGTACCGCCATCACCTGCGTCTGATAGCGGCGTACCACCAACAGCAGGGGCAGCAGGAACAACAACAGGGCGCCAAGCTGTGGCAGGGCCGCCGTCAGCGGCTGGCCGTAGTTGGTCTGGCCTATCTGCAACTCAACATAGTGGGAGATGGGCAGGAGACTGCGCCAGAACTGGGCAAAGTCCCCCATGGCACTGACCGGGAAGGTCACGCCCATGAAGGCAAAGCCCGGTGCGGTATAGGCACCCGCCAGCGACAGGGCGCGGGCCGGATCCCGGATGACACCGTAGAAGAAGGCCCCCATGCTGACGCAAGCGGCAGACGCCAGTCCCAATCCCAGTGTCAACACCAGCCAACTGCCTTGCATCGGATAGCCAAACGCCTTGAACAGCAGCAGGCTCCACCCCAGACCCCAGACCCACCCAATCAGCACATGAGGCAGCAAAGTGCGCCAGAGGCCGAACCAGACCCCTCTGGTGGTCCAGTCCAGCCCCAGTCGATCGGTACGAGCCAGCGCATTGATGCCGTAGAGCACCACCAGGATCTGCCACACTGCGGGCAACAGGGCACTCAGCAGAAACTGGGCGTAGCTGGAGTTGATGTTGTAAAGCGCCGTCACCTGGCTGGCGATGGGCACCGACTGCCCCACTGCACCGGGTAGCGCCTTGCCCCCCGCCATGGCCGAGAGCACGCCCACCTGACCGTTGAGAGTCCCGACCACTTGGGCCAGCGCCGAGTTGACCAGTTTGGCAATCAGGATGAACTGACCATTGTTGAACACGGTCACCTGCGGCTGGGTACCCTGCCGGGCATCCCGCTCCAGATAATGAGGGATCACCACCAGGGCATAGATGTCTCCCCCCCGAAGGGCACGCGCGCCCTCGTCGATGGAGTCGAACTGGCCGGCAAGGCGCAGGCCGGCGGAACCGTCCAACGAGAACGCCAGCTGACGGGAGAGGACGCTCTGGTCCAGATCCACCAAACCTACCCTTAGATCCCGCGCCATTCCGGCCGAGAAGACCCAGCAGAGGATCCCCATCAGCAGTAGGGGGACCCAGCTCGCCAGCGCACGACCGAACGGATCCTGCCACAGCAACCGCCACTCACGTCCCATCAGAGTTCAACCAGCACGCTCATGCCAACCCGCAGTCCTTCAACCGGTTGCAGCGGGCGAGCCTCCACCTGGAAGCTCTTCATGTCAAAACCCTGACGGGTGTCGGTTGCACGCCAGGTGGCGAAATCTCCCATCACGGCCACATGGGTCACCTTGAGGCGCACCATCTGCTCGCCAAGACCGGGAATGCGAGCGTCAAACTCGGTTCCCAGCGCAAAGCGGGGCAGCAGATCTTCGCGCACATGGAACTGGGCCCAGGCATCCTGCATGTCGAGCAGGGTCACCACGGGAAAGCCCTGCGGCGCCAGTTCACCGCTGCGCAGCAGCACCTGAGAGACTTCGCCCGCGTGCGGGCTGGCGATGCGGGTATCGGCCAGATAGGCCTCCACTTCCGCCACGCCGCCGGCCGCCATCTTGGCCTGTTCCCGAGCCGCTATCTTGGTCTCTTCCCGCGCGCCTTCCAGCGTCATCTGATATTGCTGCCAGGCCATGCCTTCGCTGTATTTAGCCGCCTGCCAGGCAGTCCAGGCCTCATCGCGCTTTTGCAGCGGCATGACACCATCGCGATGCAGGCTGGCGATGCGCTCATAGGTCTTGCCGCGCAGCAGGGCGGCAGCCTTGGCTTTTTGCCATTGATCCTTGGCGGCGGCTATCTGCTGGGCCCGAGCCCCTTTCTCGGCCTCTTGCGCCATGGCTCCAGCGGCTGCTTCACCGGCTTTGGCCTGACTCAGCTTGGCCTCGATTTCCGGGCTGGCCAGGGTAAACACCAGCTGATCCTTGGCCAGTTGGTCACCCTTCTTCACCAGCACCTCGTCGATGCGACCCGGTACCTTGGAGGAGACCGAATATTGCTGCGCCTCGATCTGTCCCTGCAGCCGCACCGGCTCGGGCTGATAAGCCAGCCAGAAACGCCAGCCCAGCCAGAGAGCAAGCAGAACCAGCACCAGTGGCAGCAACAACGGCTTGCCCTGGCTCATCTTTTTCTTGATGGGGGGATGACTCATGAATTCACCTCGGCAAACGGGCGACCTTTGGCGGTCGAAAGAGACATGAAAATGGAAACAAGGCGGGCCGCGATCATGAATTTACCTCGATCGCCTGCCCGCGCTGATATTGATTGAAACTGTTCATCTGGCCGGAGAGCGCCAGCAGGCGGGCCAGCGAGATCACATATTGATAGGCGGCAGCGGCACGCTGGGTTTTGACCCCGGCCAGCTGGTTGCGGGCATCCACCACATCGAGCGAGGTGGAGAGCCCCTGCCCGAATGCCTTGTCCCGCAGCCGCACATTCTCCTCGGCCAGTGCCTGGGTGGAGGAGAGAGACTGGAACTCCTCCAGCCCCTGCGCAGCCTCGCGCCAGGTCTTCTCGACCAGCAGCTCCAGATCCTGGCGGGTCTTGGCCTGCAGCAGATTGACCTGCAGCTCGGCGCTCTTGGCGGCTTGCACCGTCTCGGAGCGGCCGTCGCGGCTCACCAGCGGCATGCTGACGCCCACCCCGACCAGCCAGTCAGGCGTGGTCTTGGAAGCCAGTGAATCATCCTCATAGAGGTTGTAGTTGCCAAACAGGAACAGCTCGGGGGCATATTTGCCTTTCTCCAGCTTGATCATGCCCTGAGCCTGCTCCTTCTTGGCAGCCAACAGCTTGAGACCCGGATGCACCGCCAGGGTCTCCTGCACGAAGGCATCAAGTTGCGGCATGCTGTCGTTGATAAATAGCTGGGTATTGGGTTCAGCCTGCTTGAGCTTGAGCATGTGACCGAGTGCCAGCTGGGCAATCTCCAGGCTGCGACGGGACTTCTGAGTATCGATACGCGCCCTGTCATAAGCCGACTGGGCTGACAGCCGCTCAACCTTGGCGATCTGGCCCTGAGCCTCCAGCTTCCTGGCATGATCCAGATGATGAGCCAGTCCCTGCTCGATCTCCTGCTTGGTCTGCACTACCTGTGCCGCCAGCACTACACCGAAATAAGTCTGGGAGAGACTCTCAAAGGTGGATTGCTGCTTGAGCACCAGCAGCTGCTGCGCCTCGCTCACCTGCGCCTGACGAATGTCCTGCGCGGCATCGATGCGACCACCGGTAAACAGCGGCCACAGCATCTTGACCGAGCTGGTCACCACATTCTGCTTGGTCAGGGGAGTCACGAAATCACTGGCGGATAGATTGAGCGCCTGCATGACGGGCGCAAGCACCTTGCCAAATTCCGGATGGTTGGCGATGGGGTTGAGATCCATCATATCGAGTTCCATCGGCTGATCGAGGTGGGTATAACTGGCCCCTACGTCCACCTTGGGCAGATACATGGCCTTGGCCGCCTCACGCAACTGTTGCGCCCGGTCCACACCGGCCTGTTCCGCCGCCAGCCCGTCATCCTGCTGGATGACCCGGCTCCAGGCCTCGCTGAAACTGACAGTCTGTGCCTGGGCTGAGCCCAGTACGGCACCCAGCAGACACGGGTAGAGAGATTTGATGAACCTTGACGTCATACATCCCCAATTTTTGCTTGTAATAAAATTGTTTGGAGCCTTTGCTCGATTCAAGCCCGCTATCATAGCGCAAACTACAACTGGATGGGGACAGGCAAATTGTCGCGTCCCTCGCTCATTTGACCCCGTAAACCCACCCCGACAATATGCCTGATTTTCAAGCACTCCTGAATTTGCAAGCCTTGGGGTGACGTTTTTTTCAGAAAAAAATGCCTGACGCTCAAATACTAACCTTTTCTCCTGACTAAAAAATGCGTAATATACGCCGCCCTAAGCCGATGGTAACCGTGGAATGCAGATAGGTCCCCACACGCTTGAAACTCCCTTGATTGTGGCTCCCATGGCCGGTGTAACAGACCGACCATTTCGTGAACTTTGTTTGCGATTGGGCGCTGGCATGGCCGTTTCCGAGATGCTGCTGGCCAACCCGGATGTCTGGGATACCCAGAAAACCAGGATGAGAATGGATCACTCTGCAGAAGGTGGCTTGCGATCGGTCCAGATTGCCGGAGCCGACCCCGAGATGATGGCGTTTGCCGCCCGCTACAACGTGGAGCAGGGCGCTCAGATCGTCGACATCAACATGGGTTGTCCAGCAAAAAAAGTGAACAAGAAGTTGGCAGGTTCCGCCCTGCTGCGTCATCCCGATCTGGTCAGAACCATCTGCCGGGCCGTGGTGGATGCAGTAAAGGTGCCTGTTACCTTGAAGATCCGCACAGGATGGGATCCGGATAACCGCAATGGCGAGGAGATCGCCCGAATCGCCGAAGATTGCGGTATCGCGGCCCTCGCCGTGCATGGTCGTACCCGTGCCTGCCTCTACCGGGGTCACGCTGAGTACGACACGATTAAGGCGATTAAGCAGGCCGTATCGATTCCTGTTGTCGCCAATGGCGACATAGACAGCCCGGAGAAGGCCCGGTATGTCCTCGACTATACCGGCGTTGATGCCGTGATGATCGGCCGTGCAGCGCAAGGACGACCCTGGATTTTCCGGGAAATCCGTCATTTTCTTGAAACGGGTACCAAGCTGCCGCCTCCCGAAAGGGAAGAGGTTCGCACCCTGATGAACGAGCATGTAACCAACCTGCACCAGTTTTATGGTGCATATCTGGGAGCGCGCATTGCCCGTAAACACGTGGGCTGGTATCTGGATGAAGAAGAGACGGGCCGAGAATTCCGTAAGCACTTCAATGCCCTGGATTGTGCAGACGCACAACTAGAGGCACTCGAAGCGTATTTCGATGGATTAGGTTAACGCATAACTAAAGAGCCGACCGAATATGTTCGAACAAACCCTGACTTCTGATGCATTGGTAACAACTACTCACAATCACGCTGCCGAGCCGACCCAGCGCCCCCTGCGTGACTCTGTGCAACAGGCCCTGCGTAACTACCTGGCCCAGTTGAACGGTCAGGAAGTGATTGATCTGTACGATATGGTCCTCTCCGAAGTCGAAGCTCCCATGCTGGACGTGATCATGCAATACACCCGCGGTAACCAAACCCGCGCCGCTGTGATGATGGGCATCAACCGTGGCACCCTGCGCAAGAAACTCAAGCGCTACGGCATGAACTGATCTCGATCAGACCTGCTGCAGTGCAGACGAAGGCGTATTCCAGCGATGGGATACGCCTTTTTCTATGCCCGGTTGTCTCTAATGGCGCAGTCTCACTCCGTAGCCAGCTTGATACCCAGTCCCATGAACAGTCCCCCCATCAGGCGGTTGAGCCAAGCTCCCAGACGAACCGGCAAACGCACCTTGCGGCTTGCATAAGCGGTTGAGAAGGCCAGCAGATGACACCAGATCATGCCGTTAAAATTGAAGATGCAGCCCAGCAGGATGAAAGCCAGCGCCTTCTGCGGCGCATCGGGGGCGATGAACTGGGGCACAAAGGCGAGGAAGAAGAGTGCAACCTTGGGATTGAGCACATTGGTCAGCAGCCCCTGCCGATAGATCCGGCCATAAGAGAGCACAGGCAGCGCCACAGCCGCGTTGGGGGTTGAAGGTGCCCTGATGCCTTGCCAGAACATGGAAAGCCCCAGGTAGACCAGATAGAGCGCCCCCATCAACTTGATGACGGCGAACAGCTCGGCCGAGGCGCTTAACACAGCCGACAACCCCAGTGCAGCCGCCAGCACATGCACCATAGTACCAGTCCCAATCCCCAGCGCCGCGACTGAACCCGCCCGCCAACCCTGAGAGCCGCTGCGCAGCATGATGAGCAGGGAATCCGGCCCTGGCATCATGTTCAACAGCAAACCAGATACGATAAACAACGCCAGATCGTGGATCCCCAACATACACAGCTCCTTGCCCGTGAAAGAGACAGTCTATGGATCCCGCACCTCTTGTCATCCCCCATCGCAGCAATAGTGATTATCAATGAAGGGAATAGCAGAAAAGCCAAGTGAAAATTAGCACCGAACGAAACCTGTTGCAGAAGTGGAACTGAGCAAAACCAAAATCCTGATTTTAGCTAGCTTCAGCAAACGAAATGGGCGGGGATGTATAGCGCAAGATGGCGCAACTATCCGGAACAGCGCGGGGAAACAATGAACAAATGGGGAGCAGAAGGAAAACATCGTTTGGTCATTGCCAGCAGACGCTTGAATTTCAAGCAATAAAAAAAGCCCGCTCATCTGAGCGGGCTTTCAATGTTGGGTGCCTGGCAGTGTCCTACTCTCGCATGGCGAATGCCACACTACCATCGGCGCTACCGCGTTTCACTTCT